>NZ_BAAGXS010000007.1:0-127234 GCF_054779715.1 Actinophytocola sediminis | reverse complement strand
CGGCCGCCCAGCGGGCGATCTCGGTGGCCGGGCCGGCCAGCACACCGAGCGCGGCCAGCAGCTCGACCGCGGTGCCGGCGTCCAGCGCGGCCAGCTCGAGCACGAACGACACCCCGGCCCAGCCGCCGCCGAACCAGCCGGCGTCTGGCCGGTCCCGGCCGGCGATCACCACCACGGCATCACCCGGCAGCCGGGGGACCACGTCGTCGCGCAGCTCGCGCGCGCCGGCGGCGATCCGCTCGAAGCCGTCGAGGAACACCACGGTACCGGCGCGCACGTCGACCAGCGCGGCGGCGATCGCCTCCGGTCGCGGCTCGATGGACCGCGCGTCGATCCACCTGGTCGGCCGGCCGGCGGCGCGCGCGGCCTCGGACCACGCGCGCAGCAGCTGGGTCTTGCCGATGCCGCCCGGACCGTGCACGAGCAGGACGTTCCGGTCGAGCTCACCGGTGAGCACCCTGGCGAACAGCGCCAGCTCGACCGACCTGCCAACCAGCACGCCGCCCCGCCCGCTCACCCGGTCGCCGATCGTCAGGTCCATGTGTCCCCACCCTCGTCAACGTGCCCGGTGGACACCAGGAAACCAGGTGCGCACGGCACATCGCCAACACTGCCGGTCCAGCGCGTCTCGAATGTCCTTTGTGGACACTGCAGGAGCCCGTGGCGGTTCCGGTAGCCTTGACTGTTGGGATACTGTCGTGTCTCGCTGCTTTCGGGGAAGCACGGACTGTGAGATCCAGTCGAGCAGCATGAAAACCGCTCCTGCGATCCGGACACCTGGTGATCATGGCATCTCATTCGCCCACGTCGGCGCTGCCGAGGCATGCTGGAACGTGGATCAGCATCATCGGCGTCACCGCCTACGTGCTGGCCTCGCCGTTACTGTTAGGCGACTCGCTCGCCGACTCCCTGTGGTGGGTCGTGGCCGGGGTGATCGCGATCGGCGTCGTGGTGGCCGGCGCGCTCGTCTCCGCCAGAGCCGCCCGCGCGCACGACGACGAACTGTTCCGGCTCGACGACCAGGTCCGCGCGCTGGAGGAGGTCAGCCGCACCCGCAGGCTGGCGATGGAGAACCTGGTCGAGGCCCAACTGCCGGCGCTCACCGTCGTCGGCCCGATCCCGCCGCTGCCCGACGCCACCGGCGACGACGCCACCGCCGCGGTGCTCACCCGCGCCGCCGGCCACCTGGCCCGCGTCCGCGACGACCAGCACGCCCGGCAGGACGCCGTGCAGGCCGCGGTGGTGACGCTGGGTCGCAAGGTGCAGGCCTCCGCCCACCGCATCCAGGAAGAGGCCGCGCGGATGGTGCGCCGCCACCCGGCCGACGCCGACGTGCTGCACACCAGCATGCGCGTCGACCACGCGGCGGCCCAGCAGGCGCGCAACGCCCAGAGCCTGGCCGCGCTGTGCGGGGAGTGGCCGGGCCAGCAGTGGCACCAGTCGCTGCCCATCGCCGACGTGGTGCGCGGCGCCGCCGGGCGGATCACCGCCTACCAGCGGGTCGAGGTCTCCGGCGACCCCGGCGTCGCGGTCGCCGCGCGCGTGGTCGAGCCGTTGATCCACCTGCTGGCCGAACTGCTCGCCAACGCCGCCCAGTCCTCCCCGCCGACCACCCAGGTGCTGGTGTCGCTGCGGCACGTCCAGCGCGGCGCGGTCATCGAGATCGACGACGGCGGTGTCGGCCTGGACGACGTCCGGCTGGAGCGGGTCCGCGAGATCGCCTCCGGCCGCCGCCACGTCGGCCTCGCCGACCTCGGCGAGATCCCGCAGACCGGCCTGCCCGTGGTCGGCGCGTACGTCCGCCGGCACGGTTTCCGGGTCGACATCACCGAGTCGGTCTACGGCGGCCTGCGCGCCATCGTCCTGGTGCCGACCGAGCTGACCGAGCCCGTCGTGCCCTCCGGCGCCTTCACCCACGCCCTGGCCCGCCGCCAGGAACCCGCGAGTCCAACGCTCCCGACCGGCGAGTCCACCGTTCCCGACACGCTGCCGGTCGACGAGCCACCCCGTCCCCGCCCTCGGCCCCGCCCCGCGCCGGAGCCGGCGGTCGCCAGCGTCGCCCCACCGGCGCCCGACCCCGAGCCGCTCCCCGACCCGGTCCCCGACCCGCCGGCACCCGACCCGGTGCCGGACCCAGCGCCGGAGCCCGAGCCAGCGCCGGAGCCCGAGCCCGAGTCGGAATCCGAGCACGTCTCCGGCGACATCGGCCTGCCCGTCGACGACCTGCCGGCGCTGCCCCGCCGCCGGTCCCGCCGCGCCGAAGCCCTGTCCGGCACCGTCGACTGGCCAGACGAGCACCAGGAACGCCCCGCCCAGTCCGCCGAGGAAGCCGGCCAGTGGATGGGCGCCTTCCTCAGCTCCACCCGCCAAGAAACCAGCACCACCGACCGCCACGCCGTAAACCACCACGATTCGGAGGACCGATGAGCGACCCGCGTGGCCGCCAACCGCACCCAAGGGGAACGGATCACCACCCCGCCAATGCCCTGAATGAGGCATTCGGGACGTTCAACGTCCCGAATGACCCATTCAGGGCATGGGGACCAAGGCGAACGGGGGAGGCCGGGGCATGAGCACGTATCCGGATGACAACAGCTGGATGCTGGAGTTGATCAGTACGGTGCGCGGTGTCCGGCACGCGGTGGTGTTGACCTCCGACGGCCTGCTGAAGGTGCGTACCGGGCACACGCCGGTCGACGTGGCGGACAAGCTCGCCGCCGCCTGCGCCGGCCTGAGCTCCCTCGGCCACGGCGTGAGCAAGGAGTTCGGCACCGGCAGCGGCCCCCGGCAGGTGCTGGTCGAGTTCGACGGCGGCTTCCTGTTCGTCCGCGGCGCCGGTGACGGCTCCCGGCTCGCCGTGGTCACCGAGCAGGTGATCGACCCGGCGCTGATCGCCCAGCAGATGCAGGCGCAGGTGCTCACGATCGGCGAACGAACGTTGAGCACCCCGTCGCGCGCCGGCTGACCGCATGGCGGACCCCGACTACACCGATCATCCCGTCCGGTCCTATGTGATCACCTCCGGTCGCGCCCGCCCGTCCCGCAACACCATCCGGCCGGAGACGCTGCTGCGCGTCGATCCGGAGTTGCCGGTGCCGATGTCGGCGAGTCGGCAGGCCCGCGAGCTGCTGCACCTGTGCCGAGGGGTGCTGTCCCTCGCCGAGGCGGCGGCCTACCTCGAACTGCCGGTGAGCCTGGTGGTCGTGATCGCATCGGACCTCGTGGACACCGGCCACCTGTCGATCCGCTCCGGTCCGCCACGCCACGCACTACTCGACCGCGACCTCCTGGAGAAGGTGCTCAATGGTCTCCGCAACCTCTGACTCCGACCGCTATGTGCCATCGACCATCTCCCAGTCGGTCAAGATCCTCGTGGTCGGCGCGTTCGGGGTCGGCAAGACGACGCTGATCGGCTCGGTCAGCGAGATCCCGCCGCTGCGCACGGAGGAGGCGATGACCGTCGCGAGCGTCGGCGTCGACTCCCTCGCCGGCCTCGACGAGAAGACCACGACCACGGTCGCCATGGACTTCGGCCGCATCACGGTCAGCGAGGAAGTGGTGCTCTACCTGTTCGGCACGCCGGGCCAGCGCCGGTTCTGGGACCTGTGGGAGGGCCTGGCCGACGGGGCGGTCGGCGCGCTGGTGCTGGTCGACCCGCGCCGGGTCGAGGACAGCTTCGAGGTCTTCGACCAGCTCGAGCTGCGTACCGGGATGCCGTTCGCGGTCGCGGTCAACCAGTTCCCCGGCGCGCCCCGCTACAACCTCGACCAACTGCGCGACGCCCTCGACCTGTTACCGGAGACGCCAATAGTGAGCTGTGACGCCAGAAACCGTGAGTCCTCGGCGGCGGCGCTCGGCACGCTCGTCGAGCATGCCATCAGGTTCCCCGTCTCCGCCAAGGCGTTCGCATGACCACGACCCACCGGCGCACGCTCGCCGAGCTGACCGACCTGACCCCGCTGATCACCACCACCAACGTCGCCGACCCGCAGGTCGCCTACCGCGCGCTGCGGGAACGGTGGGGCGAGATCGCGCCCGTCGAGCTCGAACCGGGCATCAACGCCTGGCTGGTGCTCGGCCACCACGAGCTCTGCCAGGTGGTGCGCAACGAACAGCTGTTCTCCCGCGACCCCAACAACTGGCGCCTGTTCGTCGAGGGCGTGGTGCCGGAGGACTCCGGTCTCGGGCCGATGATGTTCCCCCGGGACAACGCCTACTTCGCCGACGGCGACAAGCACCGCAGGCTGCGCGGCCCGCTGGACGAGGGCCTCGCCGGGCTCGACGAGCACCGGATGAGCCGGTTCATCCGGCGCACCTGCGTCGACCTGGTCAACGGGTTCGCCAGCCGGGGCGAGGCCGACCTGGTCTCGGACTACGCGGCCGTGGTGCCGATGCTGACCGTCGCCGGGCTGTTCGGCCTGCCGCCGGCGCAGGGCCACCAGCTGCGGGCGGCGCTGGTCGCGTTGTTCAGCTCGGCGGAGGACTCGGCCCCGGCCGCCAAGGAGCTGGAGCGGATCCTCACCGGCGTGATGGGGGCCCGGCGCCAGCTGCCGGCCGACGACCTCACCACGGCCTTCCTCAACCACCCAAGCCTGCGCGACGACTTCGAGGTCCAGCAGTCGATGGTGCTGATGATCTCCGCCGGCTACGAGACCACGACGTCCTGGATCGCGCAGACGCTGCGGTTGATGCTGGCCGACCCGCGCTTCGCCGGCCGGTTACGCGGCGGGCGACTCGGCCTGGACGACGCGCTGGACGAGGTGTTGTGGCGCGACCCGCCGATGTCGAACATGCCGGCGCGGTACGCGCTGGTGGACTGCGAGCTGGCCGGGATGCCGATCCGGCGCGGGGACGCGCTGATCCTCGGGCTGGCCGCGGCCAACGCCGACCCGAGGGTGCACACCGACGACCCGTGGCTGGAGATCGGCAACCGCGCGCATCTGGCGTGGAGCGCGGGCCCGCATGCTTGCCCAGCGCAACGAGCCGGCCGAATGATCACACGGATAGCGGTTGATACCGCGCTACACCGACTACATGATGTGACGTTGTCGATACCGGCTGACACGGTCACGCTACTGCCTTCGCCTTGGACACGGTGCCCGGCCAGCCTGCCCGTCACGTTCGTCCAGCCAGGAGGCTTATCCAGATGACCGAGCCGGTCACCGCGCAGGTTCCCCTCATCCACCTCGACCCCATGAGCGCCGATCATCACGGTGAGGCGGCGAGAATGCGGGAGCTGGGTCCGGTGGTCCGGGTGGTGCTGCCCGGTGATGTCCGGGTGTGGGCGGTGACCGAGCACGCGTTGCTCGCCGAGCTGGTGACCGATCCTCGGGTGTCCAAGAACTGGCGCAACTGGAACGCGATCATCTCCGGCGAGGTCACCGACGAGTGGCCGCTGGTCGGCATGATCAAGGTGACGAACATGGTCACCAGCGACGACGAGGCGCACCAGCGGCTGCGCCGGCCGGTCACCAGGACGTTCACCCGGGGCCGGGTGGAGCGGCTGCGTCCTCGGCTCACCGAGATCGTGCGCGAGCTGCTCGACGCCCTGCCGGCCAACGCCGACGCGGACGGGGTCGTGGACCTGCGCCAGCACTACGCCTACCCGGTGCCGATGTCGATGATCTGCGAGCTGACCGGGGTGCCGGTCGAGTGGCGGCCGCGGCTGCGTGAGCTGGTGGACAGCATCTTCCGCACGAACACCACCGCCGAGGAGGTCGTGGCCACCCAGCGCGACCGGCACGCGCTGCTCAACCAGCTGGTCGAGCTGCGCACGGAGGTGCCGGGGGAGGACCTGACCAGCGCGCTGATCGAGCTCGGTGCGCAGGACCAGGAGGCGCTGACCACCGAAGAGCTGATCGACACGATCTGGCTGCTGCTGACCGCCGGTCACGAGACCACGCTCGGCCTGGTCGTGAACGGGGTGCGGGCGTTGCTCACCCACCCCGACCAGCTCGAACTGGCGCGCACGGGCGGCCCCGAGGTGTGGGCGCGGGTGGTGGAGGAGACGCTGCGCTGGGACGCGCCGATCGGCAACTTCCCCGCCAGGTACCCGTTCGAGGACATCGAGATCGCCGGCGTGCGGATCCCGAAGGGCGAGGCGATCCTCGCACCCTACAGCGGCGTCGGCCGCGACCCGGCCCACCACGGCCGCGACGCCGACCAGTTCGACATCACCCGGCCGGCGGCCCGGCACCTGGCCTTCGGCGGCGGTGCGCACATCTGCCTCGGCGCGCACCTCGCGCGGCTGGAGGCGCAGGTGGCGTTGCCCGCGCTGTTCGAGCGGTATCCGGACGTGCGGCTGGCCACCGACGCGGCGAAGCTGCCCCCGGTGCCGTCGTTCTTCTCCAACTCCGCCGCACTGCTGCCGGTGACGCTGGGCTAGCGACTTCGCGGGTCGATGGGGCGGTTGGGCGGTGCCCGGCTGCCCCATTATCCGTTCACCCGTCCGGGCGGCGGTGCGGCCGGTTGTCTGTCCACTGTGGAGTCCAGGACACCGTGGCGCGACCAGGCGGAGGTGGATCGCCCCGTCCGGGCGACGACCTCGCGGTGATCGTCTCGGCCGGCGTGCGCCAACCGTTGCCGTGGCAGGACCCGTACCTGCCGTCCACTATGGACATTGCGGCACCATCTGGGCGCGCCGGGTGGCCGGAGTGTTGAACTCGCGTGTCGGGAGTGCTGGACTCGCGGGGTGAGAGCGTTGGACTCGCGGGGTGGTGGGATTACTGATTCGATCAGGGGTCGAACGAACAGGGGCGATGGCGCTTGTCATGGCGGGGGACCGGCGCGAGACGGTCACGCTATTGAGCCATTTGGCCCTTAACTTTTGTCGCTGAACGACATAAGTTCGACTCGTTTGATCAGAAGCGGGCCGAAGGGCGAGGCAGCATGACAAGGATGTCATCGCAGCGGGAGCACGGATGCACACGTTCTCCTGGCGAGCTGTGCGCATGGTGAGCCGATCCGGCCACGGCGCGAATCCCCACCTGGCCCCGACCTGGACATCTCCGGGGTCATCCGGCCATCCCCCCGCTCGCCTGCACTCCCGCCGACTGGAGATCCATGATGGATAATCGCGCACCCTCCCGACTCACCCGTCGGTCCATGCTCGCCGGCGCCGCCGTCGCGGCGGTCGCCCCGGTCGCGGTCGCCAGCACCGCAGGGCCGACGGCCACCGCGACGGCCAACGCGGCACTCGCGCGCACCCGCCGGGTGACGATCTACGCCGAGGCGCTGCCCGGCAACCAGTTCGGGTACGGGCTCGAGCCGGGCAAGGCCACCGTCCCCGGCCCGCTGCTGGAGATCTACGAGGGCGACACCCTGGAGATCGAGCTCGTCAACAGCACCGCCGAACGGCTCTCCATCCACCCGCACGGCGTCAGCTACGACACCAACTCCGACGGCTCCCCGCTCAACGACTCGTTCAACGAGCCGGGGGAGACCCGCGTCTACACCTGGCGGACCCAGACCCAGTACCGCGCGAGCGGCGGCTTCTACATGCCGGGCAGCGCCGGCTACTGGCACTACCACGACCACGCCCTCGGCTCCGACCACGGCACCGGCGGCATCGCCCGCGGCCTCTACGGCGGGCTGATCGTCCGCCGCGCCGGGGACCTGCTGCCCGACCGGCAGTTCACCGTCGTGTTCAACGAGATGACCATCAACAACAAGGTCGCGCCGGACACCCCGATGTTCGAGGCCCGGCACGGGGAGCGGGTCGAGTTCGTCTGCGTCGGCCACGGCAACCTGCCACACACCTTCCACCTGCACGCCCACCGCTGGGCCGACACCCGCACCGGCATGCTGCGCGGCGAGAACGACCACGCCCACGTGATCGACAACCGCAACCTCGACCCCGGCGCCTCGTTCGGCTTCCAGGTCCTCGCCGGAGAGGCGGTCGGCCCCGGCGCGTGGATGTACCACTGCCACGTGCAGAGCCACGCCGACCCGATGTCGGGCATCTTCCTGGTGCGCAACGCCGACGGCAGCATGCCGGCGGGCGCCCAGGAGGCCATCGACCGCTTCCACAACCACCACCACGGCGCCGCCGCGGGCCCCAACCCGACCGGCGACCCGGCGCTGGCCCCCAACGACGGCGCGCACGAAGGTCACTAAAAGAACACCTCCCCGACCCGAAGCCATCCAGACCAGGCCCCAACCACCGATGAAGGAGCAAGGGATGGGACGAAGAGTTCCCACAGGCTCGTCTCGACGCCGATCCTGGCGAACCGCCGGCGTGGTGTTGATCAGCGCGGCCATGTCCTTCGGGACACTGGTCGCGCCGTCGATCGTCACCACCACGGCGCCGCAGGCCGACGCGCAGACCGTCGCCCCGGTCAACGTGCTGGTCTTCCACGGACCGGCCGCCGACCAGAAGGACCCGGTGACCCGCGCGACCGACGCGATCGCCGGCCTCGGTCAGCGCAGCGGCATGAACGTCGCGGTGACCGACGACCCGGCCGCGTTCACCGCGGAGAACCTGGCCCGCTACCGCGGCGTGGTGATGCTCTCTGCCGAGGGCGTCGAGCTGAGCGCGGACCAGGAAGCGGCGCTGCAGAGCTTCATCAAGGCCGGCAACGGCTACCTCGGCATCGCCGACGCGGCCAAGTTCCAGCCGGACTCGGAGTGGTTCACCGGGCTGATCGGCACCCGCCCCGGCGGCATCCAGCCGGTGGCCGAGGTGACCGCGAGCGGCGAGAACGCGCCGAACGAGTCCGCGGCCAAGCTGATCGACAACAACGAGAACACCAAGTGGTTGGCCTTCGCCAGGACGGGTTGGGTCAGCTACCGCCTGCACACCGCCGCCGCGGTGGCCAAGTACTCGCTCACCTCGGCCAACGACTTCGAGGGCCGGGACCCGGTGAGCTGGACCCTGCAGGGCAGCGCGAACGGGACCACCTGGACCGACCTGGACACCAGGACGAACGAGGACTTCCCGGAGCGCTTCCAGGTCCGCGAGTTCGAGTTCACCAACACGACCGCCTACGCGTACTACCGGCTCAACATCACGGCGAACGCGGGCGCGGACGCGCTCCAGCTCGCCGACTGGGGCCTGACCATGACCGACACCGGGCCGCCGCCGGAGCCGGAGCCCGCGGAGGCGGTGGTCAACCTCACCGACCGCCACCACCCGGCCACCGCCAGCCTGCCGGCGACCCTGACCCGCACCGACAAGTGGACCAACTGGGCGCCAAACCCAGTCGGTACCGTGCACACGGTCGCGCAGGTCGAGGAGCGGCACTACAACCCCGGCCCCGGCGCGAACGGCGCGTTCCACCCGGTGTCCTGGTGCCGTGACTACGAGGGCGGGCGCTCCTTCTACACCGGCATGGGCCACACCGACGGCAGCTACGGGGAGGCCGCGTTCCGCACGCACCTGCTCGGCGCGCTGCAGTGGACCACCGGCATGGTGCGCGCGGACTGCAAGGCCACCATCGCGGCCAACTACAAGATCGAGCGGCTGACCGCGCCCAACCAGCCTGGTCAGCTCGACCAGATCGGTGAGTCGCACGGCCTGACGATCTCGCCGGAGGGCACGGTCTTCTACATCGGCCGCGGTGCCTGCGCCGACAACGTCGTCCCCACGCCGAACGACTGGACCAACCCGGACATCGGCAAGGGCTGCGGCACGATCCACCAGTGGGACCCCAAGACCAACAAGGTCAAGCTGTTGACCTCGCTGGAGGTCATGGGCAACCGCGGCAGCGGTGGCGAGCTGGTCAAGATCGAGGAGGGCCTGCTCGGCCTGGTGACCGACCCGAACTGGGCGGACAACGGCTACCTGTACGTGTACTGGATGCCGCACGACTCGATCGACCGGGACAACCGGATCGGCAAGCGCACGGTCTCCCGGTTCACCTACGACCACCAGGGCCAGACGCTGGACCTGGCGTCCCGCAAGGACCTGCTGTCCTGGGACGTGCAGATCCACAGCTGCTGCCACGCCGGCGGCGGCATGGCGTTCGACGCGTCGGGCAACCTCTACGTCGGCTCCGGTGACAGCAACTCCTCGCAGGGCTCCAGCGGATACTCCGGCAACAACTGGACCGAGGAGTACAAGGGTGTCTCGTTCCAGGACGCGCGGCGCACCGCCGGCAACACCAACGACCTGAACGGGAAGATCATCCGCATCCACCCGGAGGCGGACGGCACCTACACCATCCCCGAGGGCAACCTGTTCCCCGAGGGGACCGCGAAGACCCGGCCGGAGATCTACGTGATGGGCGTGCGGAACATCTCGCGCCTGCAGATCGACCCGGAACACGACTGGCTGACCGCCGCCTGGGTGGGTCCGGACGCGAGCTCGCCGAACCCGGACCTCGGTCCGGCGAAGTACGAGACCGCGACCATCATCACCGAGGCGGGCAACCACGGTTGGCCGTACTGCATGGGCAACCGCCAGCCATACCGCGACCGGAGCAACAACGACGCGACGGTGCTGACCGGCTGGTACGACTGCGACAACCCGGTCAACGCCTCGCCGCGCAACACGGGTCTGGTGACCCTGCCGCCGGTCAAGGACAACATGATCTGGTATTCGCCGGATGGTGGTGGCCCGGTGTTCCCGAACCGGCCCAACTCCAGCATTCCGACCTACAACGCGGCCGACGCCACCTACACCCAGCCGTACCTGAAGGGCGGCGGGCAGGCGGTCATGACCGGTCCGACCTACCACTACGACCGGGTGGACACCGACAGCGGCGTCGCCTGGCCGGAGTACTGGGACGACAAGTGGTTCATCGGTGACCAGACCACCGCGTCGAACCGCGTCGCGGTGACCGTCGACCCGGCGGGCGTGCCGACCGCACAGCCGCCGCTGTTCGCCGAGACGCTGCTGAAGATCATTCCCCCGGGCGGTGCCAACAACCAGCTGCAGAGCTGGATGGACGCCAAGTTCGGTCCCGACGGCGCGCTCTACATGGTCGACTACGGCGGCGGGTTCTTCACCGTGCACCCGAACCAGAAGCTGATCCGGGTGAGCTACCAGGGTGGTGGCCCGACCCCGGCCGTGACCACCTCCTCGGTCGCCGTGCAGGACAAGGCGTTGACGCACAGCTTCAACGGCCTGCGTGCCGGTGGCGTGTCCTGGGCGTGGGACTTCGGCGACGGCACCACGTCGACCGAGGCCAACCCGACGCACACCTACAAGCGGGTGGGTCCCTTCACCGCCAAGCTGACCGTGACCTACGCGGACGGCGAGACGGCGACGACCAGGACCAACGTCAACGTCGGGTGTGTGGTGTCCGATCCGAACACCACGGTGACCCTGCTCGACGCCAACACGACGGTGCAGAACAAGAACGTCGGCGGTGGCTGCAAGGTCGACGACCTGATCGACGACGAGATCACCTGGGTCGGGCACACCAAGTTCGTCAACCACGTGAAGGGGGTGACCAAGCAGCTCAAGCAGCTTGGCATCCTCAACGCCAACCAGAAGGACAAGTTGGACGCCGCGGCCGCGGCGTCCAACATCGGCCGGGCCGGTGTGCGTGGCTACGACGCGCTGTACAACGGGCTGCCGGCGTCGCTGAACGCGTGGCGGCAGGCACCGGGTGGCTCGTTCGCGATCCAGCCGGACGGCTCGCTGCGGTCAAGTGGCGGGCTCGGCATGTTGTGGTACGCCGGCAAGGCCTTCGGCGACGTCTCGTTCAAGGCCCAGTTCCGCGACATGTCGCCGGATGGCACACACGCCAACAGCGGGATCCTCACCAGGTTCCCCGACCCGAGGACGCCGCTCGCGCAGCGCCCGCCGGGAAGCTGTGGCACCGTCGGCTCGGCGAGGACGTCCGAGGCGTGGGTGGCGATCTACTGTGGACACGAGATCCAGATCTACGACGGGACGACCGGTGAGCCGCAGAAGACCGGGTCGGTCTACAACTTCGACCCGATCGACCTCGACGGCGCCAACGTGACCGACAAGGGTGTGTGGAACGAGTACGAGGTCAAGGTTGTCGGCCAGCACTACACGATCATCCGCAACGGTGTGGTGATCAACGAGTTCGACAACACCCCGGGCAAGGAGTCCTCACGCGCGGGTGACCCGCCGACGGACCTGCGCCAGTTCCTCAGTGGATTCGTCGGGCTGCAGAACCACGGGAACAATGATCTGATCGAGTTCCGCAACATCCGGGTACGGGAACTGTAAACCGAGTGGGCCGGCCGGTGCACCGCGTGCCGGCCGGCCCACACCCTTTTTGTCCGCCCCTGTACGGAGGCACCTGACATGTTTCGACCACTAGTCGCCGCGTCGGCCGCGGCGCTGATCGTGCTGGGGCTGACCGCGCTGCCGGCCGCGGCCTCGCCGGAGGCGGCCGGCCCTCGGCCGGTCAAGCCCGCGCCGGCCGTTCCGCAGGTGGCCGCCGCGGCGCAGACGCTCACCTGGACCGCAGACAACGACATCGACTCCTACCAGTCCCAGCCGACCACCGCGGTGGCCGGCGAGACCACGATCGTCTTCGAGAACAGCGAGGCGACCGGCAACACCACGTTCATGACCCACACGTTGACCTTCGACACGTCCACCGCCGGCTACAACCACGACGTGCCCGAGAACATCACCGCCAACCCGCTGGACGCGAACGGCGGCCGGTACGAGAAGACGGTGACGTTCACGCCGGGCAAGTACCGCTTCTACTGCACGGTTCCCGGGCACAGCACGATGGCCGGCGAGCTGACCGTGACCGCGGGCGGTGGCGAGGACACCACGCCGCCGACGGTGACCGCCGAGATCACCGGCACCCAGGACGCCGACGGCAACTACGTCGGCAGCGCGACCGCGACGCTGACCGCCACCGACGCCGGCTCCGGTGTGGACAGTGTGGAGTACCAGTTGGACGGTGGGGCGTGGACGGCCTACTCCGCGCCGGTCGCGGTCAACACCGCGGGCGAGCACATGCTGCACTACCGGGCAACCGACGTCGCCGGCAACGCGTCGCCGGAGGGCATGGAGTCGTTCACCGTGGTCGAGGACGGCGGTGGTGAGGACACCACGCCGCCGACGGTGACCGCCGAGGTGACCGGCACGCAGGACGCGGACGGCAAGTTCGTCGGCAGCGCCACGGTCACGGTGACCGCGGCCGACGAGGGCGGCTCGGGGGTCGAGTTAGTCGAGTACGAGATCGACGACACCGGCTTCCAGCCCTACACCGAGCCGGTGGTGGTGACCGACCCCGGTGATCACTCGGTGCAGTACCGCGCGACCGACGTCGCCGGCAACGCGTCGACCACCGGGTCGACGCCGTTCGCGGTCGTCGAGGACGGTGGCGGTGAGGACACCACGCCGCCGACGGTGACCGCCGAGGTCACCGGCACCCAGGACACCGAGGGCAACTACGTGGACGCGGCCGTGGTGACCATCTCCGCCACCGACGCCGGCTCCGGTGTGGACAGTGTGGAGTACCAACTGGACAGTGCGGAGTGGGCGGCCTACACCGCGCCGGTCACGGTGAACGCGCCGGGCGAGCACATGGTGCACTTCCGGGCGACCGACGTCGCCGGCAACGCCTCGCCAGATGGCATGGAGTCGTTCACCGTGGTGGAGCAGGACACCACCGCGCCGACCGCCGCCGCCACGGTCGTCGGTGAGCAGGATCCGGACGGCAACTTCCTCGGCAGCGCGGTGGTCACGGTCACCGCCGAGGACGAGGGGTCCGGTGTGGACACCATCGAGTACTCGCTGGACGGCGGGGACTGGACCGCGTACACCGAGGCGGTCCAGGTACGCGCGGCCGGCGAGCACACGTTCGCCTACCGGGCGACCGACCTGGCCGGCAACGTGTCCGCCGAGGGCGCGGAGACGTTCACGGTGGTGGCCAACCCGGACGAGGACACCACGCCGCCGAGCGTGACGGCTGTGGTGACCGGCAACCAGGACGCGAACTGGAACTTCCTGGACACCGCGACGGTCACGGTGTCCGCGCTGGACGTGGACTCCGGGGTGAAGCTGGTCGAGTACAAACTGGACGACGGCGAGTGGACCGCATACACCGAGCCGCTCGCGGTCAGCGCGGGCGAGCACACGGTGTGGTACCGGGCGACCGACAACGCCGGCAACGTGGCGGCCGAGCAGTCCGGCTCGTTCACGGTGATCGAGGTCAGCACGGACGAGTGCCCGGACTCCGACACCAGGGACACGGTGTGGATCGGCGTGGAGAACACCTACGTGTCCAATGAGGACACCGGGAACGGCTGCACGATCAGCGACCTGATCGCGCAGGACGACGAGTACCCGACGCACACCGCGTTCGTCCGGCACGTCAAACAGGTGACCAACGGACTGGTCACCGCAGGCGTGCTGACCTCGGTACAACGGGACATCATCGTCCGCGCGGCGACCAGATCCGACATCGGCGTCAACACCGCCGCCGTCTAGCCGCAATGCCCTGAATGAGGCATTGACGACGTTCACCGTCCCGAATGGGGCATTCAGGGCAACGGGCCTCCGGTCGTGGTGACCGGGGGCCCGTCGCGTTGTCCGGCCCTACCTGGTCACCGGTAAACCGCTCAGCCGCCAGGTGCCCGGATCGGGGGCGCGCAGCTCGGCGAGGCCGGTGGCCAGCTCGAGGCCGGGGAACCGGCGCAGCAGCGCGCCGATGGCCACCTCGGCCTGCACCCGCGCCAGCGCGGCGCCAAGGCAGAAGTGCGGGCCGTGGCCGAAGCCGAGGTGCCCCGGCGGCCCGGCCGGCCGGTGCGGGTCGAACCGGTCGGGGTTGGCGTACACCCGGGGATCGCGGTTGGTCGCGGCGACCGAGACGGTGACCGCGTCGCCCCGCGTGACCGGCGTGCCGTGCAGCACCAGATCCTCGGTGGCGTAGCGGGGGATGGTCAGCAGGGTCGGGCCGCACCAGCGGATCAGCTCGTCCACCGCGCCGGCCAACAGGCCGGGGTCGGCCAGCAGTGCGGCGCGCGCGTCCGGCTCGGTCAGCAGCAGCCCGACGGCGTTGGCGATGAGGTTGGTCGGCGTCTGTCCGGCGAGCACCAGGTGCCAGACGAGCGTGACCAGCTCGGTCTCGCTGAGCCGGTCGCCGGCGCCGACGAGCTCGCCGAGCACGTCGTCACCCGGCTCGGCCTGCCGCCGGGCGACCGCCGCCCGCGCGCCGGCGATGATGCCGGGAATGGCCTGCTCGAAGGCGGGACCGTACCCGGACGCGACCGCCGCGCCGTACTCCCGCCAGCGCGGGCGGTCGGCGTCCGGGATGCCGACCAGCTCGCAGATCACCGCCATCGGCAGTGGCCGGGCGAAGTGCGTGAACAGGTCCACCGGGTCGTCGGTTGGCAGCTCGTCGAGCAGCTGGTCGACGATCCGCTCGATGCCCGGACGCAGGGCGTTGGCCCGGCGCACCGAGAACGCCGGGGTCACCGTCCGGCGGATGCGTCTGTGCTCGGCGCTGTCCAGCTCCGACATCGTGCGCATGTACCGCAGGCAGTGCTCCGGCACGTCCGGCCGCAGGAAGCTCTCGCCCCTGAGCTGGAAACGGGGGTCGCCGAGCATCGTGCGCGCGTCCTCGTGCCTGGTCACCACCCACACCGGGCCGATGCCGGGAATCGTCAGCCGCGCGAGCGGTCCCGCCTCGCGCGCCCGGCCGTAGGCGGTGAAGGGGTCCCGCACCACCTCGGGGTCGGTCAGGTCGATCTCGTACACCCATCCTCCAGATGTTCAGAACATATGATCTCATCATCTGAATGGTGACGGTATCTTGCTTGCGTGTCGACGGGCAACGCGGGGAGGGTGGTTGAGCCGGCTCAGCAGGGCGGAACTGCGCGAACTCAACCGGGCGAAGGTGCTGGCCGCCGCCCGTGACGAGTTCGCCGACCGCGGCTTCCGCGCGGCGAAGATCGACGACATCGCCGAGCGCGCGGAGCTGACCAGGGGTGCGGTGTACTCGAACTTCCCCGGCAAGCGCGCGCTCTACTTCGCCGTGCTCGCCGCCGGGACCACCCAGCGGCCGCCCGGCCATGGCGCGCCGGGCGAGACCCCATCGGCCGCGCTCGGCGCGCTGGCCAGGGAGTGGGTCGCGCGCCTGCCGCTGGCGACCGACGAGCGACACGGCAGGCTCACCAGGGACCTGCTGCCGGAGATCCTCGCCGAGGAGACCACCCGCAGGCCCTTCGCGCAGCTGATGAGTCTCAACGCGACCCTGCTCGGGCTGTCACTGGAACACCTTGGCCGGGGCCGGGGCCGCCGCATGGTGCGGGTGGCGGAGGCGGCGCTGACCACCCTGCACGGCGCGGCTCAGCTGGCGGCCGCGGCCCCGGGGTTTCTCGAGCCGTTCAACGTGGTCCGGGCGTGCGAGCAGCTGGCGGACCTCGACCTGGACGACCGGTGGTTGGATCCCGGCCTGCACGCGGGCGCCCGGCCGGTCGACGAGCCGTGGAACCCGCCGGCGGCAACGGATCTGGTCGCCGACGAGCCGGTGGACCTGAGCGCGGACGGCGTGCTGGCCGTGCTGGGGCTGGACCGGGCGTCGGCCGCGGAGGACGTGGTGCGCGCGGTCGCCCCCGACACCGACGTGACCGTCGTACTGGTCACCGGCGACCCCGCCGAACTGGCACCGCTGGCCCGCCTGGCGGTGGCCGACCTGATGGTCTGCCTCCGCCAGGCGGTCCCCCAGTCTTCCTGGCCCCACCTGAAAGTCGTCTGCGACGAGCCGGGTGCGATCGCCGAGGCGGCCGGCGCCGAGGCGGTGCTCGACTCGACGGAGATCGCCATCCGGGTGGCCGGCGGGCGCGTCGTCACCCGGGCGAGTGGGATGGGCGCCGGCCACACGATGTCACCCCGATCGGCGTCGCGGTCAGCGCCCGTTGGTCGCGTAGAGCAGTGACAGCAGCATGGCCACCGGCCAGATGACGGCGAGCACGGTCACGCTGCCGGTCACCGCGAGCAACCCGAGGGTCAGCGCGGTGGCCAGCGAACCGGCCGTCGGTGACAGGTAGCCCAACCCGAGCGGCCCGAACAGCAACGTCCACCGCAACGCCGCGCCCGCGGTCTTCGCCGGGGGCCTGGGCACCGGGTAGCGGCCGGGGCCGGCGAGCTCCCTGGCGGCCGAGGTGTACCAACCGCCGGAGACCAGCGGCGGGTGCGGCGCGAACGCGACCGGCTTGCTGCTGAACGATTTCGGTGCCCGCTGGGCGGGGGCGCCGGCCAGGTATCTCCGGTCCTCCAGCCGCCAGAGCACGTTCTCGGCACTTCGCATGACGTCCTCCCCATTGGCGTGCTGCCAGATATGGCTGGTGATACAGCCTTTTGCCTGGCACAATTGTTGGTTGCGGTGGCAACGGTTGGTTTCTACCAACTGACTATGCTGGCGCGGGGGAGCGAGTGATGTGTCAAATGAAACATCGGGCGAAAACACGCCCGCCCGCCGAATCGGGGAGGCCGCGAGATGGGCTTCTCGGCCGATGAGAATGGCGAACCGCGTGCCTGGAACCGGCTGACGAAGGCCGAGCAGGACGAGTTGCGGGCCGCCGGCCACAGCCGTGTGTGGCATCCCGGCGAGATCCTCGCGCTCCAGGGCAGCCCGCCGGCCAGCATGTTCGTCATCCTGTACGGCTGGGTGAAGATCAGCGCCACCAACTACCGCGGCGAGGACGCCCCGCTCGCCGCCAGGGGTCCGGGGGAGATCGTCGGCGAGATGGCGCCGATCAGCGGCATACCGAGAATCGCGACCATCCAGGCGATCAACGAGGTGCACACGCTGGTGATCACGCGCGAGAAGCTGCTCGGCGTGCTGCGCAGGCGCCCGCACATCTCCGAGGAGCTGCTGCGTACGGTGGCCATCCGGCTGCGGCAGTCCGACCGGCTGCGGCTGGAGGCCGGTGGCTCGGACTTCCCGCAGCGACTGGCGGCCGTGCTGCTGGAGCTGGCGTTGCAGTACACGCCGGACGGGGTCGATGGCAGGCAGGTCGACCTGCTCTTCAACCAG
Organism: Actinophytocola sediminis; assembly: GCF_054779715.1. Classification (NCBI taxonomy): domain Bacteria; kingdom Bacillati; phylum Actinomycetota; class Actinomycetes; order Pseudonocardiales; family Pseudonocardiaceae; genus Actinophytocola; species Actinophytocola sediminis. Next base: position 109,313 of record NZ_BAAGXS010000007.1, on the reverse strand, counting down.
GGCGAGCTGGCCAGCTTCGCCAGGGTCTCGCGCAGCACGCTCGGCCGTGGGTTGGAGGAACTGCGCAGGCTGGGCGTGGTGCGCACCGCCCGGCAGCGGATCACGATCATGCGCCCGGAGACGTTGCGGGAGCTCGCCGCCGGCCGGCCGCCGCCGGCGCAGGCGGCCGGGGCCTGATTGGTTTGGACCAATGATCGCTCAGGTGGGTAGCATGGAATTGCTGCTCTCAGCGGAGGGAATGGATGGCATGAATTCGTTCTCGGATTTCGAGCCCGGCGTCGAATCGGAACTGATCGACCTGGACACCGTTCCATTCACGAGGCTGCGTGAACTGGACAGTGAACCGTTGCGCCGGTCACTGTGTCAGGTGGTCGAACGCACGAGGCACGTCGCCGCCAGCTACCGGAGCGCTGACAACTCCGGCGCAGGCGAGCGGATCGACTGATGCCGGGGTCGGGGCACCGTACCGCGTTCCATCGGCTGTCCTGGCGGGATTTCGACAGTCTGGCCCGGCTCGACGGTGACGCCGGCGTACTGCGCCGCCTACGCCGCGCCGAACGTAGCCGGCGCAAGCTGTTGCTGCGCGCGCTGTTGGCGGACGCGGCCAAGACACCGGAGTGGCTCGGGCCACTGCCGCCGGTCGACACCGCCTGGGAACTGCTCGCCCGTGTGGAGGCCAGGTCCCCCAGGGCGTTCGACCGGCTGCTGACCCATCCCTACACCGGCAGCTGGGCCGGGTACACCACGCGCCTGTGTCGCAACGGAGCCGACGGCGTCGGTCCACTGTGGATACACCTTGGTCACCTGCACGCGCTGGCCGCCGCCGCGGCGGTGCGCGCCGGGCTCGACTTCACCACCGAGGTCCCGGTCTGGCACGGCAACGTCATGCTGCCGTCGCTCGGCATGGCGCGGCTGACCGTGACCGAGCCGTTCTCGGTCGCCGTCGTGCGTGGTGCGCACGGCCGGTACACCGTCGCCAACGACGCCGGCGCGGTCGTCCTGCCGAGCCGGCCGGCCGAGGACGCGCCGGGCTGGTGGGGTGTTCGCCGGGCGCGGACCCGGGTCGGCGCCCGCCGGTTCGCCCTGCGGCTGGACGATCTCGACCCCTACCGGGGGCTCTACGAGCCGATCCCGCCGCAACGGCTGCCGGCCACCGAGATCGAGGAATGGCGTCGGCTGATCGACGAGGCCTGCCAGCTGATCGTCCGGCACCTGCCGGGGTTCGCCGAGAGCATGCCGATCGGCCTGAGCTCACTCGTGCCCAAGCCGCAGGTGCTGTACCGGAACCCGAGCGCCTCCACCGGGGAGGCCTTCGGCAGCGCGGTCGTCGGGCGACCGACCGACGGCGCCTCGTTGGCCAGCACGCTGATCCACGAGTTCCAGCACATCGTGCTCGGCGGCGTGCTGCACCTGATCCGGTTGTCCGACCACGATCCCCGGGAACGGATCTACGTGCCGTGGCGCGAGGATCCCCGGCCGATCAGCGGCGCCATCCAGGGCCTGTACGCGTTCTTCGGCGTCGCCGCGTTCTGGCGGGCGGTCGCCGGCACCGGTGACCGGCGGGCCGCGTTCGAGTTCGCCTACTGGCGCCAGCAGAGTTGGCGCACGTTCACCACGCTGCGCGCGGACGCCGCGCTCACCGAGGCCGGGCAACGGTTTCTCGACGGCATCGCGGACACCCTCGGTGCCTGGCGAAGCGAGCCGGTGGCGCCGGACGTGGCCGAGCAGGCCACGGCCGCCGCCAGGGACCACCTGGCCGGCTGGCGGCTGCGGCACCTGCGGCCAGGCGCCGAGGCGGTGGCGGAGCTGACGGCCGCCTGGCTGGCCGGGCGTTCCCGGCCGCCCGCCGTGCTGGCCACCGACCTGCCGCCGACCCCGGTGCCGGACGGCCTGTGGTCGCGGGCGCGCGCGGACCTGGTTCGCCTCCGGCTGACCGGGACGCAACCACCGGGGCTCGCCGAACTGTGGCCGACCGTGCCGGACGCCACGACCGCCGATCTCGCCTACGTGAGCGGCCGGTTCGCCGAGGCGGCCAGGGGATACCGGGCCGAGTTGGCCGAGAACCCCGACCGCCCGGCCTCGTTGGTCGGGCTCGGCCTCGCGCTGGCCGCGTGCGGTCCCGATCCGGCCGCCCGCGCGCTGTTGGGCTGCCCGGAGGTCGTGCGCGCGGTGCACCGGCGGCTGCGCACCAGCGCACGACATCCGCCGACCCCGGGAAGCGTCGCGTCCTGGCTCGGTCAGCTGGTCCCCGGGTGACCGGCTACATCATGATCACGTCGATGTCGCAGTCGGCGCGGGTTCCCCGGACGGCGGCCTGGGTGCCCGGGTGCGCCTCGCCGAGCACCCGGCGGTACTTGGTCAGCACCGGGTCCCGGTAGGGCCGGGCCTGTTCGGCGTGCCCGGCCGCGTCGAGGTCGAGCCCGAGGTTGAACTCGGCGGCCAGCATCGTGGGATGGTCGGTCCCCAACACCGGGCCGCCGCGGACGATGGCGTCGCGGCCGAGCTCGATCGCCTTGTCCAGCTCGCCGAGCGCGGACAGCTCGCTCGCCAGATTGATCATGGTGATGATCGCGTTGGGGTGGTTGGGCCCGATCCCGGCGCGGAAGTGCTCCAGGGCGCGTTCGTCGAGCACCCTGGCCTCGGCGATGTCCCCGCGCAGGCGCAACGTCACGGCGAGGTTGACGGTGGCGGCCAGGGTGTGCGGGTGATGCTCGCCGAGTGACCGCCGGTAGGCGCCGAAGGTCTGCTCGCCGAGTTCCTTGGCCGCCGCGAGGTCACCGGAGTGCCGCAGGTCGATGGAGTGGGTGAGCGCACAGGCCATCGTGTGGGCGTGCTCGTCGCCTCGGCGGAGCCGGAAGCGCTGCAGGGCGTCGGTCGACAGCGCCAGCGCGCCGGTGTGGTCGCCGTCCTTGCGCCGGTTGATGGCCAGCAGGAAGTCCATCGCGATGGCGTCCGGACTCTCGCCGTAGCGCGCCTTGAACTGCTCGGTGTGGTTCTCCTGCATGACCCTGGCCTGGCCGTACTCACCCGCCTCGCGCCGGTCGATGGTCACGGCGGACCGGGCGCCGCTGGTCCTCGGGTGGTCCGGGCCGAGCACCTCGACCCGGCGGCGATAGGTGTCCTCGTCCAGCTCGGCGGCGGCCAGGTACTCCCCGAGCAGCCGCAGGCTGAGGCCGTGCTGGAAGGCGGCGTTCAGTGTCTCCGGGTCGTCCTCGCCGAACATCCGCTTGGTCTTCAGGTAGATCTCCTCGCTCAGCTTGGCACCGGCGGCGAACTCGCCCTGGGCCCGCTGGTCGATCACGATGCTGCGCTGGAGGGCGAAGGTCTCCTCGTTCTCCTCACCGGAGACCTGCAGCCGCAGGGCGAGGGTGCGCTGGTTCAGCTCGGCCGCCTGCTCGTACCGCCCGATGGACCACAGGTACAGGCCGAGCCGCGAGGAGACGTCGAGGGTCTGTGGATGGGTCGGCCCGAGGGTCCTGGTGAAGTGCTCCCGGATGCGCGTGCCGAGCCGCGCGGCCTCATGGTGGTCCCCGCACTCGAACAGGAACCGCATGATGTTGATGATGAGCTGGCGTGGCCAGTCGTCGTCGCAGTCCATGACGTTGGCGGCGTAGGCGTGTGGCAGCAGCTCGCGGTAGCGGGGCCAGTGCCGGCCCTGCTCGGGGTCGTTGGGGTCCAGGCTGGCCAGCAGCTGGTGGGCGCCGTGCTGCATCTGGGCGTGGATCTGCGGCGCCATGACCCGGTTGCGCAGCACCAGTTGGACCAGGCGGTGCAGCTGGAGGGTGTTGTTGCCGTGGTCGATCTTGGCCAGGCCGTACCGGTTGATGTCCCGGATGGCGCGGGCGAGCTTGATGGGGTCGCGCAGGGCGGCGTCCAGCTCGGGTGAGATCGACACCCGGCTGACACCGGTCAGCAGCTCGCGGGAGATCGGCTCCGGGGAGAAGAACGCGCAGACGTGCAGAATCTGGTGGGCGGCCGGGTTGCGCTTTTTCAGCTCGTCGAAGGAAACGTTCCATGCGGCCGCGACGGATACTTCGTGACTGGGGGCGGTGGCCGCGTCGAGAATCTCGTCCACTGATTCGTCGAAAAGTCGGAGATATTCTCGGACCGGCATTCCGGTAACCGCGCGCCAGGCGGCCGCCTGTTCGATCGCGAGGGGTAGGTCGCCGAGTTTTTCGGCGAGCTCGTCGGCGTCCGCGTTGGATATTTTCGGGCCCCGCTTGCCGAAAAGACTGATGCTTTCCTCGCGTTTGAAGACGGTCAGCTCGAGCGGCCGGGCGACCCCGGCCCAGTCGGAGTTGCGGGAGGTGACGAGGATCTCGCCGGTGCCGTTCCTCGGGAAGTACGGCAGCACGTCCTCCGGGCTGTCCGCCGCGTCGAAGACCAGCAGCCACCGGCGGAACGGGCGTCCGGTGCGCAGCGCCTCGAGGACCGCCGGCACGGCCACCGTGGTCTCCGCGCTGCCCGGCAGGTTGAGCACGCGGGCCAGGTCGGTGAGACCGGCGCGGATCTGGGTGGGGTGGGTGGCGTCGAGCCACCAGACCAGGTCGTAGTTGGGCAGGTGGCGGTAGATGTACTCGGCCGCCATCTGGGTCTTGCCGATCCCGCCCATGCCGTGCAGCGCGGAGGGCAGGACGGCGGTCGGTCCGCTGGTGAGCCGTCGGCCGAGTTGTTCGAGCGGTTCCACCCGGCCGGTGAAGTTCGGGTTGCGCGGCGGCACGTTTCCCCAGACGGGGGGCGGGTCGTCGGGCTGGCGGCCAGGATGCCGGCGGGTGCCCGAAGCGCCAGGATGCGCCATCGGCCTGGTCACCGGTTCGTCCGGGACCGGCGGTTGGGCTCTGGCCGAGCGGTTCTGCGTCGGGACGACGGGTACGGCGGGGTGCTCGGCTCGCTCGGCCGGATTGGACATGGAGGCGCTCACAGAGGTTTGTCGGCTCTTGACCAGTTCAGTGGCGGAGGAACCCGCACCGGCCTGCAAGATCGCGTTGCGCAGCCGATCCGCGCGAGAGAGGTACGGGCCCGAAAGTGCCCGCATCACAGCGCTCTCCAACTCGACGTCGGCCAGGGACTCGGGGGTGAGGTCCTGGTCCGGCGTGTTGTGCGGGTCGGCGATGGCTGCTCGGAGGTGACCGAGAACCGGAATCCGTGCACCGAAATGGGTGGCTGCCACGCCGACCACGGTGGCCGTCTCCGACCGCCGCGCGCCGTTGAGCAGCAGTTCACGGACTGCCTCGGGAAAGGTAAGCTCCCCACCCGTGTCCCAAGTGGACGTCCCCTCCCTGGATCCGGGATCGTACATGATCCAGATCAGAACCTCGGCCAGGGTTTCCGGCCCGGTGCCGGCGAGAAATTCCTGCTGGACGAACTGTGCGAGGTCAAGTCGTACCGGTAGCGCGGCCAACAGCGTCGCCAGCCGAAACGCCGGTGGCGACGCGTTAGCGCGGAAGCGGGTCACCCGTTCGGGGGCGGACAAGTCGTTGCCCTGGACGTTCGAGTGGTCCTCGATGGTCACCTGATCGGCGGCGAGCAGCACCGTGGCGTCGACGTCCGGGGACTCGCCCATGATCAGCCGGGCCCACCAGCTGAGCCACCTCGGCTGGAGCTCGATGACCGGCACCGGGACCGCGCCGGGCGGGGCCACCCGGTCCGGGTCCGGCGCGAGCCAGGCTTCGGGCAACCGCAGCGTCCAGCGGTTGTTCGGCCGCACCGCGGCTCGGGCGCCCAGTGTGGCCCGGTGCAGGTCAAGGCCGCTGCGGCGCCACAGCCACTGGGGGAGCAGGTGCACGATGGTCACCGGCATCGTCCGGCTCCACCTGGCCAGGACCGGGTCGAGGATCTTCTGCCGCCAGGTGTCGCCGACGCCGTCGGTCAGCAGCAGGACCACTCGGCGGCTGGACGCGTCCAGGATCTCGGCCGGGTCCCTGGGCGCCGCGGTCGCGGTCCCGCCGCGCAGTACCGGGATGGTTTGCCCGTGTTCATGAAGAAAGTCGAGCAATCTGATCTGGATTGAGCGAAATGCGCCGAGTTGTTCGAGCAACGCCAAGAAAGTGGAGATACGCGATCGCCACAAGGCCATTGTCGGACCGCTGTCAAGTACCAGGGTCAGGTCCAGCCAACGCTCTTTTCTGGACTCCACCACCGGCCACCAGAGCCCGGTTTCCACGGCCTGCTCGGCGGTGGCCTCCTCGTTCAGCACCACGTCGGTGGATCGTCTGGAACGAATTCTTCGTTTCAGTGGCCGGAGCGCCCGGAAGAAGTCCAGCGAGTCGTGCGGTGCGATTCTCGAATTTCTTTGGCCGTCGCCGGGCAGCACCCGTAACTCCGGCCGGTGCCCCAGGAGCTCTGGCTCGGGATCGGCCACCCGCTCGTCCGCGAGGCCCGAAGGCTCGGGTGCCGCCGCCGGCCGTTCGGGCGGGGTCGGCCGCAGGTAGACGTCGGTGTCGTCGAACGTCGGCACCTCCCGCGCAGGCGGGTCGGCCGGCGCGTCCGCCGGCGGCGGGCCGTCGGCGGCGGGTGTGCCGGCGGGTTTGATGGCGGGTTTGATGGCGGAGGCGAGCCAGACGATGTCGCCGACATCGGCCCAGGTGAGATCGCCGAGGTCCAGGCGCCTCGGCCCGCTGATCGGCGTTGGCTCCCTGGCGTCTGCCGGCGTGGCCACGTCACTGCACCGTCAGCTTGCGCCAGAGAGCGTCCATCAGCCGGGGCCAGGCCACGTGGTCGGGCCGGTAGGCGCCCGAGGTGGCCAGGTACACGGCGTCGAGCAGCCGGTCGGTCGGTAACCCGCCCGCCAGCCTGCTCCGCTCGGCGAACTCGCGGACCAGCCGTTCGCGGTGTTCGCCATCGGGATCGAGCAGGTGGTTGGCCACGATCGCGGCGAGCTGCTCGATGTTCGGCTCTTTGATCTCCAGTTGCAGGCAGCGGCGAAGGAAGGCGGGCGGGAACTCGCGCTCGCCGTTGCTGGTCATCACGACCACCGGGAAGGCGTGGCAGCCGACCCGGCCGTCGACCACCTTCGCGGTGCCGTTCGGGTCGGCGGTGTGCACGGTGACCTCGGAGACCCGGCTGCGGACGCGGGCCAGTTCCTGGATGGGGAACTCGCCTTCCTCGAAGATCGACAGCAGGTCGTTCGGCAGGTCGGCCTCGCTCTTGTCGAGCTCGTCGATGAGCAGGATCCGCGGCCTGCGGGTGGGCAGGAACGCGGTGCCCAGCGGGCCGAGGCGGACGAAGTCGCCGATGGGTGGTTCGTCCGGTGGCTGGTCGACCGGTTGGCTGCCACGCTGTGCCTGGGCGGTGGCCGCGGCCTGGGCACGGCCGATGGCGTCGTAGCCGTAGAGCCCGTTCTGCAGGGTGGTGTGGCTGGTGATCGCCCACCGCAGCACCCGGCCGAGGCCCAGCTCACGGGCGAGCCGGTAGGCGGTGCTCGACTTGCCGGTGCCCGGCTTGCCGGTGACCAACAGCGGCCGCCGCAGGTACAGCGCCGCGTTGACCATGTTCAGCTCGTGGGAGTCGATGTCCTGCTCGGCCAGGTGGTAGGCGGTGCCCAGCCTGCGGTCGGCCTCGCCGTCGTCGGCGGGGGGCCGGTCGTCGGCGGGCAGCGGTCCGCCGGTGAAGGCCCGCCACGGCGGTGGCGGCGGCAGGAGTTTGATCGGGTCGATGTCATGCGCCGGCCGGCCACTGCCGCGGTAGATCCACCAGGCCGGCGCGTCGAAGTGTGGTGCCCGCTGTCCGGAGGTCACCGCGTCCGGGTCGTTCACGCTCATCCGTGATATCCCCTTACGGTCGTGGCGGGATCTACGGTTGGTCGAGAACGATGACTCTTTTTGGGTCGTCCCACATTACCACCAAGTCGCGCACGAGCGAATCATTTGTCAGGTCAGCATCAGGTAAATTCGCCAGCTTTCGGCGATTCAGCAGATCAATAAATCCCCTTTCACCACCGAGCACCCAGTCGACCAGTTCGCGGAGATCCGCCGGGCCGGCTTCCGGATGCCAGAACACCACCGGTAGGCCGCCGCGTAACGCGGACACCAACGCGTCCGGTTCGGTGCCCGGTTCCGGTGACGGCGGGTTCGCCATCACCAGTCCCACCCAGCGGGGGTCGATCAGTACCGCGTCGATCGGGTGTTTTCCGGACTCCTCTGCCGAATGGCGCAACCGGTCGGCGGAGGGGTCGGCCAGCATGGAGTCCCACCGGACGTGCCAGGCGCGGTGCCAGTGCCTGGTGCGCATCCGCTCGAGCGACCGCACGCTCACCCGGTAGTCGTAGCCGAGCGGGCGCGGTTGGCCGGACCCGTGTTCCTTGCGCCACCGCTGCACCGGCAGGTTCAGCAGCGTGCGGGGCAGCAGGAACTCGACCGCCGCGGAGATGCCCTGGTCGGCCCAGACCCGCTCGGCGTCGAGGATGACCTCGTCGACCCGGTACTCCAGCTCGGCGAGGGAGACCTCGTGCACCCCGCCGCGGGTCGGCGGCCAGGTCAGCGGATCGTCCTGGCGCCAGTAGGAAAGCACGCAGCGGCCGGGGTCGATGGCGTCCGGCTCCAACATGATCGTCAGGTACAGGTGCGGCTCGTCGGGCACCGGTTGCCGGCTGGACTGGTGGTTGGCCAGCTCCCGCCCCAGCCGCAGCCGCCGGACCTGGTCGGCCACCCACCGCAGGATCGAGTCGCCGGCCTCGCCGCCCAGTTCGCCGGCGAGTTGTTGCAGGAACAGCACCGACGGCGGGATGCCGTCCGGGCCGGCGTTGAACTCCGACAGGTACTGGAAGGCCTCCCAGGCGTTGCGCACGTCGTCGCGGCGGGGCAGTGGGATCGCCGGGCCGGCGGCATGGCTCATCAGCACGCCCATCCTCGGCACCTCGCTTGCGGTCAGCCAGGTGCGCAGGCTGTCCAGCTCGTCGGGCGGGACGAGGTCGAGAACCTGTTCGCGCACACCGGGTTCGACCGCCGGGCGGGCGGTCACGTCGTGGCCGAGCAGGCGCAGCCTGGCCGAGCCGGTGTAGGTCTTGACGGTGACCGTGATCGGTTCGTAGGACTCCGGGACCGTGCCGGGGTCGTGCTGGATCACCTCGGTGAAGAAGTGCTGGGACACGATCAGCGCGACCATCCGGTCGGTGTCGCGCAGCGCGGCCTTGGCCTCGGTCGCCTCCAGGATGCGGAAGGTGATGTTCACCGGGTGGCCGACCCAGCCCTCGCCGTCGTAGCGGATGTCGCCGGCGTGCAGCGCGACCCGCAACTTCAGCTGGGCCATCGGCACCCGGGTGGAGTTGTAGCGGCGCAGGGCGGCGACCAGCCGGTCGGGCAGGCGATCGGCGATCACGCTCTTGGACACAGTCGGGGGCACCAGGACGAGCGCGCCGTCGCCCCGGTCCTCACTGTCACAGGAGTCGAAATCGATGTCCGACTCGGCGAACGCGGTCTTCAGCACTTCGTACATACCCTGACGCACGGCGAACTGGTCGGTGTCCTGACGACCCGAGTCGGTGAAACCCGCGACGTCGACCACGACGATCGTTCGGTGGACTGCCGGCGTCAACTCTGTCACAGCGATCCTTTCCCGCGACACCCTCGATTATGCGGGCCGGAACGCGGCCGATCACGTCAAATGGGCGAAACCCGGGATATCCGCACGTGCCGAGGTGCGCCGAGGGTCCCGCGGACGCTCGGCGCGCCGGCTTGGTAGCGGCTCAGACCAGGGAAAGCCGTGTCAGGAAAGGATTGGTGAACCGCCCGGCCGGGTCGCTGGCTCGCCGGAGCTCAACGAACTCCGTCCACTGAGGATAGTGCGCGGCCAGATCGGTTGCGGCGAAACACTTTCCCCAGTGCGGACGGGCGCCGAGGGGGAGCAGCGCGCCCTCGATGTCGGGCAGCAGCGCGGCCACCTCGGCGGGTCGCTGCCGCCAGGTGAAGTGCACGGCGATCGTCTCCCGGCCGTAGGCGCCGCTGAGCCACAGGTCGTCCGCGGCCACCGAGCGGATTTCGGTCACGTGCAGCACCGGGGCGATCCGGCTCGCCATGGCGCGGATCCCGCGCAGCGCCTCGGCCGCGCGGTCGCGGGGCAGCAGGTACTCGCTCTGCAGCTCGTCGCCACTGCTCGGCTTGTGGTCCAACCGGAAGTGCGGCAGGCGATCCAGCCACGGTCCCGGCACGCCGAGCTGCTCGGTCACCGCCGCGAGCGACTCGCCGGGGATCATGTGCGTCGTCGTGGTGGCCGGCGCCGCGCCGAACAGGTCGGCCGGCGGCTCGGCGACGGACTTGACCCACACCTGCCGCAGGTGGTCGCCCGTCCAGTCGGTGAACAGGCTGACGCTGTAGCCGGCGGCCATCACCTCGTCGAGGCCGGCCAGCACCGCGCGCCACGGCACCAGCGGGTAGACGGTCTGCCGGAGGTCGAAGGCCGCCACCGTGTCCAACACCACCGCGACCACCACGCCGAGCGCGCCGATGGCCACCACCGAGCCGGCGAACTCGGGGTCGCCCCGGGAGATCCGGCGCAGCTCACCGGTCGCGTCGACGATGTCCAGCGCGGCCACCGACGTGGCCAGGCAGCCGTTGCGGTCGCCGGAGCCGTGGGTGCCGGTGGCCACGCCGCCGGCGACCGAGATGTGCGGCAGCGAGGCCAGGTTCGGCAGCGCGCGCCCGTGCCGCGCCAACACCACGGCCAGGTCGCCGTAGCTGGTCGCGGCGGGCACGGTGACCTGGTCGCCGGCGATCGCGATCTCGCCGGGCAGACCGGCCACGGACACCAGGACGTCCGGGGTGTCGGCCACGTCGCTGAACGAGTGGCGCGAGCCGATGGCCCGGATCCTCGGCGTCTCGGCCACCAGTTGCCGCAGGTCGTCGAGGGTTCTCGGGGTGTGGATCCGGCGCGCGCCGTAGGTCAGGTTGCCGGCCCAGTTCCGTTCCTCCGCGATCACGCCACCCAGTATGTCCCAGCCCGAACGCGCTTGACCCGCGGTCACGTGGGGTATCCGGACAGGAGACATCCGTTACCCGGGGCCAAGGAGGCGGAGATGTTCAGCGGAACCCTCAGGCCGCTGTGGAAAGTCGGCGGTGTGGTCGGTGTGGTGTTCCTGGTCGTGGTCGCGTTGCTCTGGCTGGTCAGCCGGATCCCCGACCTGAACCCGTTCGCCGAGCGGACGGTCGACCGCAGCGCGCCGGCGATCCTGCAGTCGGTGCGGGACCTGAGCGAATACCACGCCGCGAGCGGGGACTTCCAGGTCGTGGTGGATCTGGAGAAGGACGTGCCGTGGGTGCCGGACATCATCGCCGGCGAGCGGACGCTGTTCGTCGCGGCGGGCTCGGTCAGCGCGTATGTCGACCTCGGCGGGCTCGCCGAGGACGCGCTGACCGTGGACGAGTCCGCGCGCACCGTCGAGGTCCGGCTGCCGGCGGCGGCGCTGGCGAAGACGAACCTCGACCAGGAGCGGACCTACGTGTTCGACCAGGACCGGGGCGCCTACAACCGGCTCGAGTCGCTGTTCAGCACGCCCGACCAGCGCGAGCTGTACGTGCTGGCCGAGGAGAAGATCGACGAGGCCGCCGAGCGGGCACGGCTGATCGACCGGGCCGAACGCAACACCCGCTCGATGCTGACCGGCATGTTCGACTCCTTCGGCTACAAGGCGGTGTTCCCCGCGAAGAGTGCTTGATGCTCGCTCCCGCGACTGTGTTCAATGGTCGCTCCCGCGACTCCGCTAATGCGCCGTCTTCCCTCCTCCCGTGCTCGGCGCTGGCGCGCCTGCGCGCGCTCGTCAGTCCAGACGGCGCACGCTCCGTCGCTCCCGCTCCTGTGTCCAATGGTCGCTCCCGCGACTCCGCTAACGCGGCGTCTTCCCTCCTTCCGTGCTCGGCGCTGGGGTGCCTGCGCGCGCTCGTCAGTCCAGACGGCGCACGCTCCGTCGCTTCCGCTCCTGGCTGGGGACTGACCGGGCTGCCGGGTGGGGTATGGGTGGGGCGTCCCCGTGTGGATATTGACTTTGTCACCGTCTGCCGGTAAATACAGCTATACGCAGAGAAACGGTGGCAAATCAACATGTATGCGGAAGAGCGGCAGCAGCACATCGTCGACCGGGCTCGGCGCGACGGCCGGGTGGACGTCGCGGAGCTGTCGGCCGAGCTCGCGGTGACCGGCGAGACGATCCGCCGCGACCTGTCGGTGCTGGAGCGCCACGGGCTGCTCCGCCGCGTGCACGGCGGTGCGATCCCGGTGGAGCGCCTCGGCTTCGAGCCGGCGCTCGCGGCCAGAGACACCGTACTGACCTCGGAGAAGGACCGGATCGCGAAAGCCGCCCTCGCCGAGTTGCCGGAGGAGGGCTCGATCCTGCTCGACGCCGGCTCGACCACCGCGCGAATGGCAGCGATCCTGCCGGTCGACCGGCAGCTCACCGTGCTCACCAACGCGCTGCCGGCCGCGCTCGCGCTGGCCACCAGGGCCAACATCACCGTGCTGTTCATCGGCGGCCGCGTCCGGCAACGCACGCTGGCCTGCGTCGACCCGTGGGCGATCGAGTCGCTCGCGCAGAGCTACGTCGACGTCGCCTTCATCGCCACCAACGGTCTTTCCGTGCAACGCGGGCTGACCACGCCCGACCAGGCCGAGGCGGCGGTGAAGCGGGCGATGATCGCGGCCGCGCGGCGCACCGTGCTGCTCGCCGACCACACCAAGCTCAGCACCGACCACCTCGCCCGGTTCGGCCAGCTCTCCGAGATCGACACCTTCATCACCGACACCGGGCTCGACGAACGCACCGCGGCCGAGATCGAGTCGCAGGGACCGAGGGTGGTGCGGGTGTGATCGTCACGCTGACACTGAATCCCAGCCTGGACCGCACGATCGAGATCGACCGGCTGACCAGGGGCACCATGACGCGGGCGACGGCCACCAGGCTCGACCCCGGCGGCAAGGGCGTCAACGTCTCCAGAGCCCTTGCCGCACACGGGATCTCCACCCGCGCGGTGGTGCCGTGCGGCGGTCCTGGCGGCGCGCAGCTGACCGAGCTGCTCAAGCTGGAGGGCATCGACGTCGGCGCGGTCGAGGTCGACGGGCACACCCGGTCCAACGTCAGCCTGGTCGAGCCGGACGGCACGGTCACCAAGATCAACGAGCCCGGCGGCTCGCTGCAGCCGGAGGACCTCGAGCGGCTCGAGGAGGCGGTGCTGACCGCCGCGGTCGGCGCGGACTGGGTGGTGGCCAGCGGCAGCCTGCCGCCCGGCGTGCCGGACACCTGGTACGCCAAGCTCGGCCGCCACCTCGGCGCGCTGGGCGTGCGCTTCGCCGTGGACACCTCCGGTCCGGCGCTGACCGCCGCGCTGGCGGCCAAACCCGCGCTGGTGAAGCCGAACCGGGACGAGCTGGCCGAGTCGGTCGGCTTCCGGCTGGACACGGTCGCCGACGCGATCCTGGCCGCCGAGCGGGTGCTGGCGGCGGGCGCGGGGGCGGTGTTGGCCAGTCTCGGCGCGGACGGCGCCGTGCTGGTCAGCGCGCAGGGGGTGCGCTGGGGCGAGTCGCCGGTGGACCGCGGCCGCAGCGCGGTCGGCGCGGGCGACGCCATGCTCGCCGGATACCTGGCCGCGTCGGCCACCGGTGGGGACACCCTGACCGAGGCGTTGTCCTGGGGCGCGGCGGCCGTCCGGCTGCCCGGCAGCCGCATGCCCGGACCGTCCGATGTGGACCGCGCGACTGTGCGCGTACCACCGAAACCCGATCGCACGCGGCGGCTGCGCGGGCCGCACCAGGAAAACGGGATGGAGCAGATTCGATGACGAATGTGTCCATGACGGAGATGAAGAACTTATCCGGTAACGGTTTCCGCGCGAGAGTGCAGCGCTTCGGCGGCTACCTCGCCGGCATGATCATGCCGAACATCGGCGCGTTCATCGCCTGGGGCCTGATCACCGCGATGTTCATCCCCACGGGCTGGACGCCGAACGTGACGCTCGCCGGCCTGGTCGACCCGATGATCAAGGTGTTGCTGCCGGTGCTGATCGGCTACACCGGTGGTCGGATGGTGCACGGCCAGCGGGGCGCGGTCGTCGGCGCGATCGCCACCATGGGCGTGGTGGTCGGCGCCGAGCAGCCGATGTTCCTCGGTGCCATGATCATCGGCCCGCTGGCGGCGTTGGCGATGAAGGGCTTCGACCGGTTGGTCGCCGGCAGGATCAAGGCCGGGTTCGAGATGCTGGTGGACAACTTCTCCGCCGGCATCATCGGCGGCGCCATCGCGCTGGTCGGCGTCATCGGCGTCGGCCCGATCATGGAGGCGCTCACCACGGCCGCCGGCAACGCGGTGAACTTCCTGGTGGACAACAGCCTGCTGCCGCTGGTGTCGATCATCGTCGAGCCGGCGAAGGCGCTGTTCCTGAACAACGCGATCAACCACGGGGTGTTCGGCCCGGTCGGCGCCGACCAGTCGTCGGAGTTCGGCCAGTCCATCATGTTCATGATCGAGACCAACCCCGGGCCGGGCCTCGGGGTGCTGGTCGCGATGTTCCTGTTCGGGCCGAGGAAGATCCGGCCGACCGTGCCGGGTGCGATGATCATCCAGTTCCTCGGCGGCATCCACGAGATCTACTTCCCGTACCTGCTGATGAAGCCGAAGCTGATCATCGCGGCGATCGCCGGCGGCATGGCCGGCGTCGGCACCGCCATGATCACCGACTCCGGGCTGGTGTCCACGCCGGCACCCGGCAGCCTGTTCGCCTACCTCGCGGTCACCCCCAGGGGTGGGCACTTCGGCGTGCTGGCCTCGATCGTCGTGGCCGCCGGGGTGGCGTTCGTGGTCGGCGCCGCGCTGCTGAAGTTCGGCCGGGGCGCCGATGTGGACGATCCGGCGCTGGCCGCCGCGGTCGCCGGCGGCGGCCAGGTGCCGGGCACGGACAACAGCACGGACAACGGCACGGCCAACGGTACGGGCAAGGCCGCCGATGGCGCGGTGACCACCTCGGCGCGACCGGTGGTCAACGCCGCGGAGGTCACCACCGTGCTGGTCGCCTGTGACGCCGGCATGGGCAGCAGCGTGATGCTGGCCAGCCAACTGCGGACCAGGCTGGAGAAGTACGGGGTCACGGTGTCGCACCTGCCGATCAACGAGCTGCCGGCCGACGCGCAGCTGGTGCTCACCCATGTCGACCTGGCCGAGCGGGCGCGGTCGGTCGCCCCGCGCGCGGTGATCGTGCCGTTCCAGATGTTCCTCGGGGACCCGGTGTTCGACGAGGTCGAGCAGGCGTTCAAGGAAGGTGGCGAACTTCGTGGCTGAGTCCGTGTTGTCCCTGGAGGCGATCCGGCTCGGCCGGACGGCGACCGACAAGGAGGACGCCATTCGCCAGTCCGGGGAACTGCTCGACGAGCTCGGTGCGATCGAGCCCGGCTACGCCGAGAGCATGTTCGAGCGTGAGCGCTCGGTGTCCACCTACATCGGCGAGGGCGTGGCCATTCCCCATGGGACGGACGCGAGCCGGGCGCTGGTGCGCCGAACGACCCTTGGCGTGCTGCAGTTCCCCGACGGCGTGGACTGGGGCGGCCAGCGGGTGACCATCTGCGTGGCCATCGCGGCCAAGGGCGACGAGCACGTCGCGGTGCTCTCGTCGCTGGCGCAGATCCTGATGGACCCCCAGCAGGCCGAACTGCTGCGCAGCTCGGATGATCCGGGGGAAGTGCACAACTTGCTCGCGTCGATCGGGAAGGGCATCAACGGATGAGGGTCGCGCGCTACTACGCACCTGGTGATCTGCGGCTGGAGGACGCCGACGAGCCGAGCCCATGGCCCGACGGGGTGAAGATCCGGGTCCGCAACTGTTCCACCTGCGGCACCGACGTGAAGATCTACAACCACGGCCACCACCACCTGGTGCCGCCGAGGGTGATCGGCCACGAGATCGCCGGCGAGGTGGTCGAGGTCGGCGCGGACGTGACCGGCTGGGCGCCCGGCGACCGGGTGCAGGTGATCGCGGCCGTGCCGTGCGGGACGTGTGCCGAGTGCACCAGCGGGCACCAGACCGTCTGTCCAAACCAGACCTCCGTCGGCTACCACTACGACGGCGGGTTCGCCGAGTACCTGGTGGTGCCACGGGCGGTGCTGGCCGTCGACGGGCTCAACCGCATCCCCGACGGCGTCGGCTTCGCCGAGGCGTCGGTGGCCGAGCCGCTCGCGTGTGTCCTCAATGGACAGGAGTTGGCCGGGGTCGGCGACGGCGACGACGTGGTGGTCGTCGGCGCCGGCCCGATCGGCTGCCTGCACGTGCGGCTGGCCCGCGCGCGGGGCGCCCGGCGGGTGTTCCTGGTCGACCTGAACCAGTCCAGGCTGGAGATGGCCGCGGCACTGGTCGCGCCGGACGCGGCGATCGGTGGGTCCGATGTGGACGCCGTGGCCGAGATCGGCGCGCTGACCGGCGGCCGGGGCGTGGACGTGGTGATCACCGCGGCCGCATCCGGTGCGGCACAGGAGGACGCGCTGCGGATGGCCGCGCGGTCGGGTCGGATCAGCCTGTTCGGCGGGTTGCCGAAGGACCGGCCGACGATCACCCTTGACTCGAACCTGGTGCACTACCGGGAGCTGACGATCGTCGGCGCCAACGGGTCCAGCCCCGCCCACAACAAGCGCGCGCTCGAGCTGATCGCGAGCGGGCAGGTGCCGGTGACCGACCTGATCACCCACCGGCTCCCGCTGGCCAAGCTGCACGACGCCATCGGGCTGGTGGCGAGCGGGCAGGCGATCAAGGTGACCATCGAGCCGTAAGCCTGGTCAAGGAGGACCAATGCCAAGCAGAGACGTCGTCGTCGGGTCGCGGATCGGGCTGCACGGCCGGCCGGCTGCGACGGTCGTGCGCACCGCGGCCGCCCAACCGGTGACCGTGCGGATCGGCATCGCCGGCAAGCCAGCGGTCGACGCGAGCAGCATCATCGCGGTGCTCTCACTCGGCGCGAAGGGCGGGGACACGGTCACCGTGGAGGCCGACGGCGACGGCGCGGAGGCCGCGCTGGACGCCATGGTCGCGATCCTGGCCACGGACCTGGACGCCGAGCCCGCCGATGCCTGAGCTGACCGGCCTCGGCGTGAGCCCGGGGCGCACGGCGGGCCCGGTGTACCGGATGGCGCCGCCGCCCGCGCTGCCGGCCACGATGCCCCCGGTCACCGACGCGGCGGCGGAGACCACCGCGGCCGCGGCGGCACTGGCCAGGGTGGCCGCCGTCCTCGAGGAGCGGGCGGCCAAGGTGACCGGCCAGGCCGCCGAGGTGCTGGCGACCGAGGCGATGATGGCCGTGGACACCACCCTCGGGGACGCGGTGGCCGCCGAGGTGGCCGCCGGCCGGCCGGCCGCGTGGGCGATCACCACCGCGATCGCCGCCCAGCAGGAGACCTTCGCCCAGCTCGGCGGCTACTTCGCCGAGCGGGCGGCCGACCTGGCCGACATCCGGGACCGGGCGGTCGCCCACCTGCTCGACGAGCCGATGCCCGGCCTGCCGGCGCCCGGCGAGCCGTTCGTGCTGACCGCTGAGGACCTCTCGCCGGCCGACACCGCGTTGCTCGACCAGGAGACCGTGCTGGCGATCGTCACCCGGCGCGGCGGGCCGACCAGCCACACCGCGATCCTGGCCAGGGCCATGGGGCTGCCGGCCGTGGTCGGCTGCCAGGACGTGCTGACGGTGCCCGACGGCACGACCGTGTCGGTCGACGGCACCACCGCCGCGCTCGCCCAGCTGGACCCGGCCGACGCGGCCGGCGTCCGGGCGGCCGCCGCCGAGGAGCGCGCGCGGCTGGCGAGGCTGACCGGCCCCGGCGCCACCGCCGACGGCCAGGCCGTGCCGCTGGTGCTCAACGTCGGCGGGGCCGCCGACCTCACGCCCGACGCCGAGGGCGTCGGGCTGTTCCGCACCGAGTTCCTGTTCCTCGGCCGCGCGTCGGCGCCGTCGGTGACCGAGCAGGTACAGGCCTACACCGAGCTGTTCGCCGCACTTGGCGAGCGCCGGGTGGTCGTGCGGACCCTGGACGCCGGCGCGGACAAGCCGCTGCCGTTCCTCGGGCTGGCCGACGAGGAGAACCCCGCGCTCGGGGTGCGCGGCCTGCGGGTGGCGCGGGCCAACCCCGCGGTGCTCACCGACCAGCTGACGGCCATCGCCATGGCCGCCGCCGCGACCAGCGCGCAGGTGTGGGTGATGGCCCCGATGGTGGCCACCCCGGCCGAGGCGGCCGAGTTCGCCGACGCGGTGCGGGCCGCCGGGCTGCCGGTCGCCGGCGCGATGATCGAGGTGCCGGCCGCGGCGCTGCGCGCGGAGCGGCTGCTGGCCGAGGTCGACTTCGTCAGCATCGGCACCAACGACCTCAGCCAGTACACGCTGGCCGCCGACCGGATGAACGGCGAGTTGGCCGACCTGCTCGACCCGTGGCAGCCCGCCGTCCTCGACCTGGTCGCGGCCTGTGCGGCGGCGGGCCGGGCGGCCAACAAGCCGGTCGGGGTCTGCGGC
Source organism: Actinophytocola sediminis (assembly GCF_054779715.1). NCBI lineage: Bacteria > Bacillati > Actinomycetota > Actinomycetes > Pseudonocardiales > Pseudonocardiaceae > Actinophytocola > Actinophytocola sediminis. Next base: position 90,854 of record NZ_BAAGXS010000007.1, on the reverse strand, counting down.
GAGTCGGCCGGGGACCCGTTGCTGGCGCTGGTGCTGGTCGGGCTGGGGATCACCAGCCTGTCGATGTCCGCGCCGAGCGTGCCGGCGGTGCGCGCCAGCCTCGCGGCCAACACCCTCGCGGAGTGCGCGGAGTTGGCCGGTCTCGCGCTGGACGCGCCGGACGCGCGCACCGCCCGCGCGGCGGTGGCCACCGCCGCGAAGCGCTGACACAGCCCTGAATGCCCCATTCGGGACGGTGAACGTCGCCAATGCCTCATTCAGGGCATCGCGGCCGGGGACGCACCGCTGCGGGGTCGTTGTTCCTGATCAGCGCCCGGTCCGCCGGTGGTCCGCCTATCATCCCGTGTGGACGGTGGGAGGGGCGCGGCATGGACGCGAAGACCGGCGGGGACCAGGCCAAGGAGTTCCGGCGCCAGGTCCGCGACCTGACCGAACGGGTGCACCGGCTGGAGGCCGGGCTGTTCCGGGCGGTGGTCGCGGTCGGGGTCGGGGCCATCGTGCTCGGCTACTTCATCCCGTTCCTGACCGCGACCGAGAAGGCGCGCGCCAACGAGGGGGAGTCGATCGCCCTGCTGCCGGCGATCTTCGGCCTCGGTCAGGCCGGCGGCGGCCCGTTCCGCGGGGAGGCGATGCTGGCCACGGTCGTGGTCAGCGTGTTCGCCATGGTGACCGTGGTCGCGCTGGTCGCGTTGCTGCGGTTGTTCGGCGGCGAGGTCGCCGGCCGCCGGGTGCGGTTCGCCCGGGTCTGCGGCATCGTCCTGCTGGTGCTGTGCGGGATCGGCTGGCTGCTGGTGTTCGCCATGGCCGGCCACTTCGACGGCCGGGTGAGCGCGTTCTCCCCGGCCACCCTCACGTTCACCATCGGCGGCCTGGCCACGCTGGCCGCCGATGTCCTCCACCCGACCGACTGGCGCGACTAGGACACGCCCTCGGCCTCGGCCTTCTTGTCCTGCTCCGGCTCGGCGGCCTTCTCCTCGCGGCGGTCGGCGAGATAGGCCCGGATCGAGTAGGCGAGCGCGGCGGCCCAGACGAGGTAGATGGCGATGTAGAACACCGTCCGGACGCCGTCGGGGGCGTCGATCCAGTCGCTGCGCAGCAGGGTCCTGGTGTTGGTCAGGATGATGATGCCGCCGACGGCCGAGCCGAGGACCCTCGGCGGGATGTGGCGGACCAGCCAGGCGGCGATCGGCGCGGCGATCACGCCGCCGATGAGCAGGGCGAGCACCCACCCGGCGTCGATGCCCTCCGAGCCGATGCCGACGAGGAACCCGAGGCTCGCGGCGACCGCGACCAGGAACTCGCTGGTGTCGATGGACCCGATCGTCTTGCGCGGCTCGAGGCGCCCGCTGGCGAGGATGGCCGGGGTGCCGACCGGGCCCCAGCCGCCGCCACCGGTGGAGTCGACGAACCCGGCGACCAGGCCGAGCGGGGCCAGGAAGCGCTTGCGCAGTGGCTTGCCGAGGTTGTGCTTGGGCAGCCCGAAGGTGGTGAAGCGGACCAGGATGTAGACGCCGAGGCTCAGCAGCAGGACCGACATCACCGGTTCCGCGGTCTCGGTGGACAGGCCGGACAGGAACGTGGCGCCGGCGAACGCCCCGACCGCGCCCGGGATGCCGATCTTGGCGACGACCTTCCAGTCGACGTTGCCGAAGCGCCAGTGGGACAGTCCGGAGACCAGGGTCGTGCCGATCTCGGCGAGGTGCACCGTGGCTGACGCGGCGGCCGGGTTGGTCCCGATCGCGAGCAGCAGCGTGGTGGACGTCACGCCATAGGCCATGCCGAGGGCGCCGTCCACCAGTTGGGCACCGAGGCCAACTAACGCCAGTAGGACGAGCTGTCGCATCGCGCCACCTTGTCGGTCGGGGGAGTGGGGTCCGCAGGTCAAGCCCCAGGTTCAGTAGATCGTGCATCTTTTTCACGCTGTGGCAAAGCCCGTCCACATTGCGGAACACGTTAGGTGAGCAGGCTTGCGTCGTCCAGGGGAGCGGAGTAGGCCCTATCGGGCATCGGGGACGATTCGGACGGATTCCGAGGTGTCAACCCGAAAAGTCAAGTAGTCAACGTGGTGGGCCGCCAATGCCCTTGCGTAAAATTGACGGCACATTTTCCCGTGCCAGCAGCGAAATCGTGTCGCTCGATCCACTGGGGGGTGGATCAACTCACCGAACTTTGTCGTGGCCGTCCGTCGCCGCCAGTCCGTTGTCGGCTCGCGCGCGGATAACCGGTCTCCGGGGTATCGCGCGGTCCCGCTCCGTCGCAGGGGGCGGAGCGGGACCGGGGGAATCGGTGGCCTAGCGCCAGAGTTTGGGATACCAGATGATCTCCCGGTTGGACAGCAGCCGAAGATCCCAGTACAGGAACGTGAACACGCCCGCGGTGATCAGCCCGGCGGCGGTGAGCGCGGCCGCGCGCCCCGGCTTGGCCGCGAGCCACCTGGCGACCCGGCCGCCGAACACCGCGGCCACGATCACCAACAACAGTGCCATCACGAGCACGTTGCCGACCGACTGCAGGACGAACGCCGCTGCCCCGTACACCGGGTCCCCGCGCTCGGCGGCGTCCCGGAACATGTGCCGGAACAAGGGAAACGGCCGCCCGATGAGGAATCCGCCGACCAGCACGCCGAGAAACACCATCCGCGCCCGCTCCCGGCCGTGGAACGGGTCCGGCACGATCCTGAGCGCGGCCAGCCCGAGATAGAGCATCGCCAGCCCGATCAGCCCGAACACGATCATCGACTGGACACTGCGCGCGGACAGTTCGCCAGGCACGTTCTGCGCGGTGGCGAACTGCGGCATCGAGGTGCCGATCAGGCCGACGAGTACGCCGTAGATCGCGGAGATCGCGACCAGCCCCGCGGTGAGCCACAGCAACGGTCCGACAGTGGCCCTGGTCCGGTCCCGCCAGGTCGGTGCGCGCCCGAGAATCGGCGCCATGGTGCCGAACACCGCGATGTTGCACGCGGTGAACGTGCCGGCAAGGCCGGTGACGAAGGCGAACGCGATGCCCGCCGCGGCCCCGGTGATCTCGGTGTTCTCCGCGTCGTGGCCGAGCAGGGTGTTCGCCACGTTGTCGCCGATCACGCCGTCGACAAAGCTCGCCGACCACACGATAGTCAGCAGAAAGCCCGCCAGCGCGGACAGTCCGACCACCAGCCAACGCCGGGCCGGCACCGATGAGTCCATAGTGGATTTGTCAGGATGTTGCTGAAGCTCGCTCGTGCTCACGGACTTCTCCCTTGGCAGCAGGAAAGGGAACGGCGAGCGTGGCTCGCCGGAAAAGCCGGAACCGCTTGCCTTGGACATTACCGGCGAAACAAGTCGGGACAGGACTCCGTTCAGCGCAACCCCACTGCCGCCTGGTGGCTCCGCCCATAGGTCTGTACCGGAGTGATCGAAACCCCATGTCGAGGCAACGTTAGAGTGCCGGCGACGTCCTACTGGACATCACACTTCCCTGATCATCGGAGGCCTGGGGTGGGAAAACGTGTCCTGGTCGGGTTGACCGTGGCCGTTCTGTGCGCGACCGCGAGTTCCTGCACGTCATCGGGGGCCGAACAACAAGCCCCCGAGTTGGCGCCGCGCGGCACCGCGCTGACCACGGTCAAACCGAGTCGCCAAGACCTCACCAACTCGATCAACCTGGACGGCCAGGTGACGATGAACCCGGTGTTCGGGCTGGTCGCCCCGGTCAACGGGCAGGTCAGGTTCCTCACCCTGGAGAAGCCGGACAACACGCCGACCGAGCCGTTCCGGGTCGGGTCGGTGTGGCGGGACGGGGAGCCGCACTGGTTCGAGGCCCCCGGCGGCTCGACCTTCGCCGGCCGGCTGGTCGAGGACCGGGCGTCGGTCACCGCCGGCATGCCGGTCGCGACGGCCGAGCTGGCCGGGTACGGCATCGTGGCCGAGATCGGCAACGAGCAGGCCTACCAGATCGCCGGCGGCCTCGCCTCGGTGCGCGCGCAGATCGAGAACGGGCCAGGACCGTTCCCCTGCAAGGCACTCGGCACGATCGCCGCGCTGCCGGAGGGCACCGTGCCGCCGCCGCCCGCCCCGCCCGCTGACGAGGAGCCGCCGCCGGAGTCCGGTGTGGTCGAGCCGCCGAAGGTCGATGAGCAGCCGGAGCAGGCGGGCGACGGCTCGGCGGCCACCGGGATGCGGCTGGTGTGCACCGCCCCGCCCAAGGTCAAGCTGATCAACGGTGCCGCGGTGACCCTCGACGTGGTCACCCAGCACGCCAAGAACGCGCTCGTGGTCCCGGTCGAGGCGGTCGCCGGCGGTCAGGGTGCCGGGCAGGTCGAGGTGATCGCCGTTGGCGGCGCCCGCAAGATCGTCCAGGTCGAGCTGGGACTCACCGACGGCAAGGTGATCGAGATCAGGTCCGGCCTCACCGGCAACGAGACGCTGTCGGTCCCCGGCCCCGACCTGCCACCGGCGCCGGCGCAGGGGGAGCAGAAGTGACCGATCCGCTCATCCAGCTCACCGGGTTGACCAAGACCCTGAAGGGCCAGGACGAGGCGCGCACGATCCTGGCCGGGGTCGACCTCACCCTCCACAGTGGAGAGAGCGTCGCCGTGCTCGGCCGGTCCGGGTCGGGCAAGAGCACGCTGCTGAGCCTGCTCGGCCTGTTCGACCGGGCCGACGGCGGGCAGTACCTGTTGGCCGGCAACGACATCACCCGGTTGTCCGAACGGAAGGCCGCGGCGCTGCGCAGTGCCGAGTTCGGGTTCGTGTTCCAGCGGTTCTTCCTGCTCAAGCAGCTGAGCGCGGTGCAGAACGTGTCCATGGCACTGGTCAACGGCCAGGGCTGGCTGCCGCGCCGCAAGCGCAGGGCCAAGGCGATGGGCGCGCTGGAGCGGATGGGCATCGCGCACCTGGCCAAACACAAGCCGCCCCGGCTCTCCGGCGGCGAGCAGCAGCGGGTGGCGATCGCCCGCGCGCTGGTGCGCGAACCCCGGGTGCTGCTGGCCGACGAGCCGACCGGCGCGCTGGACACCGAGACCGGCAACCTGGTGGTCGAGGCGTTGCGGGCCACCACCGACAACGGGTGCGCGCTGGTGCTGGTCACCCACGACCACGACCACGCGGTCAAGATGAGCCGGATCGCGCGGCTGACGGACGGAGTGCTGACCTGATGGGGCTTTCCGGACGGTTACGGTCCTCGCTCATCATCGGCGGCCAGGGGATCCGGGCACGCAAGCTGCGCACGTTGCTGTCCATGGTGAGCCTGTTCCTCGGGGTGCTCGCGGTGGTCACCGTGCAGGCCGGGTCGGTGATCGCGCAGCGCGCGCTGCTGTCGGACCTGGAGATGGAGCGCGGCAAGGACGGCACCCGGATGATGTACCTGCCGTCTGGCCCGTCGGCGCCGGAGCTGGCACTGGACGCGGTGGCCGGCCGGACCGACGCGGTGGCGATGACCCGCGCCAGGGCGATCATGGGCGAGCCGGGGGTGCGGCCGGTCAACGAGGGCGGCGGCGCGCTCGGCGAGAACGGCACCATGTACGCGGGCGGACCGCCGCCGATGAACTGCGACGCCTACGGCAACTGCGAGGAGGCCACCGGCGAGGCGGCGCCGTCGGGGCAGGCGATCGAGCTGAGCCTGGTCGGGCTGACCGGCGACGTCCGGCAGTTCCGGCCGTTCCGCCAGGAGTGGGGGACGTTCCTGGACTTCGACTCCGCGCCATCGCTCGCGCCCCGGCTGGTGATCAACAAGAAGGCGGCCGAGGCGTTCGAGATGGTCCGGGTGCCGGCCGAGCTGCGGGTGGACGGTGCGGCGGCCAACCTGTCGCCGAGGATCGTCGGCGTGATCGACGACGGCGGCTGGGGGCCGGCGGCCTACGTGCGCACCGACGAGTTGCTGAACTGGTTGGCGCCCAACAGCATGACCACCAGCCCGAACTACGGCGGCATGGTCGAGCTGATGGCCGCGCCGAGCGCGACCGACCTGGAACAGATCCTGCGCTCCCGGTTCGCGGCCAACGATCTCAACCCCGACGAGTTCCATGTGGAGACGATCAACTCGTTGAAGGAGATGGAAAGCCAGCTCGCACTGCTGCGCTGGATCTTCCTCGGCATGGCGGCGCTGGTGTTGCTGATCGGCGTGGCCGGCATCCTCAACGTCGGCCTGGCGACCGTGGGGGAGCGGGTGGAGGAGTTCGCGCTGCGCCGGGCGGTCGGCACGCCACGACTGTTGTTGGCCGGCATCGTGCTGGCCGAGACCCTGTTGACCGGGCTGCTGACCGCCGCGGCCGCGATCGGTGTCGGGGTGCTCGGGCTGGAGGCGGCCAGCATGCTGTTCGGGCCGAGCGAGCCGTTCCTCGCGGACGTGGACTTCCCGTGGCAGGCCGGGGTGGCCGGGGTGATCGCGGGTCTGGTCGCCGGAGTGCTCGGCGGGCTGATCCCGGCGATCCGCGCGGCCAGAATCCCCATCGCGACGGTCATGCGCGCGTAACGGACTCCGTTGGCCCGCACCGAGTCAGCGCAGACTCGGTGCGGGCCGGGGTCGACTGCCCTGAATGCCCCATTCGGGACGGTGAGCGTCGTCAATGCCTCATTCAGGGCATCGCAGCCTGGTCAGCACAGGGCGGATTCGACGGCGGTGCGTAGGTTGGCCACGTCGCCGTCGGCCAGGCGGCCGTTGGTCACGGCGAACGCCGAGCGGCCGTCCTCGGTGGCGGCGGTGAACGTGTCGTAGCCGGGCAGGTTGCCGCCGTGTCCCCACGCCACACCCCCGCAGGGCAGCGGGTACTTCCGGAGGCCGAGGCCGTAGTCGCCGCCCTCGGCCGGCACGGTCACGCGCATCTGCGCGAGCAGGTCGGGGCGCAGCACCTTGCCGGTCACCAGCGCGTGCACGAACCGGGTCAGGTCCGGACCGGTGGACACCATGGTCCCCGCCGAGCCGGTCATGCTCGGCTCCAGTTCGGTGATGTCGACGACCGGCTGACCGGGGAAGGCGAAGTAGCCGCGGGCGTGTGGCCCCCGGATCCGCTTCTGGCCGGGCTCGGGGTACGAGGTCTGCCACAGGCCGTACGGGTGGATGATCCGGTCGGTGATCTCGTCACCGGGATCGTTGCCGGTGACGGCCTCGACCAGCATGCCGAGCACGAGGTAGCCGGTGTTGCTGTACCCCCACCCGGTACCCGGCGCGAACTCCGGCGGGTGGCTCAACCCGAGGCGCACCAGGTCAACCGGCTCCCACGGGTGGTCGGCCGCCTCCAGATCCGCCAGCAGGTCGCCGGCGTAGTCGGCGAGTCCGCTCCGGTGCTGCAACAACTGCCGCACGGTGACCAGGTTGCCGTCATAACCGTTGCCGCGCACCAGTCCTGGCAGGTACCGCTCGACCGGCGCGTCCAACTCGACCTTGCCCTCCTCGACCAGCCGCAACACCACCACCGCGAGGAACATCTTGGTGTTGCTGGCGATCCGCACCTGGTCCCATGGCCGGATCGGGTCGTCGGCGCCGAGCCGCCCGGTGCCGCTGTGCACCGTCCAGCGCTCGCGCCCCTCCCTGGCGTAGACCATCGCCCCCGGCACGCCGTTCGCCGTGAACCCGTCCACGATCGCCTGGGTGTCGGCATGTCCGTCGCGCGGTTGCGCCACGACCGTGCCCGCGGTCAGCGTGCCAAGACCGACCGCCAGCACCAGCGAGCCGGCGACCAGCCGCCGAGTGATCCGTACTCCCATCGCACAATCCCCTCACCTGTGTGTTGCGTACAGGTGTGAGCGTCGCGGACGGGCGCCGCCGAGGACAGCCGGCTGGCACCCGAGCCCGAACTGGGGGCAGCCCTACCTGTCAGGAAGGCAGCCCGATCCGGTGCGCCAGGCCGCGCAACTGGCGTCGGGCGGTGTCGTCCTGCAACCGCAGTAGCAGGTCGGTGACCGTCTCCCGGACGAACAGCTTGTGGTGTACCAGTTGCGGGGCAAGGGTTTCCGCCTTGCGCAGCAGCCGCACCGCCTCGCCCCGGGTGCGTTTGTCCTGCGCGAGGGCCCGGCCGAGGTCGGCGTAGAACTCCGCCTGCCGGGCGGGCGAGGGCAACAGCTCGGGCCGGGTGCCGCGGGCCAGCTCGGCTACCTTGCCCGCGTAGCCGAACTCCGTGCCGAGCGCCACCTTCCAGAACCGGACGTTGGTCCGGCCGAACCACAGGTAGCCGAACGTGCCCACCTCCGCCTCCTGTTGGGTCGCCAGCGTTTCCGCCGCGCCGAAGTGGGTCCACGCGTCGTCCTCATTGCCCATCGCGGCATACGCCAACGACGTCAACAGGTGGAGCTGGCCGACCGCCTGGATCAGCTCGGGGGTCTGGTCGGCACCCTCGACCGCGGCCAGCGCACGCTGGGTGAGGGCCACCTGCCGTTCGCGCCCGACACCCCCGATCGCCTGCACCCGCACCCAGGCCGCGTGCGCGATCCACTCCGGCCGACCGAGTCGTTCGGCCACGGTGACCTGACGATCCGCCGCGAGCTGCGCGACGCCGCGAACACCGGTCTCCTTGGCCATCATCGCGGCCGCGTGGTAGCAGGCGGCCAGGCCCTTGAGCGCGTTCGTGCGGTTGCGGTCGTCGGTGGCGTGCACCGCGTGCAGCTCCCTGATCAGGCCCGGCAGCAGGAATCCCTGCGCCGCGTAGTCCGCGTGCGGCCGCAGCTCGGTGTTCAGCCGGCGCAGCTCGGCCGCGAGCGCCGGCCACGGGCGCGGGGTCACCTCCACCGGATCGTCCAGCCGCAGGTCCACGACCGCGGCCTCCACCAGCCCGGCCGCCGCGCGGGTCTCGGCGGCGGCGTCGTCGCGGGGCGGCCACGGCATCGAGGCCAGCTCCGACGGCGCGATGCTCAGTGCCGCGGCCAACGCCTCCAACGTGCTGCGCCGCTCGATCGGCCGCACGCCGCGTTCGATCATCGACAGGTACGGTCCGCTGAACCCGGCCAGCTCCGCGACGGCGCGCAGGCTCAGCCCCCGCGCGCGGCGAATCTCGCGCAACCGCCTACCGATGGTGTTCTCCTGCGTCACGGCTCGCTGCCCTCCCACACCCGACTACGCGACATGGTAGTCGTTCGGGCACCCTGCGTGACGGGCGCTACCGGCCGTCCTCGGTGAGCGCGTTGCCGCTCCAGATGGCGTGCGTGCAGGCGATGCCCCGGCCACCCTTGGGCCGCAGCACGTCGTAGATGTGCATCCTCGGGATCTTCTCCGACAGCCCCCACCCGCTTGGCCAGGTGATGATCCAGTCCATGTCCAGGTCGACCAGCAGGCCGAGCATGCGCGCGATCGTCGGCTCGTCGAGCCGTTCGAAGGCCTCGTCGAGCAGCACCAGCCGCACCGGCGGGCGTTGCGCCCCGGCGCTCACCGCGTCGTAGAACGCCGAGGCCGCCGCGAACAGCGTCACGTAGGAGATCAGCCGGGTCTCGCCGGAGGACAGCTGGCGCATCCGGCGGGTGCGCGGCGCGCCGTCCGGGCCGTCGTCGCGGACGCGGACGGTGAACCGGTACCAGGAGCGGTAGTCCAACGCGCGGCCGAGCACCTCGGCGTAGTCACCGGAGTGTCCGTCGCGCTCGGCGGTGATCCGGTCGGTCAGCGCCGTGCGCAGCCGCTCGTCCTCGCCGGGGCCGCGCTTGGCGAACGGGGTGCGGATCAGCGACAGCGCCGCGCGCATGTCCTCGTCCAGGTCGGGGGCGGGCTGCCACTCCAGCTGGACGTGCACGCCCTGGCTGGAGCGCGCCACGTCGAGGGTGTCGTTCATCCGGCGGCACAGGTCGTCGGCCACCGCGAGCTGGGTGGCCAGCTTGTCGGCCAGGTCGCGGAGCATGAACGCGTCGAAGATGGACTGGTACTCCTCCGACAGCAGGTTCCGTTGGCTGGCAAGGCGTTGGGCCACGTCGTTGGCGGCGTCGGCCACCGGCTGCTGGCCGTGCGCGCCGGTCACGGTCACCGTCAGGATGTCGGCGCCGCGCTGCGCCACGATGTCGTGGCTGCCGGCCAGCGCGGCCTGCAGCGCCTGCAGGTTGCCCAGCACGGTGTCCTCGCCGACCGTCTCCCTCGGGGTGGTGGTCAGCGCGGCGAACGCCTCGGTGAGGTCCTCTGGTGGCCGGGCGGGTTCGGCGACCGCGGCCGCCCAGACGCCGTCGGCCGCCAGCGCGTCGCGGAACCGTTGCCGGGCACCGAACTCCCGGTCGGCGAGCTCGCTGATCCGCGCCTCGCGGGTGTCGATCTGGGTCTGGGTCTTGCCGGCCCGCACCCGGGCGTCGGTGGCCTGCTGGCGGGCGCCGGGCAGCCGCTCGCGCACGCCGGCGCGTTCCTGCTCGGCCGCCGACAGCTCGCGCTGCAACTGTTCGGCCGCGCCGCCGATCGCGCGCACCCGGTCCTCGTAGCCGGCCGCCTCGTTGGCGTGGTCCAGGCAGGCCCGCTCGGCGCCGGCGGACACCTCGGCCAGCTCCTCGGCCGCCCGCCCGTGGTTGGCCACCGCCCTGGCCAGCGTGTCGACCGCGCCCGCGCAGCGGCGGGTCAGCGCGGTCACCAGCGCGTCGGCGGCGCCTCGGGCGTCCAGTGCGGCGGTTCTGGCCTGCTGCAACGACTCCGGCGACGAGTCGAGGCCGGCGGTGCGGGCGTCGCCGATCAGCTGGTCGGCCCGGGAGCGGTGCCGGTCGGCGGCCGCGTCGTGGGTGTCCCTGGTGGCATAGGCGCGGCTGGCGGCGTCGTCGGCGGTCCGCACGGCGCTGAGCAGGGTGACGTGCGCGGTCAGCAGGCCACGGTCGTCCGGGTGGGAGTCGATGTGCCGCTCCCAGGCCGCGGCCCGCTCCCGCGCGGTGGCCAGCGCGGCCTCGGCCTGGTCCCGTTCGCCGGCGAGCCGGTCGACGGTCTCGACCAGCTCGCCGATCCGCCGGTGGCGCGCGGACTCCCTGGCGCCCGCGCCGACGAACTCCGCCGCCGGCTTGGCCGCCGCGCCGGCGAGCACCCCGGCCCGCCAGCGGCCGTCGGTGGCCACGGTGAGCCCGGTTCCGTTGTCTCCCAAGGAGATCCGCGCCAGCAGCCGGCCGACCACTTCCGGCGAGACCGGCGAGTCCGGCGGCACCGCGGGCACCAGCACCCTGGCCAGCGCCGGCCCGTCGGGCACCGGCCCGTCGGCGACCGCGGTCAGGTCGAGGCGGCCGGGGTCGGTGAGCGTGCCGGCCGAGGTGACCCACGCGGTCAGCAGCCCGGAGGACTCCAACGCCGCCTCACAGCCTGCCCGCGCCTCATCGTCCACATCGGACGCGAAGTCGACCAGCCGGTAGAACGCCGCGCCGGTCGCCGGGTCCCGTTGCGCGGTGGCGAACTCCGGTCGGGTCGGCTGAGTGTCCACACCGGAGCGCAGCGCGGTCAGCTCGCCGGTGGCGGCCGCCAGCTGGCGGTCGAGGTCGTCGACGAGGTCCCTGGTACGGCCGGTTTCCGCGTGCATCGCCGGCAGCTGGCCGCGCAGCCAGGTGTGCGACCGCTCGCTGGCCTGCCGGGACGCCTCCTGGTCGGCGACCAGCTCGGCCACCGGCGGCGGCGCGAGCTCGGTCGCCGAGCCGGGGATCTCGCCCGCCCAGTGGGTGACCGCGTCGAACCAGGTGTGCGCGACGTCGTCGAGCTGCTGGGCGGCCTCGTTACGCCGCCCGGCGGCCTCGGTCGCGGCGAGCTGCGCGGCCCGCGCCTCCTGTTGGTGGCGGCCGATGTCGGTGCGCTCGGTCTCCAGTTCGCGGGCGCGTTCCAGCAGCGAGAGCGTGACCGCGCACCGCTCGGCGAGCGCGCTCGCGGCCCTGGTGGCCTGCTCGGCGGCGTCGGCGAGTCCGGCGCGCAGCGTGTCCGGGTCGAGCGCGGGCGGCACCCGGCGGGTGAGCTCGACCGGCGCGGCGTCCGGGTCGAGCGTGCCCCGGCCGGTCTCGTGGACCTCGCCCGCCTCACCGAACGGGGCCATCGGCACGGTGGGCGCCAGCCGGGGGTCGAGCCCGGCCGCGCGCATCCGCTCGGTGATGGTGACCGCCAGGTCGACGGCCTGCGCGGTGTCGTCGGTGAACCGGGTCAGCTCGGCGACCACCGAGTCGACCAGCTGCTCGGTGTGCTCGCGCTGGGTGCGCAGCTGGCGCAGCGCGCTGACCGCGGCCTGTCTGGCGGCCGACACCACCCGCTTGCGGTCGGCCAGATCGCGCACACTGTCGTAGAGCGGGCTGGACTTCAGGTCGTCGATCCGGCTCTCCAGCGTGGTTTCCCGCTCCGCCAGCTGGGCGACCTCGGTCTCCGCCTTCTCCGCCGCCGCCTCGTCGTCGCGCAGCCGGTCGACCAGCTTGGCGATCTCCGCGCGCGCCGCGTCCAGCTCCCTGGTCGCCTCGGTGGCGCGCCTGCCGGTGGTGCGCAGCGAGCCGTAGGCGTAGCCGGCATAGCCGGTGAGGAACCGTTGCAGTGCCGCGTCGGCCGCGGCGAGCCCGCGGATGTTGTCCCGAATGGACTCCAGGTCCTCGAACGAGCGGGCCAGTTGCCCGACCACCGCCGGGTCCAGCGGGGGCAGCGAGTCGGACAGGATCTGCTCCAGCTGTCCCTCAAGGACTTTCAGCCCGACGTCGGGGTTGCGCAGTGTCCGTTGTAGATGGAGCAGGTCGGCGTAGCGGGTGGCCGGGATGCCGTACACCAGCTCGGAGATCCTGGCCCGGAAGGGTTCCTCGTCGTGCAGGCAGTCCGCGCCGATGAGGTCGCGCAGCGCGGTCGCGGCCAGTGGGGCGTCGTCGACCACCAGCTCGAGGTCGTGCCCGACCCGCCGGTCGGTGACGAACCGCCAGGAGTCGTTGATCTGCTGGGAGGTGGCCGACGCCTTGACCCCGATGCCGGAGGTCAGGTACTCGGGCACGCCGTCGACCTCGCGGCGTAGCTCGATCCAGGCGTAGCCGATGCGGTTGGGCCCGCCGGTGTAGTCGTCGAGCATCAGCCTGCGCATGCTGACCGTGTCGTAGCCCTTGGAGCCGATGTGGTGCAGGTCGCCGTCAAGACACAGCGGTGCCAACAGCTCCAGCGTGCGCGACTTGCCGGAACCGTTGGTGCCCTGGAAGATCGCGCGCCCACCGGACAGGTCGAACACCTCGACCGAGTACTGCCAGATGTTGACGATCCCGCCCCGGTGCAACTGCCACCTGGTGGAGGTGTTCACGGTGCCCCCTCGTCGAACAATGACCACCCCGGCAACGGTTCCTGCTCCGGTGGCTCAGTCTGCTCGCCGCCCTGGCGTGGGGTGGCGTCGGCGGCCGGTTGCCAGCGGTGTGCGGCCGGGCTGAGCAGCCAGCCGTCCTCGTCGCGTCTGGCCAGGCCGAGTGCGGCCAACAGGTGCAGCACGTCGTCGACCAGCCTCGGCACGCTGGTCTGCTTGGACCACGCCGCCGGGTAGGCCTCGAACAGGTCGGCGCACACCAGCGCGACCCGCTCCACCGTCACCGGCACCCAGCCCCGCTCGTCCGGCTTGCCCGCCAGCAGTTCCGGCAGCGCGAGCAACGCGATCCTGGCGACCGTCGACTGGCCGGGGAAGCCGAGGTCGGTCAGGTAGTCCTGCGGGTCGGTGACCGCGACGCCCTCCGACCGGGTCTCGGTGACCAGCCCGAAGCAGCGCTCCAGCAGCCGCGCCTCGGCCCGCGCGCGGCGGCGCAGCCAGGTCGCCTCCTCCTCGGTGAGGTCGGCGTAGTGCGTGACCGGGTTCTCCACCAGCCGGCGGCGCACGACGTGCTCGACGCCGCGCGGGCCGGGCCGGGCGGCGAGGCGGACCAGTTCGGTCGCGGTCCGCGCGGTGCCGATCGGGCCGGCGACCAGCTGGCCGAGCAGCGTGGTGTCCACGGTCAGCAGGGCCTCGGCGGTGGTCTCGGCGGCGACCGTGCCCTCGGTCTCGGTGAGCACGCCGAGCGCGACCAGGTGGCGCAGCGCGGAGGCGATGGCGCGCAGGTCACCGAGGTCGTCGGTGACCTCGACGCCGGCCTGGGTGCCGGCCGTGCGGATGTCGGCGACCAGGCGGGACAGCAGCGTCTGCTGGCCGACGGTGGTCAGCGCGGCCAGGCTGAGCGCGAGGTAGGCGTAGCCGCGCGGGGTCAGCGTCGGCTCGCCCCGGGTGGGATCCGGCCCCGGCCCGGCCTTGTACAGCCGGGCGAAGCGCCGCTCGACCACCAGCCGGTACCCGAGCGTCCCGGCGAACAGGTCGGTCAACGCCGCCCGATGCCGATAGACCAGCGGCAGCACCTCGGCCTCCGGCCCACCCGCCCGCAACAACGGCCGCCGCAACAACACCCGAGCACACCGCACCACATCAGCCTGATCAACCTCCCCCAGCCGCTCTAGTCCGCCTCCCCGGAATTCGAAGTCTTGGTCGCGTTGGGAACTGGAGCGGGCTGTTTGGGCACGTACTTGTGGCTGGGTTGCTTCACGTTCCCCTGAGGTGCGGTTGCGAAGGCCCTGATCTGACTCACAGTTGTTCGCTGAGGTGGCGGGGGTCATCGGGTCACCTCGACGGTGGTGTCGGCGAGGGTCAGGGTGCCGGTGTGGGTGGTGATCGTCTGGGTGCGGCCGGGGGACTGGCGGATGTTCAGGCGTAGGCCGCCGATCGGGTCGCCGGACTCGCCGGGGTCGGTGGTGCGCTCGCGTTGGGCCATGGCGTCGGTGAGCAGGCCGCACAGCGTGCTCAGCGCGTCGGGGGAGAGGGTGACCTGGTCGAGGCGGCCACTGGCGGCGGCCAGCTCGGCCAGGGCGTCGGCGTGTTTCGCGTCGGCCCGGCGGGCCTCGGCGAGCAACTGCTCCCGGCCGAGCGGGTCGTCGAGGATGCGGGAGGTACGCCCGCGCGCGCCCCGGTCTCCCCGGCCGCGCACGCTGACCGTCACGTCGATCACCGGCCCGTCGGCCCACGGGGTGCGCTCGTCGTCGCCGTCGTGCTCGGGGGCGGGCAGCAGGTTGCGCGCGGAGTAGAGCCCGAACGCCGCGGCCGCCAGGGTGTGCGCCTGGTCCGGGGTCGCCTCGTCGAACCACTTGGCCAGCTGGAGCAGTTCGGCCCGCCGCCCCGGTTCCGGCCCGCCGCCGGAGGTCGCGCGCTTCACGGTGGCCAGCAGTGTGCCGATCGCGCGGGCGGTGGCCTCCCGCAGCGCGGTGACCTGGCTCGGCCGCCCCGGCCGGTCGACGAACCAGTCGGTCAGCTCGATCCAGTCCTCCTGGCGGCGCCCCCGTGCCCGTTCGATGTCGGCGCCGAGCGCTTCCGGGGTCAGCAGCGCCAGCAGCCCGCGCACCGCCCCGGCGAACTCGGTCCTGGTGAGGATCTCGGCGATCGTCGGGGTGTGCCGCAGGACGTCCTCGACGACCTTCTGGATGTACTCGACGAGCAGGTTGCGGAACCCGGAGATCTCCTCGGCCATCAGGTGGTAGCGGGTGACGACCTGGCCGAGGTAGGCGTAGAAGTCGCGCACGGTCGCGGCCAGCTCGCCGTGCTGCAGGAACAGGGTGGTGACCTGCTCGGCGAGCCGTTCGGTCGCGCGCCTGGCGGCCGGCGCGCGCGGGTTCCGGCCGTGCTCGACGGTGGCCGTGGCCAGCCGCCGGAGCAGCTCGTCCAGCCCGTCGACGATGGCCGGCAGCAGCTCGCGGGAGACCTCGCGCGCGCCCTCCGCGGTGGCCAGCAGCTCGTCGGCGGCCCGCTGGACCCGCACCCCGAGCTTGCTGACCTGGTAGCGCACACTGCCGTGCTGGAACTCCGCGATGCTGGCGGCCACCACCTCGCGCCGCCCGGCGACCAGGTTGCCCCATTCGACGAGCTGCCTGAGCCGCACGATCACGGTCTCCACCCTGGCCTCACCCGGCGCGACCTCGCCCCGCCGCGCCGCCATGGCCAGCGCGGCGGTCACCTCTCCCGCGGACAGGTCGGCGAGCAGCGTCGAGGCGAACAACCGCATGATCGCCAGGTAGGTGCGCTGGTGCTCCCGCGCGTCCAGGTAGGCGTACAGCTTGAGCCGACGCGCCTCGTCCGTAGACATGGAACGCCACCCTACCGTCAGCTCAGGTCGGCCAGCAGCGACGACAGGGCCGACAGCGCGCCGCCGAAGGCGTTGGTGGTGCTCGCGCCGTAGCCGATGACCAGGCCGCCGGGCTCGTCGACCTGGCGCATCCACAACGGGCTCAGGCGTTCCAGCGCGAGCGAGTGCCGCCGGGTCATGGCCGGGACGCGGGACTCCTCGGCCATCGGCAGCCGCACCACCAGGTGCAGGCCGGCGGAGATGCCCTCCGGGGGCAGGTGCCGGGGGAGCGTGGCGACCAGCCGGTCGCGGCGCGCGCGGTACTCCAGGCGGGCGCGGCGGATGTGCCGGTCGTAGGCGCCCGAGCTGATCAGGTCGGCCAGGACCAGCTGCGGCAGGATCGGCGGGAAGACGCCGCCGGCGTCCACCGCCGCCACGACCGGGTCGACCAGGAAACGGGGGAGGACCAGCCAGGCCAGCCGCAACGACGGGGTGAGCGTCTTACTCACCGTGCCCGCGTAGACCACCCGTTCGGGGGCCAGCGCCTGGAGCGCGCCGACCTGCTGATGGTCGTAGCGGAACTCCCCGTCGTAGTCGTCCTCGATCACCACGGCGCCGGAGTTCACCAGCGCGGTGCGCCGGGTGGGGGCCATGGTGGTGCCGAGCGGGAACTGGTGGGCGGGCGTGACCACTACCGCCGGACTGTCCAGTTCGGACACGACGAGGCCGCCGCCGTCCATCCGGACACCGGTGACCTGTTGTCCGGTGGCGGCGGCGATGTCGCGGAAGTTGCCGAGCGATGGGTCCTCGAACGCGACCCGCTCGATGCCGACCGCGCGCAGCGCGTGCCCGAGCAGGCTGACGCCGTGGTTGAAGCCCGCACAGACCACGATCCGCGCCGGATCGACCACCACCCCTCTGGTGCGCCCGACGTAGGCGCTCAGAGTGGCGCGCAGCACCGAGGACCCCCGTGGCTCCCCGAAGTTGAAGATCTCGTTCGGGGCATGTTGCATCACCCGACGGGTGGCCGCCAGCCAGGCGGCTCTCGGGAACATCGACGGGTCCGGCCGCCCCGGTTGGAACGACCAGCGGTACGGCGGCGCGGGCGCGGCCAGCGGTGGCGCGGACATCGGCGACGCGCCCGCGGTCGCCACCCTGGTCGGCGCCCCCTGGCTGGTCGACAGGTAACCCTCGGCGGCCAGATCGGCGTACACCCTGGTCACCGTGCCGCGGGCGATGCCGAGGTCGTGCGCGAGCGCCCTGGTCGACGGCACCACCTCGCCCGGTTGCCAGCGGCCGTCGCGGATGGCGACGCGGATCGCCGCGGCCAGCCCGGCGCGGCCGGAGCCCGGTATCCAGCCCAGGTGGGCGTCCACCGAACTGGACCACGAATCCGCCACAGAACTGGACCATACCCGTGGACAGGTTGGCGCTAGCGTCGGTGACATGACAACCACGACGCACAACCAGCGAATCCAGATCCCGCAGGCCATCCCCGCCGCGTACCAGGCACTACAGTCGCTGGGCGGCGTGGTCACCAAGGCCGCGGCCGCCGCCGGGGTCGACAGGCTGCTGGTCGAGCTGGTGAAGATCAGAGCCTCCCAGCTCAACGGCTGCGCGTACTGCCTGGACATGCACTCCACCGACGCGCTGAAGGCGGGCGAGGACCCGCGCCGGATCTTCGTGCTCGACGCGTGGCGGGAGACCGAGCTGTTCTCCGACCAGGAGCGGGTGGCACTGGAGCTGACCGAGGTGGTGACCGAGCTGAGCGAGACCAACGGCGTGCCGGACGAGCTCTACGAGCGGGCGACCGCGGTGTTCACCGAGGACCAGTACAGCGCGGTCATGTGGCAGATCCTGATGATCAACTCGTGGAACCGGATCGTGATTCCCAGCCACTCGAAGCTGCCGAGCCGTTGATCGCCGCCCGATTGCGGGCCCTGCACGTTCCCGGGGATCCGCTGCTGCTGCCCAACGCCTGGGACGCGGCCTCCGCCCGGTTGGTGGCCAAGGCGGGTTTCCCGGTCGTGGCAACGGGTTCGGCGGCGATGGCGGCCGCGCTCGGCTACGCCGACGGGCACGGTACGCCGCCGGGGGAGATGTTCGCCGCCATCCGACGGCTGGCCGAGGCCGTGGACGTGCCGGTGACCGCGGACATCGAGGGCGGTTACGGCCTCGGGCCGGCTGAGCTGGCCGAGCGGCTGGCCGAGGCGGGTGCGGTCGGCTGCAACCTCGAGGACACCGCGCATCCGGGCGATGGCCTGGTGGCGGTGGCCGAGCAGGCCGACCGGGTCGCGGCGCTGCGCGCGGCGGACGGCGACCTGGTGATCAACGCGCGGGTCGACGTGTTCCTGCGGGCGGCCGACCAGCGGGCCGTGCTCGCGGAGGGGATCGAGCGGGCCAGGGCGTACCTGGCGGCGGGCGCGGACTGCGTCTACCCGATCCTGATCCGCGACGAGGAGGTGTTGGGGGAGTTCGTCGAGGCGGTGCGCCCGGCCGCGGTGAACGCGGCGTACCTGCCCGGCGGGCCGTCGCTGGCGGCGATGCGCGCGGCCGGCATGGCCAGGATCTCGCTCGGGCCGGGCCTGTTCCACCTCACCCAGAACTATCTGGAGAAGGTGCTCACCGGGCTCGCGGCCGGCAAGTCGCCGTACTGACCGGGCCGACGGTGGACCCGTGAGTCCACCGTCGGCGCGTGGTCGGCTCAGCTGACGCCCTCGGCCAGCTCGATCACCTGCTCCTTGGTGAAACCGGCCGGGATCTGGAGCTGGAAGGCCCGGCCGTCGGGCAGCGGGGCCTGCAGCATCCACCGGTCGTCGGCCAGGTGGACGAGCTCGCCCGGCCGGCCGTTGACCGACACCGGCTCGGTCGGCAGCGGGCCGCCCTCGATGGCCTCGCCGTAGTTCGGCACGAGGCCGAGCATGGTGCTCACGTGGAGCTCCCGGTCCGGGGCGCGCGGATCCCGCAACGAGGTGACCGCCCCGTCGCCGTCGGGCCCGGCGCCCTTGAAGGCGTACAGCTCCCACCCGGCCGGGGCCACGCTGATGTCCAGGCTCAACCGGTCGTCGGAGTCGACCAGGGTGTCGGCCAGCGCGCGCACGGTCTGCTCGTCGGCGAAGTCACCCATGCCGGTGAGCGTGATCCACTGACCGGGTGACCGCTCCCAGCTGAGCGACACCGAGTGGAACTCCGGCTCCTCCTGGTCGAACCGCTCGACCACGGCCGGCTTGCCGGCGTAGGTGGTGTCCTGACCCTGTTCGATGTTCGGCTTGTGCTGGAGGGTCTTGACGGAGATGTCGGACGGGTCGGCGACGGGGCCGTCGTCGGCGTGGTACACCGCCGCGATCCAGCCGGGCTCCGCGGTGAAGCCCGGCTCGCTCACCCCGTCCGGGACGGGGCGCAGCTCCGGCGGCAGCGCCGGCATGTCGAACCTGACCAGCACCGGTGGCCCGCCGGCTGCCGGTGGGGTCGGCGCGCCGGTGTCGCCGGTGCCGGTCATGACGACGCCCGCGGCGATGGCGGCCACCGCGGCCGCGGTGGCGATGATCGCCGCCCGACGCCGCAGCCGGAGACGGGCCGGTCGGCCGGGCGCCTGGTCCGGCGTGGCGTCGGGGGTGGCCTGGATCTCGGCCATCAGGTCGGCACGTGCCTTGGCCAGCACGTCCTCGGACAACGGGGTCGGCTCCGGGCCGTGCTCACGGAGCATGGTGAACTCGTTCATGCGGTCTCCTCGTCGATCTGCCAGCGGTCGGTGAGCCGGGCGCGGACCTTGCCGCGGGCCCGGTGCAGCCGGGACCGGACGGTGCCGATCGGCACCCCCAGCGCCGAGGCGATCTCGGCGTAGGACAGCTGCGGGTAGGTCCACAGCAGCAACACCTCGAGCTCCTCGCGCGGCAGTGCGACCAGCGCGTCGGCCAACTCACCCCGCAACGCCTGCGCGTCGACCCGCCCGGCCACCTCACCCAGCTCGGTCGACGACTCCACGTGCCCGGCCGCGCGGGCGAAGGCCCGGTACCGCCGCTCCTCGTCGCGGGCATGCCGGCGCACCAGGTTGGTGGCGATGCCGAACAGCCACGCCCGCACCGGCGCGACCCCCGGGACGTAGCCGGCGCGGCCCCGGAACGCCAGCAGGAACGTCTCGCTCACCAGGTCGTCGGCCAGCGCGCCGACCCGGCGGGACAGGTAGCCGTGCACGACCGGCGCGTACCGGTCGAAGATCACCGCGAACCGTTCCGGCGCGGCCAGCGACTCGTCGAGCAGGCGTTCGTCGGTGACATCGGGAGGTGGCTCCGTCCGCGGCACGGGCCCAGCGGGTTGTCGCATGGTCATACTCCCTGTTGCCCGAAGCCGCGATCCGGTTCCTGGTATTCCACGCGCCGACATCGAAAAGATCAATTACCGCGACAACCCGGGCGCCGGCTCCCCGCGTCATTAAGCGCGGCAGCAGCGGTGGCCGGTAAGGCGTCACCGCGTGTGGTCTGGAGTGTGGATGAGACACAGACGGGCAAGGACAGGCCTGCTCGTGGCGGTCGTGGCCGCTGGTGCGGCCGCTGGTGTGGTCGCGCCGGCGGCCGAGGCGGTGCCGGGTTCGGGTGGTTCGCCCGGCGCCGCGCCGGTCGGTCCGACGGTCACGTTGCTCACCGGGGACACGGTGACCGTCGGTGGGCCCCGGGGTGCGGAGGTGCGGGCCGGCGATGGCCGGGCGCACGTCACGTTCTTCACCGAGCAGGACGAGCGCGGCGATGTGCACGTCGTGCCGGAGGACGCGGTCTCCTTACTGGGACAGGGAAAGCTCGACCCCCGCCTGTTCAACGTCACCGAGCTGGCCCGCTCGGGGTACGCCGGCCGGTCCCGGCTGCCGCTGATCGTCGACTATGCCGGACCGACGCCGCGCAGTGCGGCCGCCAGGGTCAGCCGGGAGCTGCCCGTCGTCGGCGCGACGGCGGTCTCGGTCGAGCGTTCCGGCGCGTACTGGCCGACCGCGCGAAAAGCCGAGCACATCTGGCTCGACGGCCGGGTCGAGGCCGCCCTGGAACACTCGGTGCCCCAGATCGGCGCGCCCGAGGCCTGGCAGGCCGGGCACACCGGCGCCGGGGCGACGGTCGCGGTGCTCGACACCGGCGTCGACGTCACGCACCCCGACCTGACCGACGCCGTCGTGGACGCGCGGAACTTCACCGACAGCGACACCACCGACGACCGCAACGGACACGGCACGCACCTCGCCTCGACCATCACCGGCAACGGCGACCGGCATCAGGGCGTCGCGCCGGATGCCAAGCTGCTCAACGGAAAGGTGCTCGACGACTGGGGGTTCGGCTTCGAGTCCTGGATCATCGCCGGCATGGAGTGGGCCACCGCCAGCGGTGCCGACGTGGTCAACCTGAGCATCGGCGGCGCCCTTCCCGGCGACGGCAAGGATCCGATGTCCCAGGCGGTCAACCGGCTCACCGAACAGACCGGGACCCTGTTTGTGATCGCCGCCGGCAACTCGGGGCCGACCGTCGGCTGGGTCGACTCGCCCGGTGCCGCGGAGGCCGCGCTGACCGTCGGCGCGGTCGACCGGAACGACGGACTGGCCGGGTTCTCCAGCCGTGGTCCTCGGGCGGGTGACAGCGGGATCAAACCGGACATCACCGCGCCCGGCGTGGACATCGTCGCGGCCAGGGCGACGAACGGCCAGGCCGGCGAACCGGGGGAGCGCTATGTCGCGATGTCCGGCACGTCGATGGCCACCCCGCACGTCGCCGGCGCGGCGGCGATCCTGGCCGCCCAGCATCCGGAGTGGACCGCCGAGCAGCTGAAGCCGGCGCTCATGGGCAGCGCGCGGCCAACCGACGGGCTCTCGGTGTTCGAGCAGGGCGCCGGCCGGGTCGACCTGGCCAAGGCGGCGACGACGACCGTGTTGGCCACGCGGGCGAACCTCAGCTTCGGCCTGGCCGCGTGGCCGCGCACCGACGACCAGCCGATCGCCAGGACGCTCACCTACACCAACACCGGCGATGCGCCGGTCTCCCTCGACCTCACGTCCAGAATCACCGCCCAGGACGGATCCCCGGCACCGCAGGGGATGTTCACCATCGCGCCCACCCGGCTGACCGTGCCGGCCGGCGGCGAGGCGAGCGCGACCGTCACCGCCGATACCACTGTGGACGGACCGGACGGTGTCTTCGAGGGGGTGGTCGTCGCCACCGGTGACGGCACGTCCGTGCGGACGCCGATCGCGGTGAACCGGGAGATCGAGAGCTACAACGTCACGCTGCGGGGCATCGACCACAGCGGCGCGCCGTCGGACAACTACCGCTACCGGTTCGTGCCGGTCGCCGAGCCGGACAAGTACCACCCCTTCGTGTACAAGCCCTTCGATGACGTGGCCGGCGAGGTGACCGTGCGGCTGCCGCGCGGTGAGTACTCGTACAACGCCGTCGTCCAGCAACTGGTCGGCGAGGACCGCCGCAACGCGGTGTTCGCCGAGCCGGCGTTCGTGGTCACCGAGGACACCGAGTTGGTCTTCGACGCGCGGGAGACCAGGCCGGCCGACTTCACGGTGGACAACCCCACCGCGGCGCCGGTCTTCGGGTTCTTCAGGCTGGCTCGGGAGAACTCCTGGGGTTCGCTGCCCGCGGACGTCTCCTGGCCGCCGGACGGCTCGACGACCCTGAAACCGTCGACCACCCGAAGCGATGACTACACGTTCTGGGCGGAAGCCCTGTTGCAGAAGTGGGACGGCGAGTCGTTCGACCCCACCGCGTACGCCTACCGCGTGCGGCACACCGACAACGCCGTGCCGCAGAACCTGAAGTGGCACTTCCTGACCAAGGACCTCGCGAAGGTACGCAACGAGTACGCGGCCACCGTGCCCGGCAGTATCGGCGGGAACCAGTACGGCGATTTCGGTCCCCTGCCGAGTACGCTGATCGAGTACTACACGCCGGACGTGCCATGGGCAGTCGGGTTCTACGGCGAGCGCGTGCTCGGCCAGGACGGCGAGCGGGTCACGGTGTCGTCGGTCAGCCAACAAGACCCGATGACGTTCCGGCGCGGTCGTACCACCACTGTCCGCTGGGGAGTCGGGGTGTTCGGGCCATCGCTGTCGGGCGAGCTCGGCATCAGCAGCGCGGGCCGATTCGAGGACACGATGTGGTTCACCCTGCCGATGGCGGTCGATCAGGGCCGAGGCCGACTGGGGTACAGCGCGGGTGAGGGCACCACGACACTCCTCCGTGATGGTGAGGTCATCGCCGAATCGTCGGAGTGGGCCGGACCGTACGCCATCGACCCGGTCGCGGTGGGGTCAGAGCGTGCGGAGTACACGGTGCGCGCGTCCTTCGACCGTTCGGCGTTCGCCGCACTGTCCACAAAGATCAGTTCGGAGTGGACGTTCTTCTCGGCACACGACGCGGACACGGTCGCCCTACCGCTGATCACGTTGCGCTACGCGCCGAACCTGGACCAGCACAACACCACGCCCGCCGGCCAACGGTTCACGATCCCGATGTACGTAGAGCGCAACGGAAGCGACGACGCCGCGCGGGTAAGCCGCCCAACGGTCGAGGTGTCCTTCGACGACGGCACGACCTGGCAACAGGCGCCGGTGGCCCCGGCAGGCGATGACTGGCAGGTCACCGTCGACCACCCGGCCGGCGCGGAGTTCGTGTCCCTGCGTTCATCCGTCACCGACGACGACGGCAGCACCCAACACCAGACGATCATCAGGGCCTACGCACTGCGGTGATCCAGTCCCATGGGTGGCACGCACAGCAGGTGCGTGCCACCCATGGCCGGGTTAACGCCGCTTGATCTTCGGCATGACTCAACCGCGCTCCTCTTTCCTGGCGCCGAGAATCAGGGGTAGGTTGCCGTGCTGTTCACGTCGATCAGCGCGGGCTCGCAGACCGTTCGCCACGTCGGCGACTCGCGTTGCCAGTGCTCGCTCATCGTCGGTTCTCAGGGGTTCGGCACGGCCGGCATCGGTGTCCAGGAAGCGCAGGACATAGCGGCCGAGTTGGTTGTTGACGCTCGTCACTTCAGCCATGAGCCTGCTGTCCAGGTGGGCCGGCTCATCAGGTGGTGGGATGGTCGTCATCAAGGGCCTCAGGCGTCCGGGGCGTGCAGTCTCGGCATGTCCGCCTTGGGGTCGTCCGGAATCGGGAGCGCCAGCAACTCGTTGGCCAACTGGACGAATCGCTCCAGCGCCACACGCTCGAACAGCATGTTCGTTCCATCGTCGGGATTGCCGAACATGAGATGGATGTCGTGGTCACCGGTGAACTCGCCCCGCATGCGGCAGTTGTCCGGGATGTCGAGCCACACCGACTTCTCCGGCGCGTTGGGGATCATGGGGGTTTCTCCTATCCTCAGGTAGGGTGGTAAATCAACAGGGGTGATCATACGTAAATTGCTACGTAGAAACATACCTCGGTCGGGTGAAGGTCTCCGCACCATGGCGACGCAGGGCAGACTTGACGCCGCACGCCATGGATGACTGGTTCGAGGAGGTTCAGACGCGTGGCAGATCGCGACGATCCGTCAGCCGTTCGCTGGCTGGTGGGCGTGGAGTTGGCCCGTTTCCGGGAGCAGAGTGGCCGCAAGATCGGCGAAGCCGCCAAGGCCATCAGGTGCTCGCCCGGCAAGATCGGGCACATGGAAAGCGGGCGCAATCAGCAGCAACCTGGTGAGGTTCGTGACCTGCTTCGCTTCTATGGTGCTGACCAGGCCGACATCGATCGCCTGTCGTCGCTCGCCGGCAGCGCCGGCGAACAGACCTGGTGGGCGGCCTGGACCGACGTCGTACCGGACTGGCTCAAGACGTTCGTCGGTCTGGAAGGTTTGGCTGCGCAGTCGTCGATCTACGCCCCGCTGGTCTTCCCGGCCCTTCTCCAGAGTGAGGCCTATGCGCTCGGCCTCACTGCCGGTCACATCCGCGTCCGGCCCGACCACAACGAGCGCACGGTCAGGCTGCGGATGGAGCGGCAACGCCGGCTGTTCGTGGATGAACGCCCACTGCGGCTCACGGTGATGATCGAGGAAATGTTGCTTGATCGGCCGGTAGGTGGCCAGGACGTCCTCCGCGGTCAGTTGAAGCACGTCTTGGACCTGGTTGAACATGAGAACGTCGAGGTCAGAGTGCTTCCTGCCGGGGTGGGCTACCACGAGGCGCTGATCGGGCCGTTCACCGTGCTGGACTTCGCCGAAGCGCAGAGCATCGCCTATGTCGAGCTGGTCAACGGCGCCGTTTACGTCCAGGATCAAGATCAGGTGAACGGGTACAATCGAACTGTCGACCGGCTGCGTGAGGTTGCGCTGTCGCCGGAGGAGAGTGCGGAAGTCATCCGCTCACGTCTTACGACTTAGACCCGATCACGGAGGAAGCCCATGTCCACCACAGACCGCCGCGACGGGTGGCGGAAGTCGTCGTTCTCGGACCAGGGCAACGGCTGCGTCGAGATCGCCTGCACGCTGGGTGCGGTGCGCGATTCCAAGAACCCGAACGGGCCGCGGCTCTCTCTGGACGTTCGGTCGTTGGTGACCACGGCCAAAGGCGGGCCCTTCCAGGGGTAGTCCGCGAAAGCGCTGACGCACACCGTGCGGTAAGCCATATGCCTGACGTCAACTGCCGCGTACCAGCATGAGCCGCTGGCTATGGCTCGGCATTGCCGCGCTGTCACTGCTCTGGGGTGGCGCCTATCTCGTGATCGAGGTAGCGCTGCGTGGCTTCCCGCCGGTGCTGGTGGTGTTGGGCCGGGTCACCGTGGCCGCGTTGGTCCTGCTGCCGTTCGCGGTGAAGCGGGGGGTGCTGCCCGCCCTCAGGCGACAACCAGGCTGGGTACTGGTGACCGTGCTGCTCCAGGCCACGGTGCCGCTCCTGCTGCTCACCCTTGGGCAGCACCAGCTGTCGCCGGGGCTCGCGGGCATCATCATCGGGGCGCAGCCGCTGTTCGTGGCACTGCTGGCGCTCAGGTTCGACCCTGGCGAACGCCCTCAGGGTGTCCTCGGACTCTTCGGTCTGCTGCTTGGCTTCGCCGGACTGGTGCTGTTGTTCGGGGTGGACCTGAGTGGCGGCGCTCGGGCGTTGTTCGGCGGCATGATGCTGGTTGGTTCGGCATTCTGTTATGCGAGCGGTGCGCTGCTCATTCACCACAAGCTGACCTTCGCCGAACCTCTGGGCATCGCTACCGTCGCCATGCTGGTGTCGGTGGTCGTTCTGCTCGTTCCGGGAGTTCTGGCGGTGCCGGATGTCAACCCGAGTTGGACGAGCGGTCTGGCCCTGCTGGCATTGGGCATTGTCTTCACCGGCGTGACGTTGAGCCTGAACTACTCCCTGATCAAACGCGCCGGGCCCGCGCGGGCAACCCTGTCCTTCTACCTGTCGCCCGGCGTGGCCGTGGTGTTGAGCTGGCTTCTGCTCGGCGAACACATTTCGTGGAGTACCGGTCTCGGGTTGGTCGCCATCGTCGCCGGTTCGGTGCTGGCGGCGAACCGAGTGCGGGCGGTGTAGGCGCGGTGTAAACGTGCCAGCGGCTCGTCACCTGGGGGAGAGGTGCGCATGCGGGTCGGGAACAGTCCGTTGTTGTCGTGCCGCTGATAGGGAACAGGTTAGAACCGGTTCAGGATGGTGGCGAGGTGGTGGATGCCTTCCTCGATCTGCTGGGGTGTGAGTCTGCTGTAGCCCAGCACGAGGGCTGAGGGCCGGTCGTGCGCCGGGCTGGTCCGGTAGTGGTCCAGGGGCTGGACGAGGAGGCCGTGCCGGGCGGCGGTAGTGGCGAGGTGGGGCGCGTCGGTGCCGGCTGGCAGCCGGACCAGGACATGCAGGCCTGCGGAGATGCCGGTCGCGCGGCAGGTGGGTAGCCGCTGGCGCAGTGCCGTGATGAGTGTGTCGCGGCGCTGGCGGTAACTGCGGCGGGTGCGCCGCAGGTGCCGGTCGAGGTCGCCGCGCTGGATGAACTCGGCGGCGGTGGCCTGGATGATCGAGGAGGTGCAGCGGTCGCCGTGCGCGCGGGCCGCGACCAGCTCGTCGCGTAACGCCGGGGGGACGACCAGCCAGCCGAGCCGCAACGCGGGGGCCAGGCTCTTGGACAGGCTGCCGACGTGGATGACGTGGTTGGGTGCGACCCCCTGGAGGGCGCCGACGGGTTGGCGGTCGTAGCGGTACTCGGCGTCGTAGTCGTCCTCGATGATGTATCCGTGGTTGGTGCGGGCCCAGTCGACCAGGCTGATCCGTCGGCTGGGGGAGAGCACCACGCCGGTCGGGTACTGGTGGGCGGGCGTGGTGAGCACCGCGCCCACGTCCGGCGCGGTCAGCCGGTCCACCCGCAGCCCCTCGTCGTCGACCTCGACGGGATGGCACCTGGCGCCGGCCCACTCGATCTGCTCGCGCCAGTTCGGGTGGCCGGGGTTCTCCACAGCGATGCCCCGCCCGGCGAGCACCCGGGCCAGCAGGCTCAACCCGTGCGAGAAGCCGTTGCACACCACGATGTCGTCCGGTCCGCACGACACACCCCGGACCCTGCCAAGGTAGTCGGCCAGCGTCTCGCGCAACGACGCGAGACCGGCCGGGGCCCCGTAGCCCAGCTCCAGGTCGGGCAGGGACCGCATCGCCGCGCTGGTCGCCCTGGACCACGCCGCATGGGGGAACAGGCCGACGTCCGGGGCGCCAGGGCGGAAGTCGTAGCGGACCCCGGCCGGCGGTGTGCGGTGGCGCGGTGACCCCTCGGGCACGGTGATCGCGTTGACGACGGTCCCCCAACCCTGTCGCGAGGTCAGGTAGCCCTCGGCGGCGAGCTGGTCGTAAGCCGCGACCACGACACCACGGGTGATCCGCAGGTCAGCGGCCAGTGCTCGAGAGGAGGGCAGCCGGGTGCCGGCGCGGAGCCGGCCCACCCTGATAGCGCCACGCAGGCCGTTCTCGAGTTGGGCGCGCAGGCCGCGAGGGCGGGAGCGGTCGAGCTCCACGAACAGCTCTGCCGAACTGGTACTCATAACTCATCCGGAGTTGGTACTGCTATCGGATCCACTCTAGCCATACCGTCGGGGGCCACAGCACCGATGGAAGGACAGCCATGACGTTCGTGCGCCGGCCACCACCCACACCGAACGCCGTCTCGCCGGCGGTTGACCGGTGAACGGCCACGTGCACGACACCGAACCGCCGACCACGGCGGGAAAGGTCCACTGGGGTTTCGCGATGTCCCTGGACGGATTCGTGGCGGGACCCGACCACGACATGGCGTGGATGAGCGGTTTCTCGGTGCGGTCCGGCATGATCGAGGAGTACATCGAGAACACTGGCGCCGTACTGGCGGGCCGCGCCGGTTTCGACAGTGGCATCGGCGAGTCCCGGCCGTGGGGCGGTAGGTGGCAGGGGCCGATCTTCGTCCTGACCCACCACCCCGAGGACGCGCGGCCCACCCCGGACATCACGTTCCTGTCCTGCCCCGTGGCGGAAGCGGTGCGCATCGGGCTCGAGGCGGCCGGTGGCCGGAACCTCAGCGTCTTCTCGCCCACCATCGGCGCTCAGCTGCTCGAACTGGGACTGATCGACGAGGTCGACATACACCTCCTGCCGGTCCTGCTCGGCGAGGGCATCCGGCTGTACCACAACCCCGGCAAAACCCCGGTCCGCCTCCACCGGCTCGACGTCGCCGACCCCACCTTGGCCGCCCGCGTTCGGTACCGGCCCATCACGACCGCGGCTGAGTAGGGGGCGGGCGGCGGTTTCGGGTCAGTTCGCTGGGTCCGTCACGGCGCCAGGATCAGGCGGATCGGGTTGCCCTGCTTGGTTTGCAACGCTTCCACGGCGGTCGCCGCGTCGGCGAGGGGGATCGTGTCCGAGATCGACCGGCTGAGGTCCAGGCGGTGGTGGCGGGTCAGCTCGACCAGCTGCTCGACCGCCCCCGGTGCCGACCCGTAGTGGCCGAGGATCCGCTGGCCTCGGAAGCTCAACGCGATGCTGTTCTCCACCGTCAGCGGCGTCGGGGTCAGGCCGACCAACACCAGCCGGCCGCCGGGGCCCAGACACTTCACGGCCTGGTCGCGTACCGCCGCCACGCCGGCCATGTCGTACGCGACGTCCAACCCGCCGCCGGTCAGCTCGGTCACCGCCGCCCGTAGCGACGGGTCCGCCGGGTCGAACGCGGCGTCCGCGCCGAACGCCAACGCGCGCTCCCTGGCCGCGGGCAACGGATCGACGGCCACGATCGGGGCCGCACCGATCAGGCGTAGCAACTGCACAGCGTGCACACCGAGGCCGCCGATGCCCCACACGCCCGCAGGCTTGGCCGGGGCCGCCCGGCCGGTGTCGGTCACCGCCCCCCACGGCGTGGAGACCGCGTCGGGCACGATCGCCGCCTGGTCGAACGGGAGGTCGTCCGGGATCGCCACCAGGGTGTGCTGGCTGGCCAGCGCGTACTCCGCCCAGCCGCCGTCGTAGTCGACGCCCCGGGTGCGCACGGCCAGGCACGGGTCGCGGAACCGCAGGCAGTTCTGGCAGGCCGCGCACCGCTCGCCGGCCTGCAGGGTGACGCGGTCGCCGACCTGCCAGCCTCCGACGTCTGGCCCGATCGTGTCGATCTCGCCGGCGACTTCGTGGCCGAGGGTGACTTCGGGGGCGTCCAAGAAGATCGGGCTGAGGCTGCCGTCGATCAGGTGCACGTCCGACAGGCACACGCCGGCCGCGCGCACCCTGATCCGCACCTCACCCGGCCCAGGCGAAGGCTCCGGCACCTCGCGTACGACGAACTTCCTGCTCGTGAGCTCCAACCGTCCGGCCAGCATGGTGGCGTCCTCCATCGGTCGCGCGGGCAGGTCTCCGCCAACCATGCCACGGCCGGTCGATCAGCGGCCGTAACGGATGCCGAACCGGCCGGCCAGGTTGGTGATCGTCACCGAGCGGACCGCGGCGGTGATCATCAGCAGCACGCCGAGGTTCTCGCCGAGCTCCTCCGCGTGCAGCACCAGCACGTAGATCGGGCCGCTCTCGCCCTGCGCGACGAGCAGGCCCTGCACGAACTCCATGCCCATCGCCGAGCCGAGCAGCAGCGCCAGCCCGCCGATCATGCACCACCTGGTCACCCCGGACAGCCGCCAGGCCAACAGGCCCAGCGCCACCACGATCACCAGGCCGGCGATGATCCCCGGCACCAGCCAGTACCCGGGGAACTTCTCGAAGGTCACCCAGTCCTTGCCGATCCGCTCCAGGCGCTCGTGCAGGGACGTGTGGTCATCCAGCGACAGCCCGCCGAGCACCGCCGCGCTGACGAACCACGCCCAGGCGCCCCGGATCCCGGCAGCCACCGCCAGCGCACCGGCCACCGCGTGGCTCACCGCGGCCAGCACCAGCAGCGCGACGCTCCACCACGTCGGCAGGTTGCCCTCGGAGAACACGTCGAAATAGACCCGGATCTCGCCGCGCTCGGTGGTCAGCGGGTGGTCGATGAGCGCGGGGATGGCCATGCTCAACACGTTCAGCAGCACGGTGACGCCCAGCACCCACCAGGCCAGCTTGCGCAGCCGGACGACCCGCTCGCCGACCGCCGGGATCAGCTCGGTGCGCGGTTCGTCCGCGCGTCTGTCGTCGTGCTGCACATCGTCGACGCCGGTAACCATGGCCGCCACCCCCATATTCGAACCTGTGGTGGCCAGCACACTAAGCCATGGCGAACAGCGGGTTACATCGGCTCAGCCCGTGCAGTCCGGCTCGCGCGCACCTCCCTGGACCCACGGCAGGTTGACCTTGCGAAACGCGATCGAGCGGTGCGAGGTTGAGTTGGCGCCGGTGTTCTCGTTGACCTCGACCAGCGCGCCGACGTGATAGTCGGCCGTCTTCGCGATGCTGGCGTAGCCGCCCTCGCGGTAGCCGCCGCCCTCCTGCGGGAGCGGCGCGTCGGCGAAGGCGCGGCTGTAGCTCCACGTCCGGCCCTCGTCCTCGCTCATCCGGATCCGCATCTTCGTGCGGGTCTCGGTGCTCGCCGCGTTGACGAACGCCAGCCGTGCCGGGGCGTCGGCGTTGTAGCGCATGGTCGCGGCCTCGTTCTTCGGGTCGAGCAGGCAGCTCGCCGGGGCGAAGGCGGCGAAGCCGGACTCGATCGAGCCGCGGGCGACCCAGCGGCGCTTGGCGCTCTCCCACACCGGTGTGGTCGCCCGGTCGTTGCGGTAGAGCGAGCCGTCCGCCAGCTCCAGCACGGTCGCCTCCCCGGTCTGCTCCATCGCCGCGCCCGAGGTGGTGCGCAACAGGGCCACCTTCCAGGTCGCGCCGTGGTCGTCGCTGTAGATGTTGCGGTGCTGGGCGGGGATCACCAGCCGGCCGGGGTTGCGGTAGGTGGTCTGGATGCCGACGCCGGGGCCGACCGCGTCCCAGTTCCAGCTCGAGCCGTTGGCCAGGGTGCGCGGTTTGAGGGTGGCCGACATGTTCACCGGCGCCGACCACGAGGTGCCGTCGGTGGTGCTGGAGGAGACCCAGACCTGCCGGTCGTCCCAGGAGTTGACGGTGCCCGAGGTCGGTGGCTGGTGGTTCATGAACAGCCAGATCCGGTTGTTGGACTGGTCGACCACCGCGGTCGGGTTGCCCCAGGTGCCCTCGCCGGAGCCGATCACCTCCGACAGCCGCGACCAGGTCGCGCCGTTGTCGGTGGAGCGCTTGTACAGCAGGTTGATGTTGCCGAAGTCCTGGTTGTTCGCCGCCCTGCCCTCGACGAACGCGATCAGTGTGTTGTTCTTCGTCCGGATGAGTGACGGGATCCGGAACGAGTGATACCGGAGCCCGTTGAGTTCCTCACTGCCGCCGCCGTCGAAGATGATCTTCTCTGAGTGGGACTCCGCGGCGCGCGGCGCCGCGCCGTTGTCCGCTGCCGGGGCGCCGGCCGCCGGCACCGCCGTCGCCGTGATGGCGACCAGTCCGATCAGGAATCCGAGAACTCGCAACCCTCGCACAGCGCACTCGCTTTCGCCAGGACGGTACGGAAAACTGGTTGCGAAGATACCGGAAGTTAGGTGATTTGGTAACCACTCAGGTGAGCTGGTGGTCCGGCGCCGGGGTGTACTCGGCGATCCGGTCCGCGAGGTCGTCCAGGTCGTCCACCTCGCGGAACGCCGGCGGCTCCGGCACGCCGGGACCCTTGCCGGCGATCAGGGCCGCGGCGAACCTGGCGACCACGGACGGTGGCGGCAGGATGTCCCTGCCGAGGTAGCTGACCACGATCAGGTCTTCGCCGGAGGCTGTCTCGATGGCGGCGGACCAGCCGTGTCGTTCGTCCCACAGCAACGCGAGATCTCGGTTGGGGAAGGCGGGCGCCCGGTCGGCCAGCGGGATGTAGCCCGTTGCCGGCGACTCGGTGTGCACCCAGAACGCGTCCCCTGCCTGGCCGAGGGCGACGCTGACCAGCCCGGTGTACCGATGCAGGGCGCGCGCCGTCTGGCTCCGAGGGTCGAGCTCCATCGGTTGTTCTCCTTCGGTGTCCTAACCCCCCGAACGGGTGGCCGACCCCGAGTACCCGGCGGCAATCCGCCGGTAAACCTCCTCACCGGATCGGATGGCTTGGCCGGCGGCAACCACCCGATCCGGTTTATTCGGTCGCGCTCTGTGGTCAGAGTCGTCAGTGCGAGTCGCGGGCCACCGCGTGCCCGCTCGCGCCGGTCAGGAAGTCCAGGTCGGCCCCGGTGTCCGCGCCAAGGACGGTGTTCACGTACAGCTGCTCCCAGCCCCGCCGCGGGCTGGCCAGCGCATCGGCCATCGCGGAGGACGGCTCGCGGGCGGCCAGCTCCTCGGCCGGTACGTCCACGTCGATGCGCCTGGCCGCGACGTCGAGCGTGATCCAGTCGCCGGTGCGCACCCGCGCCAGCGGCCCGCCCGCCGCCGCCTCCGGGGCAACGTGCAGCACGACCGTGCCGTACGCGGTGCCGCTCATCCGCCCGTCACACACCCGCACCATGTCGCGCACCCCGGCGCGCAGCAGCTTCGCCGGCAGCGGCAGGTTCGCCACCTCCGGCATCCCCGGGTAGCCCTTGGGTCCGCAGCCACGCAACACCAGCACCGAGTCCGCGTCCACGTCGAGGTCCTCGTCGTCGATACGGGCGTGCAGGTCCTCCACCGAGTCGAACACGACCGCCCGGCCGCGGTGGGCCAGCAGGTGCGCGGACGCGGCCGCCGGCTTGATGATCGCGCCGTTGGGGGCCAGGTTTCCCCGCAGCACGGCGATCCCGGCGTCCGGCTGCAGCGGCGTGTCCCTGGTGCGGATCACCTCCTGGTCCCAGATCGGCGCCTCGGTCAGGGTGTCCACCAGCGGCCGGCCGGTGACCGTGATCGCCTCGGGGTCGAGCAGGTCCGCGACCTGGCCGAGCACCGCGTGCAGGCCGCCGGCGCGGTAGAGGTCCTCCATCAGGAACCGGCCGGCTGGCTGCAGGTCGACCAGCAGCGGCACCCGGGCGCCGATCCGGTCGAAGTCGGCCAGCTCCAGGTCGACGCCGAGCCGGCCGGCGATGGCCAGCAGGTGCACGACCGCGTTGGTCGACCCGCCGATCGCGGCCAGCGCGACGATCGCGTTGTGGAACGAGCCCGAGGTGAGCACCGCGCTCGGCCGCCGG
Source organism: Actinophytocola sediminis (assembly GCF_054779715.1). Lineage (NCBI taxonomy): Bacteria > Bacillati > Actinomycetota > Actinomycetes > Pseudonocardiales > Pseudonocardiaceae > Actinophytocola > Actinophytocola sediminis. Next base: position 57,309 of record NZ_BAAGXS010000007.1, on the reverse strand, counting down.
TCGGCGGTCACCATCTCGACGATCTGCCGGCCGGTCTCGTGCGCCCCGGCGAGCAGCCGGCTGTCGGCCGCCGGGGTGCCGGCGATGCCGGGCAGCGTGACCCCGAGCGCCTCGGCGAGCAGGCCCATGGTCGACGCGGTGCCCATGGTGTTGCAGTGCCCCCGGCTGCGGATCATGGACGACTCGGACTCCATGAACGCCTCGCGGGACAGCGTGCCGGCGCGGACCTCCTCCGACAGCCGCCACACGTCGGTGCCGCAGCCGAGCGGCGTGCCGCGGAAGGTGCCGGTGAGCATCGGGCCGCCGGGCACGACCACGGCCGGCAGGTCGACCGACGCGGCCGCCATCAGCAGCGACGGGATCGTCTTGTCGCAGCCGCCGAGCAGCACGACGCCGTCGATCGGGTTGGCGCGTAACAGCTCCTCGGTGGCCATCGCGGCCATGTTGCGCCATAACATGGCCGTCGGCCGGACGTTGGTCTCGCCGAGGGACACCACCGGGAGGTTCAGCGGTACGCCGCCGGCGTCCCAGATGCCGTGCCGGACGCTCTCGGCGACCTCGTTGAGGTGGGCGTTGCACGGGGTGAGTTCGGAGGCGGTGTTGGCGATGGCGATCTGTGGCTTGCCGGTGAAGCTGTCGTTCGGCACGCCGCGACGCATCCACGCGCGGTGGATGTAGGCGTTGCGGCTGTCCCCGGAGTACCAGGCCGAGCTGCGCATTCGGTGCCCTCCCGATCTAGGATCCGAAAGATCATGGACAACGCTACCTCCGTCGCGACGATGCGAGCCTTCGTTGTGACCGGACCGGGACGGGCCGAGGTGGCCAGGGTGCCGGTGCCGGTCGCGGGGCCGAATGAGGTGGTGGTGTCGGTCGGGCGGGCCGGGGTGTGCGGCACGGACGCGGAGTTCTTCACCGGCGAGATGTCCTACCTGCACACCGGGCAGGCGGCCTATCCGCTGCGGATCGGGCACGAGTGGGCCGGCGTGGTGACCGCCGTCGGGCCGGGGGTCGACCCGGCCTGGACCGGCACGCGGGTCACCGGGGACACCATGCTCGGCTGTGGGCACTGCGCGCGCTGTGTCGGTGGCCGCCAGCACCTGTGCGCCGAGCGGTTCGAGATCGGCATCCGGCGCGGGTGGCCGGGCGCGTTGGCGGAGTTCCTGCCGGTGCCGGTGCGCGCGCTGCACCGTCTTCCGTCCACTGTGGACGATACGGTCGGCGCGCTGGTCGAGCCGGGTGGCAACGCGCTGCGCGCGGTGCGCGGGGCGGCGCTGGCGCCGGGGGAGCGGCTGCTGGTGCTCGGTCCGGGCACGATCGGGCTGCTGTGCGCGCTGCTCGCGGCGGCCGACGGGGTGGAGACGCACCTGCTCGGCGCGCACGAGTCGTCCCTGGACTTCGCGCGGGCACTGGGTTTTCCGTCGGCGTGGACCGCGGCGACGCTGCCGGACCTGCCCTTCGACGCGGTGATCGACGCCTCCGGGGCGGCCGCGCTGCCGGCGCGGGCGATCGAGCTGGTCGAGCCGGGCAGGCGGGTCGTGTTCATCGGGATCGCGGGCGAGCCGTGCCCGATCGACAGCCGTGAGCTGGTGTTCCGGGACCTGACCGCGGTCGGCGTGCTGAGCGGGTCAGGTGGGCTGGCCGGGGTGATCGAGCGGTTCACCGGCGGCGCGGTGGATCCCCGGCCGCTGGTCGCGGCGACGGTCGGGTTGGCCGAGGTGGCCGGCGTGCTGGCGGGCGAGCGGCGCGCGGAGTGGGGCGCGGCGCCGAAGGTCCAGGTCGACCCCCGGCGGTGACGTTTCCGGCCGGTCTGTACCGGGCGTAGCCGAGACCGTCCCCCGCCCGGGGGATCAAGTACTCGGACGGGATCGGTTGGCACGCCCCAGATTCGGTGTTCACCCGGCTGGCCAGCGATGATCATCACTCGATGGGGCCGTGTTCATCCGGGTCGCGTTTGGTGGTCCAATGTGGAGGCACTCAGCCGCTACCGATCAACGCTTCAAAGGAGAGGCTTGGATCATGGCAATCAAGGACGCGGTACCGGACATCCGACCACGGGCCGGACACGACCTACTCGTCGGCATCGACGGAGTGCTCCCGAGACTGAGTGCGCCCGACACCGATGGCGACCTCGCCGCAGAGGACCTGATGACCGCACTGGTCCGCTGCGCCACCTGCGGCGACATCTCCCGTGTCCGCGAGCAGGCCACCGCGGTCCGCCAGGCCGCCGCCCTCCTGCGCGAAGGCCGCCTCCCCGAAGCCGCAACGGCCCTGACCCAAGTCCGCACCGCCCTACTCCCATAGGTCCCCGTCCGGCGCAGCGAAGGAGCCCTTCGCTGCGTCCAGTGCAGTGAAGGAGCCCTTCGCTGCACTACGGCGACACCGCATTCCGAGTCCGGGGCCTGCCAATGGCGGCAGGCCCCGGACTCGTCTCACTCCTCGGCCAGCGGTTCGGCGCGGACCCGGCGTAGGGCAGGGGCGCACACCGAGGCCGCGAGCAGCGCCACCAGCGCGCCGAGCGCGATCGGCGCGGCCAGCCAGGGGCTGAACACCGCCGCACTGCCCGACACCAGGCCGAACAGCCCGACCCCGACGGCCGTGCCGAGCGCGCCCGCGCCGATCGTCGCGACCAGCGCCGGCAGCGCGGCCTCCGCCCGCAACGCCCGCGCCAGCGTGCGGACCGGCGTACCGGCCGCCATCAGCGCGCCGAAGGTGCGCCGCCGGTCCATCACCGACCCCGCGGTGGCGATCGCCGCGCTGACCCCGGCCAGCAGCGACGCGGCCACCAGGCCGATCACCGTCACCCGGCGCAGGTCCGCGAGCTGGGTGTCCTGCTGACCCAGCATCATCTCCTTGCTCATCACCTGCTCACCCCCCGACCCGGCGAGCAGCGCGGTGCGCACGGTCTCCCGCGTCCGGTCGTCGGCCGGCACCGCCACGGTCACCCCCAGCACGGGCGTGTCGGCCGACCACAGCGCGGGATCGATCACCACCTGGTCCGGCTGGGCCACCGTCACCAGCGGCGCGTTCTTCGGCAGCGGCAACGACGGGTCGGACAGGTCCACCATGGTCGAGCCGGCGTAGATCGCCGGGGTGTCCCGACAGCTGACCCCGTCCATCCCCGGCAGCAGCCGCGCGGCGTCCGCGCAGGTCACCAGCATCGCGGTGGCGAAGTTGTCGCCGACATTCAGTTCCACCTCGGCCACGCCGAACGCCCGGTCCGCCACGTCGTACCCGGCGAGCCGCTGGTTCACCGCCGCGACGATCCCGGCCGCCCGCTCCTCGTCGGTGCTCAGGTAGAGCACCTCCTCGCGGTACTGGCTGTAGTACCCGGACTCCGACTCCAGGCTGGGCATCAGGGTCAGCGCCATCGACCCGGCGAACGTCGCGAGCACCACCCCGGCCGACGCCCGGTAGGCCGCCTTCGGGTCGTCGCGCAGTCGCCTGCCGGCCAACAGCGCCGCCGGCCTGCGCCACGACCGCACGAACACCCCGCCCAACGCCGAGGTGAGCCACGGCCCGACGACGGTCGGCGACCACATCAGCACCCCGAGCGCGACCAGCATCGGCACGAACGCCCCGGTCTGGCCGGCGTTGTCCAGGGTCAGGAAGAACAGCGCCACCGCGGCCGGCACCAGCAGCAGCCGCCACATCGACAGCGGTTTGCGGGTGTGTCCCCCGGCGGCCACCAGCGGCGCGGTCACCACCCGGCGCAGCCCGGCCATCGCGGCGCCGACCACCAGCACCACCAGCGTCACCGCGATCCCGGCCACCGGCAGCGGCGCGAGCACGAAGTCGCCGGCCAACCAGGTGCCGCCGTCCCAGGGGACCATCGTCGCCAACTGGTGCAGCAGCGGGGAGATCGCCACCCCGAGCAGCGCGCCGGCGATCGCGGCGATCCCGGTCTCCGCGGCCACCATGCCGGTCACCTGCGCGGGGGTGGCCCCCGCCAGCCGCAACGCGGCCAGCCGGCGCTCGCGGCGGGCGGCGATCAGCCGGGAGGCCGAGGCCACCAGCACCAGGCTGGGCACCAGCAACACCACCAGGCCCACCCCGGCGAGCAACGCGAGCAACTCGTCGACCTCCGCGTCGCCACCGGCGAACGTGGTCAGCTCGACCGAGGACACGGGCATGGTGTCCGGCGTATGCCCGACCAGCACCACGAGCTGTTCGGGGAAGCGCAGGGCCTCGTCGCCGAGCAGCCCGACCGGTTTCGCGTCGAACCGGTCGGCGAGGTATTCGGGCAGATGGCTGTCGGCCAGCTCCGCCAGCGCGGGCGAACGGAGCTGCTCGCCGGGGCCGGGCAGCCGGTCGATCCCCGGCGGCAGCGCGATCTCCGCCGGATCGACCAGCGGTGCGACGTCCACCCGGGTGATTCGCTGGCCGTCGACCTCGTCGGTGCTCGAGCTCCAGCTCACCGTCCCCCCGGAGTCGGTCGCCCGGTCGTAGACGGACTCCTGCCACAGGGCGCGTTCCGCGCGTTGCTCGGTCGCGAACGGCAGGCTCGTCAACAGCAGGACCAGCGCGGTGGCCACCGCGACGCCGACCGCGGTCAGCAGGGTGGCGACCTGGGTGCGGCGGTCGGCGCGCAGCACCCGGATGGCCAGACCGACGGGGTTCACGACGCCGGCACCGGCTGCTCGATCCGGCCGTCCCGGATGGACACCGTGCGCGGCAGCGACGCGGCCAGCTCGCGGTCGTGGGTCACGATGATCACCGCGGTGCCGGTGCCCAGCGCCGAGTCGATCAGCGCGCTCACGGTCGCGTGTCCGGTCCTGGTGTCCAGCGCGCCGGTCGGCTCGTCGGCGAAGATCACCTTCGGGCGGTGCGCGATCGCCCGCGCGATGGCCACCCGCTGCGCCTCGCCGCCGGACAGCTCGCCCGGCCGGCGGCGTTCCTTGCCCTGAAGGCCGAGGCGGGCCAGCCATTCGTTCGCCGCGGTCATCGCGGTGGCCCGGTCCCGGCCGCCGAGCAGCAGCGGCAACGCCACGTTCTCCTCCGCGGTCAGCTCGGCGACCAGCATCCCCGACTGGAAGACGAAGCCGAACTCGGTTCGCCGCAGCTCACTGCGCTTGGTCTCGTTGAGCTGGTCGATGCGTTGTCCGCCAAGGCTGACCTGCCCGTCGTCGGCCCGCAGGATGCCGGCGAGCACGTGCAGCAGCGAGGTCTTCCCCGATCCGGACGGGCCGACGATCGCCAGCACCTCCCCGGCGTTGATGTCGATGTCGACGCCGGCGAGCGCGTGCTGGCCGCCGTAGCGCTTCACCAGTCCCCGGCCGCTCAGCAGCGGCGGTTCCGTGTGCACCTGGGTTCCCCTTCACCGTTGGTGGTCTGATCTCCTGGCGGCACAGCCTGGAGGAGAACACCCGGTCAGCACTTCGGGCAGATGGCCAGGTCAGGGAGCCCGCGCCTCGGCCGATCGGCCGATGGGCGATCAACCGATCGGCCAGGAGGCTTACTTGCATACGAAAGTCTTATTCTTGCGGTAGATTGCTAGACTTTTTGCGAATCGCGGCGTTACGCTCGATGTGTTCGGCTCCCCCTGCGACGAAGCCGGAGACTCCGATGCCGCACCGACGACGTCTGCTTCCCCTCGTGCTCGCGCTGGCGCTGCTGCTGCCCCCCGGTGTGGTCAGCGCCGCGCCCGGGCCGAGAGCCGACCTGTCGCCGAACGTGCACCTGTTCTACTACCCCTGGTACGGCAGCCCGGAGCTGCACGGCAGCTGGCGGCACTGGCCGCAGGGCGGGCACACCCCGCCGACCGACATCGGCGCGGACTTCTACCCGACCGAGGGACCCTACGACTCCGGCGACTACCTCGGCGTGGTCGAGCGGCACATGGCGTGGGTGCGCCAGTCCGGCGCCGGGGTGATCGTCTACAGCTGGTGGGGCCAGGGGTCCTATGAGGACAGTCTGGCCAGCGGCGTGCTGGACGCCGCCGCTCGGCACGGCATCAAGGTCGCCTGGCACCTCGAGCCGTACGGCGGCCGGTCCGCGGCGTCCACTGTGGACGACATCGAGTACGTCAACGCGACCTACGGCGACCACCCGGCGTTCTTCCGGTCGGCCGAGCACGGCGGCAAGGGCGCGTACTACGTGTTCTCCAGCCTGTCGGTGCCCGACGCGGACTGGGCGGCACTGGACGCGGTGACCGACAACAGCATCGTGCTCGCGCAGACCACCGACACCTCGCGGATCGCGCACTTCTCCGGCCTGTACACCTACGACGGCATCGCCGGCGCCACCGCGCCCGGCTGGGAGAGCGCGGGCGAGTACGCGAAGGCCAACGGGCTGATCTGGTCGCCGTCGGTCGCGCCGGGCTATCTCGACGACCGCGCGGTGCCGGGCAACACCACGCCGACCGTCGACCGGGCGGAGGGCGCGATGTACGACCAGCAGTGGGGAAACGCGCTCGACCCGGCCACCGGCGGGGTGCCGACCTGGGTGTCGGTGACCTCGTTCAACGAGTGGCACGAGGGGTCCACGATCGAGCCGGCGAGCGGCAACCCGCCGGCCGGCTTCGGCTACCAGACCTACGACGGCGCCTACGGCCGGACCGGCGCCGACGCCGAGACCGCCTATCTGGACCGCACCGCGCACTGGGTGGCGGAGTTCGAGGCGGCCCGGGTTTCCGTTCGCGGCCCACGATCGTGAGGTTTGTCCACATGTGACACGTGGGTACTCCGCCGAGCGCTTGGCGCTTCGGCAGGAGGTTGGGCAATGGCGGAACGACCGGGCGGTGACGCCGCCACGACGACGGAGCCGGACCGCAGGACCCTGCACCGCGCGATCGCGGCCTCGGCCATCGGCAACACGACCGAGTGGTTCGACTACGGCGTCTACGCCTACACCGCCGTCTACATCGGCGAGGCGTTCTTCCCCAGCGAGGACCGCGCGGCGTCCACTTTGGGCAGTCTGCTGGTGTTCGCGGTGTCGTTCCTGATCCGGCCGATCGGCGGGATCTTCTGGGGGCCGCTCGGCGACCGCCTCGGCCGCCAGCGGGTGCTGGCGACGACCATCCTGATGATGGCCGGGGCCACCTTCTGCGTCGGCATCCTGCCAGGGCACGTGACGATCGGCATCTTCGCGCCGATCGGGCTGATCCTGCTGCGGATGATCCAGGGCTTCTCCACCGGCGGCGAGTACGGCGGCGCGGCGACGTTCATGGCCGAGTACGCGCCGGACCGCAAACGCGGCCGCTACGGCAGTTTCCTGGAGTTCGGCACGCTCGGCGGGTTCACCCTCGGCGCGACGCTCTCGCTGGTCGTCGAGCGGATCGTCGGCGCGGACAACATGGCACAGTGGGGCTGGCGGCTGCCGTTCCTGGTGGCCGCGCCGCTCGGCCTGATCGGGCTGTACCTGCGGAGCAGACTCGAGGACACGCCGGTGTTCCGCGAGGCGGCCGCGCAGGGCGGGATCGACCGCAAGGCCAGGAAACACTTCCACGACCTGCTCGGCTACTGGCGGCCGCTGCTGTTGCTGTGCGGGCTGGTGGTGACGCTGAACATCGTGAACTACACGCTGCTCGCGTACATGCCGACCTACCTGGAGAACGAGATCGGGCTGACCACGGCGAGCACACTGGTGCTGGTCATCATCGGCCAGTTGGCGATGATGGCGCTGGTGCCCTTCGCCGGCGCGTGGTCGGACAAGGTCGGCAGAAAGACGCTGTGGTGGATCTCGATCGTGGGCCTGTTCGTGCTCGCGATCCCGATGTTCCAGTTGATGGAGGAGGGTTTCGGCGGCGCGGTGATCGCGTTCGCCGTGCTGGGACTGCTCTACGTGCCCCAGCTGTCGACCATCTCCGCGATGTTCCCGGCGATGTTCCCGACCCACGTGCGGTACGCGGGGTTCGCCATCGCCTACAACATCTCCACCTCGCTGTTCGGCGGCACGGCGCCGTTCGTGAACCAGTCGCTGATCAACGCCACGGGTGACCTGCTGTTCCCCGCCTACTACCTGATGGGCGCGTGCGTGGTCGGCGCGGTGGCGCTGGTGTTCGTACCGGAGACCAGGGCCTGCTCCCTGCGCGGGCGCGGCATCCCCGGCGTGGACAACAAACCCGCCCCCGAACCGGTGCCCGCCTAGGGCGTTCGCGGCCGGGCGCGCACGTGCATCCGTTCGCCCTGCTTGCCGAACAGGCTGAGGATCTCCACCGGCGCGTCGTCGGCCGCGCCGAACCAGTGCGGCAGCCTGGTGTCGAACTCGGCGGCCTCGCCGGGGGTCAGCACCACGTCGTGCTCGGCCAGGACCAGGCGCAGCCTGCCGGAGAGCACGTAGAGCCACTCGTAGCCCTCGTGCGTGCGCGGGTCGGGGTCGCACCGGCCGGCCGGGATGATCATCTTGTAGGCCTGCGGGCCGCCCGGCTGCCTGGTCAGCGCGACCACCGTGCGGTCGCCGATCCGGCGCGGCTCCATCCGGACCCTCGGGTCGCCCACCTTGGGCGCCCCGACCAGCTCGTCGAGCGGCACCTGGTGGGCGGCCGAGATCGGCAGCAGCAGCTCGAGGCTCGGCCTGCGCTGACCGGACTCCAGCCGGGACAGCGTCGACTTCGAGATGCCGGTGGCGGCGGCCAGCTCGGTGAGGGTGACGCCCCGGGCGGCCCGGATCCGGCGCAGCCGCCTGCCGACCTCCGCGAGGGTGTTCTCGATCTCGTCCATGTTCCCAGTATCGGCAACGAAGGTTGTCATTGTCGAAACTTGGAACGCATGCTGTCGGTGGAGGTGATCGTCGATGTACGACGTGGTGATCGTGGGCGGCGGACCGGCTGGACTGGCCGCGGCGCTGACGCTTGGCCGGGCGCGGCGACGGGTGGTGGTGGTCGACGCGGGGGAGCCGCGCAACGCGCGGGCCAGCGCCATGCACGACTACCTGTCCCGCGACGGCATGCCGCCGGGCGAGCTGCTGGCCACCGGCCGGGCCGAGGTGGCCCGCTACGGCGTCGAGCTGGTCGAGGACCGGGTGGTGTCGGCCAGACCGGGGTTGGCGGTGACGCTGGCCGGCGGGCGGGTGCTCACCGCGCGCAGGCTGCTGGTGACCACCGGGCTGCGCGACGAGCTGCCGGACATCCCCGGGCTCGCCGAGCTGTGGGGGACCGACGTGGTGGTCTGCCCGTACTGCCACGGCTACGAGGTGGCCGACCAGCCGCTCGGGCTGCTCGCCGGCGGGCCGCAGGGCGTCGACAAGGCGGTGCTGATCCGCGAGTGGTCGGCCGACACCGTGCTGTTCACCAACGGCTACCAGCCGACCGACGAGGAGCTGGCGCGGCTCGCGGAACGCGGCATCGCGGTCGAGCGGGGCGTGGTCGCCGAGGCGGTCGCCGAGCAGGGCAGGCTCGCCGGGGTCCGGCTGGCCGACGGCCGGCTGGTGGCCAGGGCCGCGCTGTTCGTGGCGCCCCGGTTCGTGCCGGTCGACGGGCTGCTGCGTGAGCTTGGCTGCGAGCTGACCGACCAGGGCTGGGTGCGCGTCGACGCCGCGGGCCGCACCAGCGTCGAGGGGGTGTGGGCGGTGGGCAACGTCGTCGACCCGATGCAGAACGTGGCCTCCTCGGCGGGCGCGGCCGCGTTCACCTCGGCCATGCTGAACACCGAGCTGGTGCTCGGTCCGGTGGCGGTGCCCGCGCGGTAGGGCTGCGCTCAGTACTCGTCGTGGAAGCGCACGTCGGTGCTGCCCGCCTGGACGCCGAGCGCGGTCGCGCGGCCCGGCGGCCGCTCCCACTGCTCCTGGCGGCCCAGCGCGGTCAGGTCGAGGTAGGCGTGCGTGCCGCCGGGCTGCTCCAAGCCGCGGGCGAAGGTCGAGTAGGTGTGGAAGACCTCGTCGTCCACCCGCAGGAACGTGCTCAGGCCCGGGTAGTCGCCGCGGTTGGCGGGGCCCCAGTGGACGCCGGTCTCGGCCAGCTCCTCCTCGGTGCGGTAGTTCAGCAGCACCGGGGCCACCCGCTCGTCGATCGTGGCGTGGAAGTCGTAGTTGAAGTCGCTGCCCGCCGAGGAGTACCAGGGGAACCGCCAGCCCATGCGCTCCCGGAACGGGCCGATCTTCGCCGCCGGGGCGCGGGAGACCGCCACCAGCGTGGTGTCCCGCGCGTTGAGGTGGGCGAGGTTGCCGATGTTGTCGGCGGCTCCCGCGCAGCTCGGGCAGCCGGTGTCGCGCGGGATCTCCGTGCCGTCCTCGGCGATGTCCCAGATCCACATGAAATGGTGCACGATCAGCTGACGGCGACCGGCGAACAGGTCGAGCAGACTACGCGAGCCGTCGAACAGATAGGGCTTGGTCACCCGCACCATCGGCAGCGCCCGGCGTTGCGCGTTCAGCTCGTCGCGCGCTCTGGTGGCGGCCTTCTCCTTGGCCAGCAAGGTTTTCCTTGCCTGGAGCCAGTCCTGCTCCGGCACGATCTCCGGCAACGACATTTCCGGCGACGACATGTTGGGTACCCTCCTACGCGCTCGACAGCGATGAACACCGCTGGGTCACAGCGGTGTTCATCATGCCCCTGACGGAATCGGCTAACGGAGGTGCGTGCCGCCGTCCTGGGCAGGCCGGGACACCTCGCCCCGCCACTGGCCGGTCTCGGCGCCGCGCCGCTCGATGAACTCCTTGAACCGGTCGAGGTCGCCCTGGACGCGCTTGGACACGACGCCCAACGCGGCGGCGGCCTTCTCCGGCAGACTCTGTGGTGAGTACTCCATCTGCAGGTGCACCCGCGTCGTGCGGTCGTCGATCCGGTGGAAGGTCACCACGCCCGCGTGCCGGGGGCCGTCGACGGTGTGCCAGGCGACCCGCTCGTCCGGGTGTTGTTCGGTGATCTCGGCGTCGAACTCCCTGGTTACCCCGCCGATACTGGTTTCCCAGTGCGTCCTGGTCGCCGTCTCCTGGCGGATCCGATCCACGCCTTCCATGAACTGGGGGAACGACTCGAACTGTGTCCACTGGTTGTAGACCGTCCGCACCGGGGTGTGCACATCGACTGACTTCTCGATAGTGGTCACTGCGGAATACAACTCCTTGTCTCGGTTGGGGACCGTGCGCAAGGACTACCCGAGCGAGCCGGCCTGACACGTCGGCGCGCGACCTAATGTCGGGCGGCCCGCGTTCGTTTGCCGGTCCCCGCGGGGAAACCGTGCTTGACCAACCGCGCCTCGGTCAGCTCGTCCGCGCTGGTGACGGTGAAGTAGAGGGTGGTGGCCAGGCCGATCGCCAGCGCGCTCAGCACCATGCCGGCCGGCAGCGGGGTGATCAGCATGAGCACCACGAACCCGGCGATCAACCAGGGCAGGGTCTCCACCAGCACCCGCAACACGTAGCGCCCCAGCCAGTTGCGCGAGGTGGTGTCGTGCAGCACCCAGTCGCGGTAGCGGTCGGGCAACCGGCCGCCGAAGGCGTAGTGGACCCACTGAAGGGCGTTCGGGCGCTCCATGCCGGCTGGGATACCCACTATCGGTCCGCATAGTCCTGTCGTTACAGGGGTAGCCAGGCTGGTATGAGCGAGCTTGCGAGCGAATCAATGTCACGGGGCGACCGACGTGAGTGAGACCGTGGGTGACTATCTGCTGGCCCGGTTGCGGGACTGGGGAGTCGAGCAGGTGTTCGGCTACCCCGGCGACGGCATCAACGGCATCGTGGTGGCGTTCGGCGAGGCCGGCAACCGGCCGAGGTTCGTGCAGACCAGGCACGAGGAGATGGCCGCGCTCGCGGCGGTCGGCTACGCCAAGTTCTCCGGCAAGGTCGGGGTCTGCCTGGCCACCTCCGGTCCGGGCGCGATCCACCTGCTCAACGGTCTCTACGACGCCAAGCTCGACCACGTCCCGGTGGTCGCCATCGTCGGCCAGACCGCGCGCAGCGCCATGGGTGGCTCCTACCAGCAGGAGGTCGACCTGCAGGCGTTGTTCAAGGACGTGGCCAGCGAGTACCTGGTCGAGGTCAACGTCCCGGAGCAGTTGCCCAACGCCCTTGACCGGGCGATGCGCACCGCGCAGGCCTCCCGCGCGCCGACCGCGCTGATCATCCCGGCCGACGTGCAGGAGGAGGCCTATCACCCGCCTCGGCACGAGTTCAAGCACGTGCCGTCCAGCCCGCCGAGCCATCCGTCCACTGTGGCCGTCGCGGCCGAGGACGAGATCGGCCGGGCGGCCGAGGTGCTCAACGCGGGCGCCAAGGTCGCGATCCTGGTCGGTCAGGGCGCGCGCAACGCCGCCGACGAGGTGCGCAAGGTGGCCGAGCTCACCGGTGCCGGGGTGGCGAAAGCCTTGCTGGGCAAGGATGTCCTGCCCGACGACCTGCCGTATGTCACCGGCTCGATCGGGCTGCTGGGCACCCGGCCGAGCTGGGACCTGATGGCCAACTGCGACACCCTGCTGATCATCGGGTCGAGCTTCCCGTACTCGCAGTTCCTGCCGGAGTACGGCAAGGCGCGCGGCGTGCAGCTCGATGTGGACGGTCGGCTGGTCGGGATGCGCTATCCCACCGAGGTGAACCTGGTCGGCGACGCCAAGAGCACGCTGACCAGGCTGATCCCGCTGTTGGCCCGCAACGAGAACCGGTCATGGCGCACCGAGGTCGAGTCGAACGTGGCGCGCTGGTGGGACATCATCGAGCGCCAGGCGATGGTCGAGGCGGACCCGATCAACCCGATGCGCATCGTGTTGGAGCTGTCCCGGCGCGTTCCCCAGGACGCGGTGATCACCGCCGACTCCGGTTCGGCGGCCAACTGGTATGCCCGCAACCTGCGGATGCGCGGCCGGATGCGGGGATCGCTGTCCGGCACGCTGGCGACCATGGGCCCCGCGGTGCCGTACGCCATCGGCGCGAAGTTCGCCGACTCGTCACGGCCGGTGATCGCCCTGGTCGGCGACGGCGCCATGCAGATGAACGGGCTGGCCGAGCTGCTCACCATCGGCCACTACCGTCACCTGTGGACCGATCAGCGGCTGGTGGTCTGCGTGCTGCACAACAACGACCTGAACCAGGTCACCTGGGAGCTGCGCGCGCTCGGCGGCGCGCCGAAGTTCGCCGAGTCCCAGACGTTGCCCGATGTGTCCTATGCGGACTTCGCGCGCGCGATCGGCCTTGGTGGCATCACCGTGGAGACGGTCGAGGACCTCGGCCCGGCGTGGGACCGGGCGCTGGCCGCGGACGGCCCGGTGGTGCTGGACGTGCACTGCGACCCGGACATCCCGCCGATCCCGCCGCACACGACCATGGACCAGCTCAGGTCGACCACCGAGGCACTGCTCAAGGGCGACCCGGACGCGTGGGACGTGATCACCAAGGGCCTGCGTACCAAGGCCGCCGAGCTGCTCGGCGGCCGGTAGGAATCAGTGACAACAGCCGACGACGCCGGCGACGGCGGAGATGGCGGCGAGCACGGAATGGTAGGTCGGCAGCCGCTGGCGCAGGCCGAGCAGGTCGAGCGGGCGGATGACCGGGCGGCTGTTGACCACCAGTGCCCAGGCCAGCCGCTCCCGGTTGGCCCGCTCCTCGGTGTCGGTCAGCACCGACAGTCCCGAGGCGGCCAGGAAGTTCACGCGGCTGAGGTCGAGCACCAGGCCGCGCCTGTCGCCGACGTTGTCCTCGACGCACAGGCGGAGTTCGGGCGCGGTCAGCAGGTCGACTGGACCGATCACGTGCGCGACCACCGGGTGGTCGGGACGCCGTCGCACGTCGATCTCGAAGAACTGCGCGCGGAGCGGGCGATGGTCACGCCGGCGCGGGGTGCGGGAGTCACCGCCGACCCAGATCGAGGTGTCAAACATCAGCGAACGCCTCATCTCGTTTGAGTGACGAGCAGCGGAGGCGCACTTCCGTTCAGAACACCGCTACCTGAATGCGTGGCTGGTCACTCAACCGCGCTTCATCCCACGTTATGCGCCCGTGCCGGACAACTCAAGCCCGGTGGTCGGGTCAAAGCCTATTGAGGGACGGCAACCACAGATTGTCCATAGAGGACACTACGGACGGTCGTCGAGGCCACCCGGGGTAACCGTTGACGCTGGGTCATCGGGTTTCCCGCACGACATCGGGTGCCGGCTTGTCGGTGCGTAAGCCGCCGTAGCGGGGGTGGCGCAGCCGGCCCTCCCGTGTCCACTCGCTGAAACCGACCTGTATCACCAGTTCCGGGCGGATCCAGTGGGCGGTCGGCTCGCGGACCTCGTCGGCGAACGGGGACTCGGACTGGGTCATCAGGTCCATCCTGGCCCGCAGCGTGCGTAGGGTCGCGTGGTCGTAGCCGGTGCCGACCTTGCCGGCGTAGCGCAGCCTGCCGTGTTCGTGGTAGCCGATCAGCAACGCGCCGAAGCCGGCGCGCGAGCCCTGCGGGTCGGTGAACCCGCCGACGACGAACTCCTGGTCGCGCACGCACTTGAACTTCAGCCAGTCGCTCGACTGTCCGGCGCGGTAGGGGGAGTCGGCCCGTTTGGCGATCAGGCCCTCCCAGCCCTGCGCGCGGGCGTACTGGTAGTAGGCCTCGCCGTCGCGGTCCCGGTGCTCGCAGTAGAAGAGCGGCTCGCGGTAGTCGAAAGCGTTGCGCAGCAGTAGCTTTCTCCGCCGCAAAGTCTGTCCACAGAGGTCCTGGCCGTCGAGGGAGAGCAGGTCGAACAGGTAGTAGCCGACCCGCGTGCCCGGTCGTTGCGCCAGCGGGTCGGTCCGGCCGTTCCCGCTGTCCAGGGCGACGATCTCGCCGTCGGCGACGAACCGCCGGCCGCCGAGCTCTGCCAGTGCGTCGATCAGTTCGGGGAAGCTGTCGTCGATCCGCTTCTGGTTGCGGTTCCACAGCTGTGGCCGCCATCCGTCTCTTATGGACAGTGCACGGATGCCGTCCAGCTTGCGTTCGAAGATCCAGTTCTCGTCGGAGAACCGGCGGTCGGTAACGGTGGCGAGCATGGGGTCGCGCCAGCCGTTCATGGCGCCGCCCGCCGATGGTCGGTGGTTACGGTGGCATATCCGATCGAACAATCAGCCGAACGCACATTTCCTCCAACGACCGGACACGGCCCGAGATACGGGCGGTCGGCCGTGGTAATTGCTCGTGCACATACCCCGGCGGGCGATTCCCGTGCAGGTGCACGTGCGGGTCGGGTGAGCGTGCCTGGTCAGGCCGGGTCCGCCGAGCTGATGCCGGGGATCTGGCCGCCACGAAAGGCATCCACGAACAGTCGGTGATCATGGCGGGTCTGCTCGGCATAGGCCATGCCGAAACCGGTGACCGCTTCGACGAACGCGTCCTCGTCGTCGATCACCGACGCGATGGCCTCCTCGACCTGAAAGTCCACAAGGGATTGTTCGGAATCCGAGTCGGAGACGCAGTGCATTTTCGCGGTCGCCCGGCCGAGGTAGGAAAGCACCGGGGCCATTTCCGCGGGTTCGGTCAGCTCCGACCAGTCGAGATCGGCGGTGTACGGGGACAGTTCGGACACCACGAACCCGACACCGTTCAGTTCGGTGTGCCCGAGCCACGGGTCCGCGTGCGCCTGGAGGGCGCGCTGGGAGACCGCGGTGCGGTGGCCCTCGTGGTCGAAGTACTCCCGGATCCGCCGCTCGTCGACCACCCGGCTCGGTGCGGCGATGTTGCCCTGCTTCATCGACAGCAGCACGTCGTTCTCCAGCGCCTGGGTGCGCCCCTCGACCAGCACGCTGTAGGCGGGCAGCCCCGCCGACCCGATGCCGAAGCCCGACCGGCCGACGATGTCCTTGACCAGGTAGGTGCTCGCGCCGAACCGCTTGGCCTGCGGGATTGTGTCCAAATAGGACTCAAAGGCGTGCTGGGCGGCGGCGCGCTCGGTGTCGTCGAGCTCGCGGACGCCGATGCCCCTGGTGAACCGGCGCTCGTACTCGGCGATCGTGGTCATCGTGCTGAGCAGGTCGATCCGGGTGCGCAGCCTGGCCCGCAACAGGACGTCGTGGATGATGCCGTCGGTCGAGCCGAGGTGCAGCCGGACCATCTCGTCGCCGGGGTTGTCGGCGAAGGCGCGCACCTGGCGGACGTAGGCGTGCAGGTAGGTGCCGATCAGCGAGGCGATGTCGCGGTCGGAGGTCGCCTTGGTCCAGGCCATCAGCGCCACGCTCGCGGCCAGGCGCTTGAGGTCCCAGGTGAAACAGCCGAGGTAGGCCTCGTCGAAGTCGTTGACGTCGAACACCAGCGTGCCGGAGGAGTCCATATAGGTGCCGAAGTTCTCGGCGTGCAGGTCGCCCTGGATCCAGATCCGGCTGGTCCGCTCGTCGGCCCACGGGTCGTCCTCGCGGACCATGTCGGCGTAGAACAGGCACGCGGTGCCCCGGTAGAACGCGAACGGCGCCGCGGCCATCTTGCGGAACTTGCGCCGGAAGGCCACCGGGTCGGCGCGCATCAACTCGTCGAAGGCGTCCACGAGCACCTCGACGATCTCTTTCTCCCGCGCCTGCTCGCCGCGTTCCCGGATCCGCTCCACCGCGCCCGCCATGTGCCCCTCCCGTTGTCGGTCCCCACCCTGCCATCGATTCGGCGGGAAGGCACCCATCCCGGGTCAGGACGATGGCGCGCGGGAGCGGGCGGCGGCCAACAGGTTCCCGGCCGCGATCAGCACGAGCAGTCCGAGACAGAACCAGAAGCCGATCCGCGCGGAGACCGCGTCGGCCAGATAGGTCTCGTCGACCACCGGCGCCAGGTCGATCGGCGTCGACTGGGCGATGACCGCCGAGCTGTCGACGATGCTGTTCACCAGGCTCGACTCGGCGAACAGCTGGATGACCGCCAGCAGTACCGCCGCCAGCGCCGCGGCCGCCGCGCCGGCCAGCGCGCGGGTCCTCGGCCGGGCGACCAGCGCGGCACCGGCGCCCGCCACGACCAGGATGAGCGCGAACACCGCCGGCACCACCACACCGGTCGATGGCATCTCGGCCTGGTCGGACGCGACCATGTCGGCGATGGGGCTGGTCGTGTCGAACGTCGGCTCGCCACCGGTGACCAGGTCGAACCCGGTGAACTCGGCCTCCATCGAGCCGACCCCGTCGGCCGAACAGGACACTCCGACAAACGGCAGCAGGAAAAGCAACAGAACCAGCACGAACCCAGCCGGACTCCACAGTCGCGTCAGCACACCCGGAACCCTAACCGCCCCCCGCACCCCCACGAACCGGAACATTCCACAGTCCACAATGGACCACCCGCGAGTCCAACCCCCGTGCGGGGGTGGCGGGGGCGGTGGTGTGGACCTCGGTTAGCGGGAACAGTGCAGGTCAGCGTCGCCTGGTCGGGTGGGGAACTCGGCGAGCGCGGCCCGCAGGCGCGGTCGTACGCCGAGTGACTCGCGCTGACCGGTGACCGCCAGTACCCGCACCACGACCGGATCGGTGGCCACCACCCGCATGGCCGCACCCCGCCCCGCCAACTCCGACCGCGTCTCGGCCAGCACGGACACCCCCGCGCACGCGAGGAAGCCGACCCGGGTCAGGTCACACACCAGCAGCCGCAGCTCCGGATCGGTCGCGGCCATGGCCAGCCCGCTCGCCAACTCGGCCCGGGTGGCCAGATCGATGTCACCGTCCACTGAGATCACCACCACGCCCGGCCCCGGCCAGCTGGTCCGCAACACCAGTCGCCGCGGCGGCTGAACGCGCACCCGTCTTCGCCACCTGGCGCGGTAATCGTGGGTCGGGAGCACAAAAAAGTCAGCCATGTGGGCCTCCGAGGCGGCAAGAGGACACGGCTGACTGCGTAACCGTGAGGTTGTGACCACCTTAGCTTGCTGGGCACGCGTGCGCGAAGCACACTTCGCGGAATGGCAGACGAACTACTGACCGTGGCACACGAACTGGCCGAGGTCACCCGGCTGGTCGAGGCCGACGACTTCGGCGCCACCCTCGACCGGTTCATCGAGCGGATCTCGCGCACCGTCCCCGGCTGCGCGGCCGCCACGATCACGGTCCGCTCCGCGGAGGCGGTGGAGACCGTCGCCGGGCACGACACCCCTCAGCTGGACCCGCTGGACCCCGGCCCGATCGTCGAGGCGCTGACCTTCGTCGAGCCCCGCAGGCTGGAGGACGCCGGCAAGGACCAGCGCTGGCCGGCGTTCTCCGCCCGGTTGCTCAACTCCGGGTTCGGCGGCTGCCTCGCGCTGCCGCTGTCCACCGGCGGCGCGGAGACCGCGGTGCTCACGCTGTTCTCCCGCGACCCCGGCCAGTTCGGCGAGCTCGGCTACGACGTGGTGTTGCTGCTCACGCTGCACGCGGGCGTGGTGTTCGACAACGCGTCGCTCTATCACGACAGCAACCAGATGGTCGGTCAGTTGCGCACCGCGCTGCACACCAGGGCGCTGGTCGGCCGCGCCCAGGGCATGCTCATGCGCCACTTCGGCCACCCGTCGGACCGGGCGTTCGACCTGCTGCGCACGGCGTCCCAGAACAGCAACACCAAGCTGCGTGACCTGGCCGAACTCCTGGTGGAGGCGCACGAGAACGGCCGCTTCGAGGACGCGCTGGACAAGCACGCGCTGACCGACGGCTGACCGGCTCCCTTTACCGCATCTTCTCCGGGAAAGCACGTGCACTGGACCGAGAATTGAGGCACACCCGAGAACGCGGATCTAACGTCGGAATCAGACCAGCCAACGGAGGCCGACATGGGATCGTCGTTCCGGCACGTGCTGTTCCTCAGCCGTCCCGACACCGACCACCTCTACCTGACGCTCGCGGTAGCTGAGGAACTCGGCCGTCGCGGACACACCGTGACGTTCGCGACCAGCGATCCGTTCGCCGACGAGGACGCCGACTCGGGTGTTGTGCTGCTGCGCTACGGCAGCGACGAGCGCAACCTGCGCGACCGGCCGGACTTCCTGGCCAGGGGTCGGGTCGACCTGATCGTGTGCGACCCGCGAACCCACGACGCGGCCAGGGAACTGGCGGCGGAGTGGGGCGCGCGGATCGCCGTCGCGCACACCAACCTCGCCGACGGCGGCGTGGTGGCCTGGCCGGCGGAGCGGTCCTACGGCCTGGACTACCTGTACGTGCACCCGGCCGGCCGGGGCACCGTGTTCGCCGAGTGGACGCCGACCGACCAGCGGCCGGTGCTCGCGGTCGCGCACGACGACGTGCCGGTCGCGACGCTGGCGACCGCGTTCGCCGGGTCGGACTGGCAGGTGCTGCTGTGCACCGAGGACGCGCCGGCCGACCTGCCGGCCAACGTCACCGCGACCGGCCGGGGCTTCGCCGCGCTGGCCCACGCCGACGTGCTGCTGACCGACGGCGGGCTGGCCGGGATCGCGGCCGGCCTGCGCCACGCGACGCCGCTGGTGCTCGCGCCCCGCACCCCGGCCGAGCACCGCGACGCCACCAGGGCGGCCGGGCTCGGCCTCGGCGTGCTGGTGGCGCTGCCCGACCTGGAGCCGGAGGCGTTGCGGCGCACGGTGTCCCGGCTCGCGGTGGACGAGCCGACCAGGGCCGAGGCCCGCCGGGTCCGCGCGCTGGTCAGGGCCGCGGGCTCGGCGCACCGGGTCTCCGACCTGCTGGAGGCCGCGAGCCTGCCGCACGCCGAGGCGGCCTAGCCCCAGTGCCCTGAACGGGTCATTCAGGGCACCGCGGGCCCGGGCTCGAGCCGGCGGTTGGCGGGTGCGAGTCGATCGGCCCGGCCGGCGATGGCCCGCAGCATCAGCCGGCGGATCAGCCCGCTGACCGGCCGGATGAGCGCCCAGTACGCCGACATCCGGCGCAGCGCGCGCTGGTCGTCTGCCGTCACCCTGGTCTCGGTGCGCAGGATCGTGGCGTCCCCGTCGGCGATCAGCTCGAACGCCGTCGCCGACTTGGCGAACCCGGGCTCGGCGTAGGCGCGGAACTCGGCCGGCGGGCAGTCACGTCGCCACTGACCGGGCCGAAGCCGCCAGAACTGGCCGATCGAGCCGATCACCACCAGGCGGCCGGGATCGCTCGCCAGGTCGAACCAGCCGCGCTCGCGCATGGTGTCGAGCATGGTCGCCGGCTCGGCCAGGGGCCGGCGACCGAACGCGGCCGGCAGCGCGCGCACGCTCATCAGCACCCGGATCGCGGTCATGTCCTGCGGGGACAACGAGGCCAGCGCCTGCCAGACGACGTCGGGCGGCTGCTCGACCCGGCGCTGATGGAACTCGCGCAGCCGAGGGTTCGGGATGAGGTCGGTAAGCGGGCTGTCCATGAGAACCCCTTCTGGACGGTGGCGTACAGAACGTTCTGAACGCCACCGTACAGAACGGGTGCGTAGAGTGCACCCGTGCCTCGTGTCGCGCGCCTCACCCGGGAGGACTGGGCCGACGCCGCGCTGGACGCGTTGGCCGACGGCGGCCTGCCCGCCGTCGCCGTCGAGCCGGTCGCGGCCCGGCTCAAGGCCTCGAAGTCGAGCTTCTACTGGCTGTTCGACAACCGCCAGGCGCTGCTCGTCGCGGCCCTGGAACGGTGGGAGCGCACCGAGACCGACGAGGTCCTGCCGGCGTTGGCCGAGGTGGCCGACCCGGTCGACCGGCTCCGGCTGCTCGTCGCGGCCGCGTTCACCGGCGGTCGTGGCGGCGCGGTCGCGCTGCGCCTGGCCGTCGACGCGGACACCCCCGCGGTGCGCGCGGTCGTGGAGCGGGTCACCCGCAGGCGGATCGCGGGCATCGAGGCGGCGCTGCGCGAACTGGGGCACCCCGCCGACCGCGCGGCGACCCTCGCGGCCGCCAGCTACGCGGTCTATCTCGGCACCGCGGCACTGCACCGGTCGGCCGCCGCGCCCGCCGACATCACGTCCTATGTGGACACCGTGCTGGCCGCCTTCAGCACCCTGCCCGACTAGCCAAGCTCGTCGGCGGCCAGCGCCCGCGGAACGCGCGGCTGGTCCGGATCACCGCCAGCGGGGTTCGGTGGTCTCGCTGACCAGGCCGTCCCGGCCGAAGTGCAGGTAGCGGTCGAAGTCGGCGGCGAACCAGCGGTCGTGGGTGATCGCCAGCACCGTGCCGGTGAACTCGGCCAGCCCCTGTTGCAGCGCGTCCGCGCTGGCCAGGTCGAGGTTGTCGGTCGGCTCGTCGAGCAGCAGCATGGTCGCGCCGGTCAGCTCCAGCAGCAGGATCTGCAGCCGCGCCTGCTGCCCACCGGAGAGCGTCTCGAACGGCTGGTTCCACGCCGGCGCGATCTCGTACCTGGCCAGCGCCGACATCCCGTCGTCGCGGTCCAGACCGAGGCCGTCGACGACGATCTCGGCCGGCGTGCGCCCGTACAGGTCGGGGCGGGCGTGGGTTTGGGCGAAATGTCCCGGCAGTACCCGCGCGCCGGTGTCCACCACCCCATCGTGTGGCACGTCGGCCCCGGCGAGCAGCGCGAGGAACCGGGACTTGCCGGTGCCGTTCGCGCCGAGCACCGCCACCCGCTCGCCGAACCACACCTCGAGGTCGAACGCCTCGGTCAGCCCGGTCAGCGCCAGGCCGGTGCAGGTCAGCGCCCGTTTGCCGGTCCGGCCGCCGCGCAGGCGCATCCGCACCCGCTGCTCCCTGGGCGGCCGGCGCGGCGCCCCGGCCCGCTCGAACCTGGCCAGCCGGGAGCGGGCCGCGCGGTAGGCCGAGGCGACCGCGTCGTTGCGCGCGGCGGTCTGGCGCAGGGTGTTGGCCAGGTCGCGCAGCCTGCGGTGTTCCTCGGCCCACTGCCGGCGGCGCGCGTCGATGCGCGCGACCCGCTCGGCCCGCGCCGGCGCGAACGTGCCGAAGCCCTCGCCGTGCACCCACACGTCCCGGTCCTCCACCGCGACCACCCGCGTGGTCGTGTTGGCCAGCAGCGCGCGGTCGTGCGAGACCAGCAGCACGGTCTTGGTGCTCGCGGCGAGCGCCTCCTCCAGCCACTCCTTGGCTGGCACGTCGAGGTAGTTGTCCGGCTCGTCGAGCAGCAGCACCTCGTCGGGTCCGCGCAGCAGCGCGGCGAGCACGAGCCGCTTCTGCTCACCGCCGGACAGGGTCGCCACCTCGCGGGGCGCGGCCGTGGCGAAGGGCAGGCCGAGGGCCTGGGTGGTGCAGGCGTCCCAGACGACCTCGAGGTCGTAGCCGCCGGCGTCCACGTGCTCGGTGAGCGCGGTGGCGTAGGCGAGCTGGTCGCGCTCGTCGTCGGACAGCGCGCGTTCGGCGGCGGCGAGCGCGGCGGTCGACGCGCGCACCCTGGCCGGCGCGACCGACAGCAACAGCTCGCCGACGGTGGTCCCGGGCGCGGCCACGAACTGGCGCAGCACCCCGATCCCGCCGCTGGTGGTGATCTCGCCCTCGGTCGGGGCGAGCTCGCCGGCGATCAGCCGCAGCAGCGTGGTCTTGCCGGCGCCGTTCGGGCCGACCACGCCCGCGACCACGCCGGCGCCGATCCGGAACGAGACGTCGTCGAGCAGCGGCCGACCGTCGGGAAGTGTCTGGGTGAGGTTCGCGACCTCGACATGACCCACGAACGTTGGTCCCTTTCTAGAACGTTGGTCTAGTGGTCGAGCGTCATACTAGACTTGATCAGGTGAATCAGTCACGGGTAGGCGGCCGAGGGGGTCGCAGCGGTGGCGTGGCCGGCGAGGTCTGGCTGCGTGCGCCCCGCGCCGCGCGGGCGTCGCCACCGCTGACCAGAGACCGGATCGTCACCGAGGCGGTGGCGCTGCTCGACGAGGACGGCGCCGCCGGGCTGACCATGCGCCGGCTCGCCGCGCGCCTCGGCGCCGGATCGACCACGCTCTACTGGCATGTGCGGACCAAGGACGACGTGCTGGATCTCGCGCTGGACACCATCTTCCGCGACGTCCCGCTGCCGGCGACCGCCGGCGAGTGGGCCGCCGACGTGCGTGCGCTCATCGGCGACTGGTACGCGGTGATGCTGCGCCACCGCTGGGCCCCCGGCCTGCTCGGCCGCCCGATGCTCGGCCCGAACGTGCTCGCCCGCACCGAGTTCCTGCAGGCCAGCCTCACCCGAGGCGGCTTCACCGGCGACCACCTCGCGGTCGCCACCCACGGCCTGGCCAACTACGTCATCGGCGCGGCGCTGACCAGGGTCGGCAGCGGCGCGCTGAACGCCGCCGACGAGCACGTGCGCGCCCACGCCACCGAGTACCCGACGCTCGCGGCCACCGGCCATCTCGGCGAACGCGACTGGGACGTGGTCTTCCGCGCCGGCCTGGACAGCTTCCTCGCCGGCCTGATCGCGGGCCGTCGATGAAGCCGGCGGTGAAGGAGTGGCTCGACTGGACCCGTGCCGTCCCGGTGCTCGCCATCGTCACGCTCGCGCTGGTCTGGGGCGGCGACCTCAACATCGTGGTGATCGTGGTCGTCGCGCTGCTGCTGGCCGGCGCGGTGCTGGCCGCGGTGCACCACGCCGAGGTCGTCGCCCACCGGGTGGGGGAGCCGTTCGGCTCGCTGGTGCTGGCCGTCGCGGTCACCGTGATCGAGGTCGGGCTGATCGTCACGCTGATGATCTCCGGCGGCCCGGAGACCTCGTCGCTGGCCAGGGACACGGTCTTCGCCGCGGTGATGATCACCACCACCGGCATCGTCGGCATCTCGCTGCTGGTCGGCTCCCGGCAGTACGGGGTGACCCTGTTCAACGCCGAGGGCTCCGGCTCCGCGCTGGCCACCGTGGCCACACTCGCCACGTTGAGCATGGTGCTGCCGGCGTTCACCACCAGCCAGCCCGGCCCGGAGTTCTCCCCGGGACAGCTGGCCTTCGCCGCGCTGGCGTCACTGGCGATCTACATCGCCTACGTGCTCAACCAGACCGTCCGGCACCGCGACTTCTTCCTGCCGATGGTCCAGGAGGGCCAGCAGATCGACGAGGAGGCCCACGCCGACCCGCCGAGCGACCGGGCCGCGTGGACCAGCGCCGGCCTGCTCATGGCCGCGCTGGTGGCGGTCGTCGGGCTGGCCAAGGTGGAGTCCCCGGCCATCGAGGAGGCGGTCGCCGCAGTCGGGTTCCCGCACTCGTTCGTCGGGGTGGTGATCGCCATGCTGGTGCTGCTGCCGGAAACCCTGGCCGCCGTGCGCGCCGCCAAGGGCGGCCGGATCCAGACCAGCCTGAACCTGGCCTACGGCTCGGCGATCGCCAGCATCGGGCTGACCATCCCGACGATCGCGCTGCTGTCGGTCTGGCTGGATGGCCCGCTGGTGCTGGGCCTCGGCCCGACCCAGCTGGTGCTGCTGGCGCTGACCATCGTGGTGAGCGTGCTGACCATCGTGCCCGGCCGCGCGACCCGGCTGCAGGGCAGCGTGCACCTGGTGCTGCTGGCGGCGTTCCTGTTCCTGGCGGTCAGCCCGTGACGACGACCCATGTCGCGCTGCTGCGCGGCATCAACCTCGGCAGCCGCCGGCGGGTGGCGATGGCCGACCTGCGGACCTGGCTCGGCGAGCTGGGCCTCACCGACCTGCGTACGCATCTGCAGTCCGGCAACGTCGTCTTCCGCACCGCCGAGCGTCCCGCGACCGTGTACGCCGAGGTCACCCGGCGGCTGGCCGACGGCGCCGGCTTCGCCATCGACTGTGTGTTCCGCACGGCCGAGGAACTGGCCGCGGTCGTCGCGTCCGACCCGTTCGGCGAGGTGGCCACCGATCCGTCCCGGTACCTGGTGTCCTTCCTCGACGGTCCGGTGCGGCCGCCGGAGTTCGACCAGGACCACTTCGCCCCCGAGCTGTTCCGGGTGGGGGAGCGGGAGGTCTACTTCTGGGTCCCCGACGGCGTCCGGAACTCGAAGGTGCTGGCCGCGTTCCCGGCGCGGGCCGGCGAGGTGGCGACCATGCGCAACTGGAACACCGTCACCAGGTTGGTGACCATGACGGCGCCCTGACCAGCACGTTGAGTAACCGGCTGGCGCGCTGAGTGGTGACCGGTAATCGGGGTGACCTTGGCTCACCTCTACCATCTGCCCACATGTCCGGTCTCAGCCTGATGACCTTCAACATCGGCAGCCCTTCCGAGGAGCGCGCCCACCGCCAGCTCGCCTGGCTCGCCACGCGGCACGAGGACGTGTTCGTGCTGACCGAGACCAGGCACTCCGACGGCTGCCGGCACCTGGCGGAGGCGTTCCGCACGGCGGGGTGGGCGGTCGTCTACCCGAAACCGGGCCCGACCGAGTACGGCGTGATGATCGTCAGCAGGCTGCCGATCCAGGTGGACCCGATCGCCGCGAACGTGAAGTTCCTGCCGGAGCGGGTCGCCGGCGTGCTGCTGTCCACCGCGCTCGGGCTGGTCAGGGTGGTCGGCGTGTACGCCCCGACCAGGGACGCCACCGCCGAGCGCACCGAGCGCAAACGCCGCTGGATGTCGGAGTTCTCCGTGGCGCTCGGCGCGAGCGGGCTGTCCGAGTCCGGCACCGAGACCGTGGTGTTGGGCGATCTCAACGTGATCGAGCCCGACCACGAGCCGAGCTACACCACGTTCCGGTGGTTCGAGTACGACTTCTATCGTGGGTTGACCGACCGGCACGGCCTGATCGACGCGTTCCGGCACAGCGAGCCGGACCGGATCGAGCACAGCTGGATCGGGCGTACCGGCGACGGCTACCGCTACGACCACGTGCACTGCGGCAAGAAGCTCGCCGCCGAGATCGAGGAATGCGAGTACGTGCACGAGCCGAGGACCACCCGGCTGTCCGACCATTCGGCGCTGTCGATCACGTTCACCTCGTTGCCGACCGCCGAGCTGAACACCATGGACCCGTTCGAGGCCGCGAGCCCGCCGACGCTGTTCTGAGCGAGTCGATCCGGGATGGACGTCCGGTCGACTGGCACTGATACCGTGCTGGGGTATAGTAATCGCCAACAGAGAAACTCCAGAAACCCTAGTTAGCCTTGGAGCTGTGGTGACCACTAACACCTACACGGTGACCGGTATGACCTGCGACCACTGCGTCGCCGCGGTGCGCACGGAGCTGAGTGGCATCGCCGGAGTCACCGAGGTCGCCGTCGACCTCGGCTCCGGCCAGGTGACCGTGACCAGCGAGGGCCCGCTGTCGACCGATGACGTGCGCGCCGGGGTCGACGAGGCTGGCTACGAACTGGCGAGCTGACGATGCCGCCGGTGGCCAAGCTGGGCGCGTTCGGCCTGGCGCTGGTCGTGGCGTTCGCCGCCGCGTACGGCGTCGGGCAGGCCGTCGGTCCGGTCGACCAGCCGGCCACCGAGACCGCGGCCCACGGCCATGACGGGTCCGCGCCGCACGCCGAGGTCCTGCCGGCCGGTCTGCGGGTGTCGGCCGACGGCTACACCCTCGACGTGGTCGACCCGCGCGGGTTCGCCTTCCGGATCCTGGACGACCGCGGCGCGCCGGTCACCCGGTTCACCCGGGCGCACGACAAGCTGATGCACCTGATCGTGGCCCGGCGCGACCTGTCGGGCTACCAGCACCTGCACCCGGAACTCGACGCCGACGGCACCTGGCGGATCCCGCTGGACTTCGGCGCGGCCGGGGAGTTCCGGGTGTTCGCCGACTTCCTTCCCGCCGGCCGGGACGAGAGCATCACGCTCGGGGTCGACGTGCCGGTGCCCGGCGCGTTCTCCCCGAGGCCGCTGCCGGCGCCGTCGAGGACCGCGACCGTGGACGGCTACCAGGTGAGCATCGCCGGCCACCTCGACGCGGGCACGACCAGCCCGCTGACCCTGTCGGTCACCCGTGCCGGCGAGCGCGTCGACCTCGAGCCCTACCTCGGCGCGTACGGGCATCTGGTGGCGCTGCGCCACGGCGACCTCGCCTACCTGCACGTCCACCCGGACGCCGGAGCCAGCAACGACATCCGCTTCTACGCCGAGGTCCCCAGCGTCGGCACCTACCGCCTGTACCTGGACTTCAAACACGCCGGCGTGGTGCGTACCGCCGAGTTCACCACCATCGCCGAGTCGCACGAGGAGGGTCCGTGAGTGACATCGAGCTGGTCATCGGTGGGATGACCTGTGCGGCGTGTGCGGCGCGGATCGAGAAGAAGCTGAACAGGGTGGCCGGGGTCGAGGCGAGTGTCAACTACGCCACCGAGCGCGCCCGGGTCACCGCGCCGGCCGATGTGTCCACAGCCGACCTCGTGGCCGTGGTGGAGAAACTGGGCTACACGGCGGCACTGCCGGCCCCACCGGCCGACACCGAGCCACCACCGGACACGGCCGTGCGCGCGGCGCGGGTCCGGTTGCTGGTGAGCCTGGCGCTGTCGGTGCCGGTGGTCGCGCTGGCGATGGTGCCGGCGTTGCAGTTCCAGTACTGGCAGTGGGCGTCGCTGACGCTGGCCGCACCGGTCGTGGTGTGGGCCGGCGCGCCGTTCCACCGTGCGGCGTGGACGAACCTGCGCCACGGCGCGGCCACAATGGACACCCTGATCTCGATGGGCACGCTGGCCGCGTTCGCCTGGTCGCTGTACGCGCTGTTCCTCGGCACCGCCGGGGTCCCCGGCATGACCCACCCGTTCCGGCTGACCATCGAGCGCACGGCGGCCGACGGGAACATCTACCTCGAGGTCGCGGCCGGGGTGATCACGTTCATCCTGGCCGGCCGGTACTTCGAGGCCCGCGCCAAGTCCAGCGCAGGCTCGGCGCTGCGCGCGCTGTTGTCGTTGGGCGCCAAGGATGTCGCGGTCCTGCGGGACGACCGGGAGACCAGGGTGCCGATCGCGGAGCTGACGGTCGGCGACCGGTTCCTGGTGCGCCCGGGGGAGAAGATCGCCACCGACGGCGTGGTCGAGGACGGATCGTCCGCTGTGGACGAGAGCATGCTGACCGGCGAGTCGGTGCCGGTGGAGGTCGCCGTCGGCGACCGGGTGGTCGGCGCGACGGTGAACGCGGGTGGGCGGCTGGTGGTGCGCGCGACCAGGGTCGGCGCGGACACCCAGCTCGCGCAGCTGGCCGCGCTGGTGGAACGGGCGCAGACCGGAAAGGCCGCCGTGCAACGGCTGGCCGACCGGATCTCCTCGGTGTTCGTGCCGGTGGTGATCGGCCTTTCCTTCGCGGCACTGGGTTTCTGGCTGGGCACCGGCGCGTCGCCGGCGGCCGCGTTCACGGCGGCGGTGGCGGTGTTGATCATCGCGTGTCCGTGTGCGTTGGGGTTGGCGACGCCGACGGCGTTGTTGGTGGGTACTGGTCGGGGTGCGCAGTTGGGGATTTTGATCAAGGGTCCGGAGGTGTTGGAGTCGACTCGGCGGGTGGACACCGTGGTGCTGGACAAGACCGGGACGGTGACCACCGGCCAGATGTCCCTTGTGGACGTCGTGCTGGCGGCCGGCGAGTCCCGGTCGCGGTTGCTGACGCTGGCCGGCGCGGTCGAGGACGCCGCCGAGCACCCGATCGCCCGCGCGGTCGCGGCGGCCGCGCACGCCGAGGTCGGACCGCTGCCCACGGTGTCGGACTTCGAGGCGGTGTCCGGCTTCGGGGTGCGCGCCACGGTGGCGGGGGCGGCGGTCGCGGTCGGCCGCACGACCCACGACTGGCTGCCCGCACTGCCACCGGCGCTGGCCGACGCGGTGGCCGACGCGCAGACCCGGGGCCACACCGTGGTGGCGGTCGCCGTCGACGGCGCGGTCCGGGGGCTGCTGGTGGTGGCCGACACGGTCCGCCGGACCAGCGCCGAGGCGGTCCGCCAACTGCGCGCGCTCGGTCTGGCGCCGGTGATGCTGACCGGGGACACCGAACCGGTGGCCCGCGCGATCGCCGCCGAGGTCGGCATCGACGAGGTGATCGCCGGCGTGCTGCCGGCCGGCAAGGTCGACCAGCTCCGACGGCTGCGGGATTCCGGCCGGGTGGTGGCCATGGTCGGCGACGGCGTCAACGACGCGGCCGCGCTGGCCGAGGCCGACCTTGGCCTGGCGATGGGCACCGGTACCGACGTGGCCATCGAGGCCAGCGACCTGACCCTGGTCCGCGGCGACCTGCGCGCGGCCGCGGACGCGATCCGGTTGTCCCGGCGGACGCTGAACATCATCCGGGGCAACCTGTTCTGGGCGTTCGCCTACAACGTGGCGACGATTCCGTTGGCCGCCGCGGGTTTGCTCAACCCGATGATCGCGGGCGCGGTGATGGCGTTCAGCTCGGTGTTCGTGGTGACCAACAGCCTGCGGCTGCGGACGTTCACGCCCTTGCCGGGCAACGAGACCACCGCGTCCGACGACCGTGCGGCGCGGCCGCGCCCGCTGGCGCGGGTCGGCTGAGCGCCGCACGGCCGGGACGACTCACGGCCGGCCGGGCAACCGGTAGTTGGTGCCGAGCGCCGCGCCACGGTGTGGCTTGTACAGGTCATAGCCGCGCGGGTCGCACTGCAGGCCACCGTTGATGCAGTGGCTCACCAGCGCGGCCAGGGTCGGCTCGTCCCAGGCGTTGAAGAAGTCGTAGTGCCAACTGAAACCGCGGCCGCTGGCCAACCGCACCCGCGAGGTGTCCCCGTCGGCCGGGAACGCGATCTTGAACTCGAGCATCGGCACCGGGCGCGGGTGGCTCGACGGGCAGCTCCCGTTGACCGGATAGGCCATGTGGCTCTTGTGGTCGGCCGAGTCCAGGTTGACCCCGTCCCAGCAACTCGGGGCCTGGTAACGGATGTTGAGCTGGCTGCCTTCCAGGCAGTTGGTCGGGAAGTCCCAGTTGAAGAAGCTGTTGCCACACTCCCAGCCCTCGACTCGCCCCGGCGCGGTGCGGAAGTCGTCGATGGTCGCGGTCGGACTGCCGACCACGTAACGCAGTCCTGGCGGGAACGGCCGGACCGAGGCGTAGTCGAGCACCCCGGACTTGTAGTAGATGACCTGACGGCCGATCGGGATCACCGGTTCGTCGCCGTTGAACATGGTCGGGAACCAGTACGCGGACAGGTCATCCGGCGCGAGGCAGGACGTCGCGCCGAGACCGGCGTCGCGTAGTGAGTCCAGTGTGGTGTGTGCGTCGGTGGTGGTGTTGCCGGTGAAGCTGTGTTCGTGGGAGGCGCCGGGCAGGTTCGGGAAGACGATCGGGTCGTCGGGCAGCCGGTGGGTCACTGAACAGTTGACCTGGAACTCGTGGTGGGTGACGTCGTCCTCGGCCTGACTGGCCGGGGCGACGGCGCACAGCGCGGCAGTGACCAGACCGCACACCGCCAGGGTGAACTTGGTTCGCACGATGGGGACTCCTCCTCGGCAGGGTTCGAGGGAGAGCGCTCTCCCCGCAGCGTGCCGAACCGGGCGACCGCTTGTCAAGGGCGGCCTTGACACACCGTGGCTGGACCGTGACACTCGAGGTGAGTGGGAGAGCGCTCTCCGAACCCCACTCGCCCCTGCTGAGGAGACCGCAATGACGCGCGTTCGCGCCACCGTGATGATGGCGATCCTGGCCCTGTTGTTCGCTGTGCTCGCCGTGCCCGCCCAGGCGGCGCCCAGCGTGGTGCGGGTGACCGGCTCGCAGGGCGCCTGGCAGCTGACCGTGGACGGCAGCCCGTACACCGTCAAGGGCCTGACCTGGGGCCCACCGATCGGCGAGGCCGCCGCACGGATGCCCGACCTGCGGGCGATGGGGGTGAACACCATCCGCACCTGGGGCACCGACGGCACCACCCGCCCGCTGCTGGACGCCGCCGCGGCCAACGGAGTCAAGGTGATCAGCGGCTTCTGGCTGCAGCCAGGTGGCGGCCCCGGCAGCGGCGGCTGCGTCGACTACCTCACCGACACCACCTACAAGACGAACATGCGCACCGAGTTCGTCCGCTGGGTCACCGAGTACCGGGACCACCCCGGGGTGTTGCTGTGGAACGTCGGCAACGAGTCGATCCTGGGCATGCAGAACTGCTTCTCCGGCACGGCGTTGGAGGACCAGCGGATCGCGTACACCCGGTTCGTCAACGAGGTGACCGAGGCGATCCAGGCCGCGGACCCCAACCACCCGGTCACCTCGACCGACGCGTGGACCGGGGCCTGGCCCTACTACCGCGACCACGCGCCGGCGCTCGACCTGTACGCGGTGAACTCCTACCGCGCGGTGTGCGACATCCGCCAGACCTGGATCGACGGCGGGTACACCAAGCCCTACATCCTCACCGAGGGCGGCCCGGCGGGGGAGTGGGAGGTGCCCGACGACGCGAACGGGGTGCCGGCCGAGCCGACCGACGTGCAGAAGCGCGACGGCTACCCGGCGGCCTGGAACTGCCTGATGGCCCACCAGGGCGTCGCGCTCGGCGGCACGCTGTTCCACTACGGCACCGAGCAGGATTTCGGCGGCGTCTGGTTCAACCTGTTGCCGGGCAACGAGAAGCGCCTGTCGTACTACTCGCTGGCGCGGGCCTTCGGCGGCGCCACGCCGGCGAACACCCCGCCGGTGATCACCTCGATGTCCACATTGGGCGATGTGCCGGCCGGCGGTCAGTTCACTGTGGACGTCGCGGCCAGCGACCCGGACGGCGACCAGATCGCCTACTCGTTGATGCTGAACGGGAAGTACATCGACAACTCGGGTGCGTTGGTGCCGGCCAACTTCACCGGCACCGACCCGTTCACGGTGACCGCGCCCGACCGGCTCGGCGTGTGGAAGCTCTACATGTACGCCCGCGACGGCCGGGGCAACGTCGGCATCGAGTCCCGCTCGTTCCGGGTGGTCCCGCCGACCGCGCCCGGCACGAACGTGGCACAGGGCAGGCCGACCACCGCGTCGTCCTACCAGGCACAGGGCGACGGCGCGCCGTTCCTGCCGACCATGGCCACCGACGGCTCGCTGACCACCCGCTGGGCCAGCGACTGGAGCGATCCACAGTGGATCCAGGTGGACCTCGGCGCGGTCACCACGTTCGACCACGTGCAGCTGGTGTGGGAGGGGGCGTTCGGCCGCGCCTACGAGGTCCAGGTCTCCGACGACGGCTCGTCCTGGCGCGCGGTGCACGCCACCACGACCGGCGACGGCGGCGTGGACGCGATCGACGTGTCCGGGTCCGGCCGGTACGTCCGCGTGCACGGCACCCAGCGCGGCACCGGGTGGGGTTACTCGCTCTACGAGTTCGGCGTCTACCGGCGCTGACGCGCCACCCCGCGAGGCCGCCACGGCGGCCTCGCGGGGAGCTGTCCGCGGGATCTGTCCTCAGTGGCCGCGTACTCGCCGGATTGTGTCCCGGTACCACAGCGCGCTCTGTTTCGGCGTGCGGACCTGGGTCTGGTAGTCCACGTGCACCAGGCCGAAACGCTTGGCATAGCCGTAGGACCACTCGAAGTTGTCCATCAGCGACCAGGCGAAGTAGCCACGCACGTCCGCGCCCCGCTGCCTGGCCGCGGCCACCGCCGCGAGGTGGGCCGACAGGTACGCGGTGCGGTCCTCATCGCTGACGAAGCCGTTCTGGTCGGCCACATCGTCGAACGCGGCGCCGTTCTCGGTGATCACCATGGGGGTGCCGGGATAGTCGCGGCTGAGCCGGACCAGCAGCTCGGTGAAGCCCTCCGGCACGATCTCCCAGTCCATCGCGGTCACCGGGCGGCCCATGGGCACGGTGGTGTGCACCGGGTTGCCCTGGTCGTCGGTTGTGCGTCCCTGATCGTCCACACCGGACACCAGGTGGCTGGAGTAGTAGTTGACGCCGAGCACGTCGATCGGCTCGCTGATGATCTCCAGGTCACCGTCGAGTACCGGCAAGGTCACCCCGCGGGCCGCGAGATCACCGACGATGTCGTCGGGATACCGCCCGCGCAGCAACGGGTCCAGGTAGATCCGCGCGCCGAGGCCGTCCGCGCGCCGGGTCGCCTCCCGGTCGGCCTCGCTGTCGCTGGCCGGGGTCGAGGTGCCCATGTTGAGCGTGATGCCGAGCTCGAGCTGGTCGGTGGCGGCCGCGCGCATGCGTTGGGCGGCAAGGCCGTGGCCGAGCAGCAGGTGGTGCACGGCGGCGATCGCGTCGCCGAGGTCCTGGCGGCCGGGGGCCTGGCGTCCCTCGTAGTAGCCGAGCATCGCCGAGCACCACGGCTCGTTGAGCGTGGTCCAGGTGCGTACCCGGTCGCGCAGCGCGTCGAAGACCAGCATGGCGTAGTCGGCGAAGCGGTAGGCGGTGTCGCGTGCCGGCCAGCCGCCGGCGTCCTCCAACTCCTGGGGCAGGTCCCAGTGGTAGAGGGTCACCCACGGGTCGACGCCCTTGTCGAGCAGCTGGTCCACCAGCCGGTCGTAGAAGGCGAGCCCGGCCGGGTTCGCCGTCCCCCGGCCGCCTGGCTGGACGCGCGGCCAGGCGACGGAGAACCGGTAGACGTCGACGTCGAGCGACTTGATCAGCTCGACGTCTGCTGGCATGCGGTGGTAGTGGTCGCACGCCACGTCACCGTTCTCGCCGTCCTCGACCATGCCCGGCGTTCGGCAGTAGGTGTCCCAGATGGACGGTCCGCGGCCGTCCTCGGTGGTCGCCCCCTCGATCTGGTACGCGGAGGTCGCCACCCCCCAGCGGAATGACGCGGGCAGGCTGGCGATCAGACCCGCCTCCGCCTCGGCCTCCAGTGTCGCGGTCGTGTCCAAGATCCATCCTCCGTCGTGTCGAGCTGAGTCGAGCTCCCGGGTCAGATCATGGCCCGGTCGGCCGTGTGCAGCCAGCAGGCCACCCTCCGGTCCTGGTCCTCCCGCCCGGCCGGGGTCAGCAGTTGCGGCGACCGGTCGGCGCATGGTTCGAACGCCTTGGGACACCTGGGATGGAACGCGCAGCCGGCCGGCATCGCCCGCAGGTCCGGCGGTGAGCCGGGGATGCCGGTCAGCTCGCGGCGTGGGCCGCGCAGCGCGGGGAACGAGTGCAGCAGGCCGTCGCTGTAGGGGTGCAGCGACTCCCGGTACAGGTCGGCGGCCGGCGCGGACTCCACGATCCGGCCGCCGTACATGATCGCGATCCGGTCGGAGAACTCGACCAGCAGCGACAGGTCGTGGGTGATGAACAGCACCGAGAAGCCGATCCGCTCCCGCAGCTCGACGAGCGTGGCCAGGATCTGGCGCTGCATCACGACATCCAGCGCGGTCGTCGGCTCGTCCATGACGACCACCCGGGGTTCCAGTGCCAGCGCCATCGCGATCATCACCCGCTGCCGCATGCCGCCGGAGAGCTGGTGGGGGTAGCTGGTGAGCCGGTCGGCGTTGATGCCGACCAGTTTCAGCAGTTCGGCCGCCCGCGCGCGCCTGGCCGCCGAGGTGGTGCGCGGCTCGTGCGCGGCGATCACGTCGGTCAGCTGGGTGGCCACCGTGTGCACCGGGTTGAGCGAGTTCATCGCGCCCTGGAACACGATCGCCACCTCGGCCCAGCGGAACCGGCGCAGTCGTTTGGCCGACAGCGACATCAGCTCGACCGGCTCGCCGTCGCGCGGGTGGTAGACGACCTGCCCGGACCGGATGACCCCCGGTGGTGGCAGCAGGCGCAGCATCCCGTAGGCCAAAGTGGACTTTCCGCTGCCGCTCTCGCCGGCCAGGCCAAGCACCTCGCCGCGGTGCAGGGTCAGGCTGACGTCGCGCACCGCGGCCACCGCGTCGTCCCCGAGGCCGTAGTCGACCGACAGCCCACGGATGTCCAGCACCGGCTCCCCGGTCATCGGCCCGCCTTCCCCGCCGGCAGGACCGGGGTGAACCCGACCCGCATCTTCACCCCGCGAACCCGCTGCGCGCCACCGCGCAGCCGGGGGTTGACGTACTCGTCGATGCCGAAGTTCACCAGCGCGAGCCCGGTGCCGAGCAACGCGATCGCGAGCCCGGCGGGCACGAACCACCACCACGCGCCCTGGGCGAGCGCCTGCTGGCTCTGCGCCCAGAACAGGATCGCGCCCCAGTTCCATTCGGACACCCCGGGCACGCCGATGAACGCCAGGGTGATCTCCGAGAGCACCGCGAAGATCACTGTGGACACGAAGCTCGCGGCGATCACCGCGGTCAGGTTCGGCAGGATCTCGAAGCCGAGGATGCGCCAGGTGGACTCGCCGGTGGCCCGCGCGGCCTCGACGTAGTCCCGGCGGCGCAACGACAACGTCTGCGCGCGCAGCACCCGCGCGCCCCACGCCCACGAGGTGAACCCGATGACCAGTGCGATCGTCAGGTCGTTGGTCTCCGGCAGGGACAGCGTGATGATCAGGATCAGCGGCAGCGCCGGGATCACCAGGAACACGTTGGACAGCGCGGACAGGCTCTCCCCGCCCACCCCGCCGAAGTACCCGGCGGTGACCCCGAAGACGATCGCCAGCACGGTGGCCACGATCCCGGCGACGATGCCGACGACCATCACGCTGCGCGTGCCGTCGAGGATCTGGCTGAGGATGTCCTGGCCGAGATGGGTGGTGCCGAACCAGTGTGCCGCGTTCGGGCCGACGAGCAGGTCGTCGCTGCGCTCGCCGGGGTCATAGGGCGCGATCCACGGGCCGATCACCGCGAACACGGTGAGGGTCCCGAGGATGGCCAGGCCGGTGACCGCCTTGCCGTTGGTCAGCAGGCGCGATCGGCGTCGCCGCCTGCCGGGGGCCGGCTCGACCGGCACGGCCAGTACGTCCGCGGTGGGCAGTGCCAACGCTCAGCCCTCCTTCCTGGTGCGGGGGTCGAGCAGCAGGTAGATCAGGTCCGCGAACAGGTTGGCCACCAACACCGACAGCGTGATGATCAGGAAGATGCCCTGGATCAGCGGGTAGTCCTTGGCGCCGACCGCGGCGAACAGCTGGAAGCCGACGCCGGGGTAGGAGAACACGATCTCCACCAGCAGGGTGCCGCCGACGATCAGGCCGAGCGACAGCGCGAAGGCCGACACGTTGGGCAGCAACGCGTTGCGGGCCGCGTAGCTCACCATCACCCGCCGCTGCGACAGGCCCTTGGCGTGCGCGACGGTGATGTAGTCCTCGGCGACCACGGTGAGCATCATGTTCCGCATCGACAGCACCCAGCCGCTCATCGACGTGATCAGGATGGTGATCGCGGGCAGCAGGCTGTGGTAGATCGCGCTGCCGACGAACTCCAGGTCCCAGCTCGGCACCACACCGGGGTCGTAGCCGCCAGAGGACGGGAACGCGCCGCCCTGGTCGGCGAACAGCGTGATCGCGATCAGGCCGAGCCAGAAGTACGGAATGGACGACAGGAACGTGGTCACCGGCATCACCAGGTCCGCCCAGGACCCGCGCCACCAGCCGGCCACGATGCCAAGTGCGGTGCCGAGCAGGAAGCTGATCACGGTCGTGACGCCGACGAGCGCGAGTGTCCACGGCAGACTGTCCGCGATCACCTCGGAGACCGGGGTCGGGAAGAAGGTGAACGAGAGCCCGAGGTCGCCGCGCAGCAGCTGTCCCCAGTAGTCGAGGTACTGGGACAGCAGGCCCTGCTGGTCGTCGAGTCCGAAGAGGATGTACAGCGACTGGATCGCGTCCGCGTCCAGCTGCCCCCGCGCCCGGCTGATCAGCGACTGCACCGGGTCGCCGGGGATCAGCCGTGGCAGAAAGAAGTTGATGGTGATCGCAGCCCACGCCGTGAACGCGTAGAACCCCACCCGCCGCAGGAAGTAACTCATGACCCGGCCTCCGCGTACAGCCAGCACGCGGCCCAGTGGCCGGAGCCGTTGTTGCCGACGGGCAGGCGGGGCGGCGCGGTGGTCGAGCAGCGGGGCATGGCGTGCGGGCAGCGCGGGTGGAACCGGCAGCCGCTCGGCGGGTCGATCAGGCTCGGCGGCTCCCCGCCCGCCTCGGCCGCGCCCTCGGTCGCCTCGCCCGCGATCCGGTCCGGGTCGGGCGCGGCGGCGATCAGCAACCTGGTGTACGGGTGGGCCGCGTGCTGGGTCACCGTCTCGCCGTCGCCACCCTCGACGACCTGACCCGCGTACATCACCAGCAGATCGTCGGCGAAGTAGCGTGCGGAGGCGATGTCGTGGGTGATGTAGAGGATCGCCAGCTGCAGCCGGTCGCGCAGATCCCGCAACAGGTTCAGCACGCCGAGCCGGATCGACACGTCCAACATGGACACCGGCTCGTCGGCGAGCAGTACCCGCGGCCCGGCGGCGAGCGCCCGCGCGATGGCCACCCGCTGGCGCTGCCCGCCGGACAGCTCGTGCGGGTACTTGGCGAGGAACTGCGCCGGCGGGGTGAGCTGCACCCTGGTCAGCAGGTCGTGCAGGCCATCGGTCAGGTCGCCGTCGTGCCCATGGATCCGCAGCGCCCTGGTCAGGTGATAGCGCACGGTGTGCACCGGGTTCAGCGAGGAGAACGGGTCCTGGAAGACCAGCTGCACCTGCCGGCAGTACGCCCGGAACGCCCGGCCGCGCCGCACGTCCACCACGTCGTCGTGCAGCCGGATCTCGCCCGCGGTCTGGTGCACCAGCTGTGCCAGCAGTCTGGCCACTGTGGACTTGCCGGATCCGGACTCGCCGACCATGGCGGTCACCCGGCCGCGTCGCAGCACCAGGCTGACCTCGTCCACCGCGCGCACCGCGCGCCGCTGCCGGGAGAACAGGGTGCGCAGCCGGCGCCGGACCGGGAAGTGTTTGGTGAGGCCGACCGCCGCCAGCACCACATCGGTGGTGCCGGCGGCGGTCTGCTCCGCGTGCGCGGTCATCTCGGTCACGCGGCGGGACGCAGGTGCAGCACCACGTCGAGCGAGTTGTGCAGTGTCGGTTGCGGCGGCGCGTACTGGTTGTCCTCGTCCGGCCAGCCGACCCAGTTCTTCGTGCTGTACTCCGCGCCGGCGTTGGCCGCACCGGTGACGATCACCGGCTGCTGGTCGACGAAGATCCGCTGCAGCTCGTGCATCGCCTCGGTGCGCGCGTCCTCGCTCTCGGCGTTGGCGTAGGTCTCCAGCGCCGCGGTGGCCTCCGCGTTGCGGTAACGGCCCCAGTTCCCGTTGACGCCGGCGGTACCCACCGGCTTGTACAGCGCACCGTCCATCATGGCCTGGTAGAGGTCGTAGGGCGTGGCGCCGGAGTGGGTCCAGTGCATGGCCGCCTCGAACTGTCCGGTGTCGACGTTGGTGGTCCACGCGTCGGCGTTGGCCTTGTCGACGGTGGCCGCGATGCCGATCTCGGACAGGTTGTCCTTGATGATCTCCAGCGTGGTGATGTAGTCCGACCAGCCGGCCGGGTTGGACAGGGTGATCTCCACCGGCTTGCCCGACTTGTCGAGCAGGGTGTCCCCGTCGTAGGTGTAGCCGGCGCCGGTCAGCTCCTCCTTGGCGCCCTCGACGTCGATCTCGTACTCGGTGTCGGCGAACTCGTCGGCGATGAACGACTCACCGGCGGGCGTCGGGATGCCGGTGACGTTGGTGATCTGCGGGTAGAAGTAGCCGGCCTCGCCCTGCTGGAAGACGTCCTCGCGGTCGATGACCATGCTCATCGCCCGGCGCAGCGCCGGATCGTCGAACGGCTTGTGCTCGGTGTTGAGGTACAGCCCGTGCACGGCGAGCGTCGCCGGGAACCAGATCTTGTGGTTCTCGGGGTCCTTGGCGACGTAGACGGTCTCGTAGTTGGAGACGAACGTGAACGCCCACTCCGATGAGCCGTTGGCCAGCGCGGTGGTCTGCGCGTTGTTGTCGTTGTGCGAGGTGTAGCGCAGTTCCTTCACCTCGGGCAGGTCCTGCCAGTACTCGTCGCGCACGGTCAGCGTGACGGTCTGCGGGGTGAACGTCTTGATCTCGTAGGGCCCGGTGCCGATCGGCGTGGTGACGGTGTCGGTCGCCGGGTCCTTCATCGCCGACCACAGGTGCTCCGGCACCACGATCATGCTCAGGATGTCGACCTGGTTGACGAACTGGGACTGGGTGAAGGTGAGGTTGACCTTGTCGCCGGCGGCGGTGACCTGGTCGAACGGGATCGCGTTGATGTTCAGCGCCGGCGTGTTCTTGAGCAGGGTGAACGTGTACGCGACATCGGCGGCGGTCATCGGCTTGCCGTCGGCCCACTTCACCCCGTCGCGCACCGTCAGCTCGAGCGCGCGGTAGTTGTCCGACCACGCCCATTCGGTGGCCAGCCAGGGTTTTCCCTCCTCCGCGGGTTTGATCTGGCTGGTCATCACCAGCGGCTCGTAGATCATCCAGCGGTAGCCGAGGGAGGCGCCGGCCGAGGAGGGCAGGAACGGGTTGTGGTTCTCGGTCTGCGGCCCGTTGGGCATGCCGACATTCAGCACGCCGGCCGCGTTGCCCGTCTCGCCGTTCTCGCCGCTGCCGCACGCGGCCAGGCCGGACATGGTCATGGTGACCGCGGCGACCAACGCGGCGGTGCGCTTGAGTCGCATCAGATCCTCCTTGGGGACAAGGGAAACGACCGGACGACAAGTTCAGGCCGCAGTCGAGTCAACCGGGGTGACCGGCATCACGTCAATAACGCATAGGTAACGAATTTAGTCTAATTTTAAGTCGCGAATTAAGTCACGCGGTGAACTATCGTCGACCGTGGATAGGCTGTGCCGGTCGGCGCCGTCGGTGGGAATGGAGGGACACGTCTGATGGAGGCGAAGCGCGCCACCGTTCGTGACCTGCGTCGGCGCAACCGATCGACCCTGTTGTCGACACTGTTCTTCGAGGGGCCGCTGAGCCGCTTCGAGCTCGGCCAGCGCACCGGCCTGTCCGCGGCCACGGTCAGCAACGTGGTCGGCGAGATGATCGAGGACCGGCTGGTGGTCGAGGCCGGGTTGGTCGAGTCCGACGGCGGCCGGCCGAGGGTGCTGCTGCGGGTGAACCCGGCCTACGGCCACGTGATCGGCGTGGACGTCGGCGAGACCGGCGTGACCATGGAGCTGTTCGACCTCGCGATGACCCGCCTCGCCGCGCACGCCCGGCCGCTGCCCCCGCCCCGGCCCGACCCCGCGCTGGTCGCCCCGCTGATCGCGGCCGGCCTGGCCGAACTGCTCGCCGAGGCCGGGGTGGCCGAGCGGGACCTGATCGGCATCGGCATCGGCGTGCCGGGCACCGTCGAGCAGGGCCGGCCGGTGCGGGTGCACGCGCAGGCCATCGGCTGGGACGGCATCGCGGTCGCCGAGCTGCTCGGCGACCGCGGGATCACCGCGCCGCTGTTCGTGGAGAACGGCGCGAAGACCCAGGGACAGGCTGAGATGTGGTTCGGCGCCGGGCGGGGCGCGCGGCACGCGGTGATCGCGCTGATCGGGTCCGGGGTCGGCGCCACGGTGATCACCGACGGGACCACCTACCGCGGCGCGACCAGCAGCGCGGGGGAGTGGGGGCACACCACGCTGATGTTCGGCGGGCGGACCTGCCGGTGTGGCGCGCGCGGCTGTCTGGAGGCCTACGTCGGCGCGGAGGGCATCCTCGACCGGTACCGGCGGGAGCGGGGCGGCCGGGCGGTGCCCCGGCCGGACGAGCAGTCCCAGCTGGACTTCCTGCTCGGCGCGGCCGACCGCTCGGTCACCGCGGCGCGGGTGCTGGAGGAGACCGTCGGCTATCTCGGCGCCGGGATCGCGAACCTGGTCAACCTGTTCAACCCGGAGCGGATCGTGCTCGGCGGCTGGGCCGGGCTGGCGCTGGGCACCCGGCTGCTGCCCGAGATCCGGCTGGCCACCGCGGCACACGCGCTGCGCCACGCCTACGAGCAGACCTCCATCGCGCTGTGCGAGCTCGGTCCGGACGCGGTCGCGGTCGGCGCGGCCACGCTGCCGGTGGAGGCGTTGCTCAGCAGCGGCGCCGATCCGCGGGCGCGCCGCGACCTGACCGTCACCTCGTCGTAAAAGGGAGGGAGAGCGCTCTCCCGTACCATGTCCACATGAGTGACGGTGCGCCAACGCTCGAGGACGTCGCCAAGGTCGCCGGAGTGTCCCGGGCGACCGTGTCCCGGGTGATCAACGGCATCCGCAACGTGGACACCGAGATCCAGAAGGTCGTCCAGGCCGCCATCGAACAGACCGGCTACGCGCCCAACCGGGTCGCCCGGTCGCTGGTCACCCGGCGGACCGGCGCGGTCGCGCTGGTCGTGTCCGGTGCCGGCGCGGCCTCCGAGCAGGTGTTCTGCGATCCGTTCTTCGGCCGGGTGGTCGGCGGGGTGGTCGACTTCCTGCGCCGCAGGCGGATGCACCCGCTGCTGATGCTCGCCGACACCGAGGAGGCTCGCGCCGAGGTGCTGGCCCATCTGCGCCAGGGCGGCGCCGACGGCGCGCTGCTGGTGTCGACCCATGCCGAGGACCCGCTGCCGGCGATGTGCGTGCGCGCCGGGCTGCCGGCGGTGCTGTTCGCCAGACCGACCCCGCCGCTGCCGATCAGCTACGTCGACCTCGCCCACCGCGCGGGCGCGGCGCTGGCGGCCGCGCACCTGGTGGCGCGGGGGTGCCGGCGGCTGGGCACGGTCTCCGGCCCGCTGGACGTGCCGGCCAGCCAGGACCGGCTGGCCGGCTTCCGCGACGAGTTGGCCAGGCTCGGGCACGCCTACGTGCCCAACGAGGTCGGCAACTTCACCCACGAGAGCGGCGAGGAGGCGATGACCAGGCTGCTGGCCGCCACCCCCGACCTCGACGGCGTGTTCGTGGCCAACGACCTGATGGCCCACGGCGCGCTGGGGGTGCTGCACCGGGCCGGCAGGCGGGTGCCGGCCGACGTCGCGCTGGTCGGCTTCGACGACTCCAGCCCGGCGAGGTCCTGCCGGCCGGCGCTGACCACGGTGCGCCAGCCGGTGGAGGAGATGGGCGCGGAGATGGCCAGGTTGCTGCTCAGCCACATCGAGGAACCGGCACGCGCGCCGACCTCGGTGATCTTCGACCCGGTCCTGGTGGTCCGCGAGTCCGCCTAGGATGTCGTGGTGGGCAGCCAAAAGGAACGCATGCTGGCCGGCGAGCTGTATCTCGCCGATGATCCCGAACTGATCGCCGACGCACGGCGGGCCGAGGAGCTGATCGACCGGTTCAACGCGACGGGCAGCCGGGAGGTGCTGGCCGAGCTGATCGGTGAGCTGGGCGACGAGGTGCACATCCGCCGGCCGTTCCAGGTGGACTACGGCTATCAGCTCGCCATCGGTCCGCGTACGTTCGTGAACTGGGGCGGGATCTTCGCCGACGTCGCGAAGATCACCATCGGCGCAGACGTCCAAATAGGACCGAACGTGCAGCTGCTCACGCCGACCCACCCGCTCGACCCGGAGACCCGGCGAGCGAAGTGGGAGGCCGGCGAGCCGATCACCATCGGCGACAACGTCTGGCTCGGCGGCGGGGTGATCGTCTGCCCGGGAGTCACCATCGGCGAGAACACCGTGGTCGGCGCCGGCTCGGTGGTACCCAAGGACCTTCCGCCCAACGTGGTCGCCGTTGGCAACCCGGCCCGGATCATCAAGCAACTGTGAGGGGAACGGGGGCGCCGGTGCGGCGGCCCCCGTTCCGGCGGTACCTAGGGATAATTCTGTACGTAGCTCACCTGATGTGGCTGGTTGGCGACCTCACCGGTGTCGTTGATGACCCGGTTGATCGTGCCGACGCCGCCGAGGGAAACCGTGACCAGGCCGTGGAAACGGACGCCGGACTGGTTGGGCACCTCGAACCCGCGGCTGGCCACGACGGCCGGGTTCACGTTGAAGAAGCAGTACACGCCGACCCCCCACGCCTCGTGCGTGGTGACCGAGTCGGCGACCTTGTAGGCGGCCCAGCCGAGGTTCCCGCCACCGCTTGACCAGGACGCGTTGTTCGGTGGGTCGTAGGGCATCTCGTTCTGGTAGAAGTAGGTCCGGCCGCCGTTGCCGTTCCAGACGGTGTTGTACTCCTGGTAGTGCTCGACGAACAGGCCGTACATCGTCACGTTGTCGCCGTTGACCACCAGTCCGTTGGCCGCGGTGTTGGTGTTCCAGCCGATGCCGGTGCCGTGGTCGCCGCGCCACAACCACATGTGGTCGCCGATGACGTCATCGCTGTTGACCCGCAGGGAAACCGACGCCTTGCCCGCGTGCGCGCCGCCGACCCGGAAGAACACGTCGTGCAGCGAGGTCGGGTTCGCCGCGTGGCTGGCCGACGACCCGGACGGCCCGACCTCCAGCAGCACCGGCGAGTTCACCGGTCCGGCGTCGATCAGGAAGCCGGCGAGCTTCACACCGTCCACATCGGACACCGTGAGCGCCGGCAGGCCGGTGTCGGGCACCAGCGTCGCGATGCCGAGCCCGAGGACGACCGTGTTCGGGTTGGTGACCCGGATGGTGTCGTCGAGGTGGTGCACCCCGGGGGTGAACAGCAGGTGCTTGCCCTCGGCGAGCGCGGCGTTGATGGTCGCGGCCGGGGTGCCGAGCTGGACGACGAAGAAGTCGGCCAGCGAGATGGACTCCCCGGCCGGGGTGCCCGCGCCCCACGACGTGCCGCGGGCGTTGGTCCGCAGCGCCGGCACGAACACCCGGTACTCGCCGCCGGAGGTGATGTGGAGGAAGGGCTTCTCGCGGATCTTCGGGGTGTTGTCCACGACGGTGTGCGACGGGTTCGGGAAGTTCGGCGGCGGGGTCCCGGTGCTGCCGGTGAACACCATGTTCCACACCGAACCCGACCAGCCGCCGCGCAGCTCGCTGTTGCGGGTGAAGAACTGTTGCTGGGAACCGGATTCGACGACCCCGTCGATCTGGGAGTCGGCGATCAGGCCGCCGGAGGCCCAGCCGTCGCCGCCGTTCCAGAGCTGGACCTGGCCGCGCAGGTGCATCCGGCGGTAGGGCGCTGCCTGGGAGACCGCCCAGCGCTCGATCTGCCCTGCTGGCAGGGTGACCGACAGGTTCTCCGCCGAGCGCCAGAAGTTCTGCGTCGCGTTGCCGAGGTTGTCCGGGTTGTCGCCCTGTTGCAGCCAGTCGGCCTCGACCCTGATGTGCCCGTTGAGGTTCACGTCGTCCGGCGACATGCCGAGGCCGGCGACCTGGGTGTAGAAGCGGAGGTTGACGTCGGCGTTGTAGTTGCCCGGCTTGAACAGCACGGCGTGGCGCTGGGTGCCGAACTGGTTGGTCTTCATCTGCGTCGCGATCTGGTCGAGCCTGCTCTGGATGGTGCCGCTGGGCGTCGACGGGTCGTAGACGTAGGTGTTGGGACCGAGGTCGGGGTTGAACGGGTCGGTGTCCGGGACGCCGGGGCCGGTGCCGTCGGCGGTGGTGAACACGCTGAGCTCCCACAGCGAGTAGCCGTAGCCGGTGGCCCTGGTGGTGCCGTACATGCGCAGGTAGCGGCCGGTGCCGGTGACCTCGACGGTCTGGTTGCCGCCGGTGCCGGCGGTGGTGGTGTGGATCGTGGTCCAGGTGGTGGCGTTGTCGGAGACCTGGAGTTGGAAGGCGCTGCCGAAGGCGGCCTCCCAGTTCAGCCCGACGCGGCACAGGGAGCGGGTGGCGCCGAGGTCGACCTGGAGCCACTGGGGGTCGCTGAACGCGCTGGCCCAGCGGGTGCCGGGATTGCCGTCGACGGCCGAGGCGGCCGGGGTGCCGGCGTTCTCGGTGGAGGAGGCGGTGGCCGGGCGGTTCTGGGCGGCGTTGGCCGTGGCGCACGGGGCGGCGGGACGCGCCGTGTCCGCCTCGCCGGCGCCGGCGCCGGCGGCCACCGCGCCGGGGACGGTCAGCGCACCGAACGCGGCCAGGACGACCGCGCCGACGGTCACCCAGCCGGGTGGCCGATTTCGGGAATGCAGGGAGAGTTTCATGCTGGTCCTACCTGTCGACGTCGACGGATTGGATCGATCCAGAC
Organism: Actinophytocola sediminis; assembly: GCF_054779715.1. Classification (NCBI taxonomy): domain Bacteria; kingdom Bacillati; phylum Actinomycetota; class Actinomycetes; order Pseudonocardiales; family Pseudonocardiaceae; genus Actinophytocola; species Actinophytocola sediminis. The sequence continues at coordinate 12,847 of NZ_BAAGXS010000007.1, read as the reverse complement.
GCATCAGAAACCGGTGCCGGAACCGGTTCCGGACTTGTGATGCATTTAACAACCAGCGAAGAACCCCGTCAAGGCCAACCAGCGCGCGCTCGTGACAGTGCGCCACGCGAGTTCGTCGTGTCGGGACGGTTGGACTCGCGAGGGCTCAGTGGGCGGGGGCGGATTCGCGGATCACCAGGGAGGTGGGGACCACGTGGGGGGCGGCGGGGAGGGCTGTGCCGGTGAGGTTGTCCAGGAGCATGGTCGCGGCGGCCTCGCCCATTTCGCGCGACGGTTGGCGGACCGTGGTCAGCGCGGGGCGGGTGTGCGCGGCGATGGAGATGTCGTCGAAACCGATCACCGCCACGTCGTCGGGCACCGTGCGGCCCGCGGTCCGCAGGCCGTCGAGCACGCCGACCGCCATCAGGTCGTTGTGGGCGAAGACCGCGTCGAACGGCGTACCCCGGCCGAGCAGGTCGGTCACCGCCGCCTGGCCGCCGCCGCGGGTGAAGTCGCCCTCCACCAGCAGCCGGTCGTCGAAGCCGACACCTGCGGACGCCAGCCAGGTGCGCAGGCCCGCGGTCCGGTCGCGGGTGCAGCCGAACTCCGCCGGCCCGGTGACCATCGCGATCCGGGTGCGACCGGTGGCCAGCAGGTGGTCCGCGGCCGCCGCGGCGCCCTCGTGGTTGCTGGTGGCCACCGAGGGAAAGCCGGGATGGTGGCCGCGGTCGTCGATCATCACCACCGGCAGGCCGGACTCGTGCAGCCCGGTGATGTAGCTCAACGTGTCCGGCGGCTCGACCAGCAGCAACCCGTCGAAGGCGTTCGCGGAGACGTGCCGGGCGAACTGCGCGAGCGAGTCCGCGCCCCGGTTCATCGTGTTCAGCAGCAGGCCGTAGCCGCGCGCCTCGAGCACGTCGGCGACCCCCTGCAACACGTCGCCCATCCACGGCCAGGTCAGCCCCGGCACCAGCATCCCGACGGTCTGGGTGCGCCCCCGGGCCAGCCCGACCGCGCCCGCGCTCGGGGTGTAGCCGGTGGCCGCGATGACCTCGCGGACCCGGATCGCGGTACTCGCGTCCACCTCACCCTTGTTGTTGAGCACGCGTGAGACCGTCGTCTTGCTGACCCTGGCCCGCCGGGCGATTTCGGCGATCGTGACCCGCATGTTCCCGCCTTCGGTGGCTGCGTGACGCTCAGAATACGGTCAGGACCAGTCGGCGGCGATGAGCAGCAGGCTCAGCACGCCGAGCAACACCGTGGCGCCGGTCAGCATCAGCGCCGGCAGCGCGAAGTCCACCGGACGTTCCGCGCGCAGCGCCCGCGCGCAGCGGCGGTACCGGTCGTGCGACCACCCGAGCACCCCGCAGGCCAGCAGCGCCGCCGCGAGCGCGGCGATCACCGCCCACGGCGTGTCCCGCACGATCGCGAGCCGGCCGGTCAACAGCGCGCAGCCGGCCAGCCCGAGCGCCGTGCGCACCCACGCGAGTGACGTGCGCTCGTTCTGCACGCCGGGTGGGGTCACAGGTTGGCCACCAGCACCAGGACGAACACCGCCAGCGCGACGCCCGCGACCCCGTAGGACAGCCAGGGCGCCACCTTCGGCGCCGGCAGCGGCCGCTGCTCACGCATGGCCACCTCGCTGCGCTGCCAGCGGCGAAACGCCAGCGCGCTGGTGGTCACCCCGGTCAGCACCATGATCGCGGCGAGCACCTGCCGGGCGCCCGGCACGCCGAGCTCCGGCGCGAACGCCTCCAGCCCGATGCCGCCGGCCAGCAACGCGAGCGCGGTGCGGATCCAGGCAAGAAAGGTGCGCTCGTTGGCGAAGCTGAACCTCGGGTCCGGGTCCTCGCCGGTCTCGCGCAGGCGGTTCGGCCAGCTCAACCCGCCCACGTCCCGGACGGCAGGCCGCGAACCCCTGGGGAGCAAGCGAAAACGGCGCCGGCGTGCGGCTGTCCGGTCACATCGGACAGACCGATGCTCGCGGACGTCAGGTACAGAGTGGACAGATCGGGGCCGCCGAAGGCGCAGCTGGTGATCCGTTGCGCCGGCAGGTCGACGGTGGTCAGCAGCCGGCCGTCGGGCGTGTAGCGGCGCACTCCCCAGCCGTCCCACAACGCGACCCACAGGCAGCCGTCGGCGTCCACGGTCAGCCCGTCGGGCGACCCTCGGTCGACGTCGGCCAGGCGGCGGCGGTTGGTCAGCGCGCCGGTGTCCTGGTCGTGGTCGAAGGCGTCGATCCCGCCGGTCGGGGTGTCCACGTAGTACATGGTGGCACCGTCGGGGGACCAGTCAAGACCGTTGGAAATGGACACTCCGGTGAGCATCCGGTGCAGTGAGCCGTCCTGGTCGAGGCGGTAGAGCGCGGCGGCGCCCTCGGTGCCGTCGAGCATGGTGCCGGCCCAGAACCGGCCCCACCGGTCGGCCTTGCCGTCGTTGAACCGGCCGCCGGGCGGGTCGGTGTCCACTTCGAACTGACGGTGCGGGCCGGCGCCGTCGTCCGCGCAGGTCCAGATGCCGCTCCCGGTGGCCAGGACCAGACCGCCGCTGGCCCTGACGGCGACCGTGCCGACCGGCTCGCCGAACTCGAACGCGGTGTCCACGCCGGTCGCCGGGTCGAAGCGGTGCACCAGGCCGGGCGTGATGTCCACCCAGCGCAGCACTGCCGCGCGCTGGTCCCAGATCGGTCCCTCGGCCAGCGTCGCTCCGGCGTCCAGCGCCACGTCGATGTTCACGATCTCGAACCTACCGCGCCCGGCCGGCCGCCGGGCCCGTCCGTCCTGGTGGCGGCCGGCACAGCACGACGTCCGGCGCGAGCGAGAACTGGTCGGCCAGAACTGTCGGTGCCCGCCGGTAAAATTGAAACCGGGGGGACCCCCGGGCGGGAGGGGCGAGGCAGGTCCGGTTCGCCGGCCGGGTGGCGGATCGATCGCCGCGGCGTCGCCGACCTCTGTCGTGGGCACTCTCGTCGGCACCCTCGTCGACATCTGCGTCGGTACCGCGCCTACATCGCGCCGACACCGCGCCGGCACCTCGTCGCCGGTGCGGGCAACTCGCCCGTGGTGGCGAAGAATTCCACGCTGACCGTTTTGCCCCGGCGGCCCGACGACCCCCAGATGTCGCAGTCAATTCGGCAAGTACGCGCCATGACTCCGAACAGCGGCATCGTCGACGCCGCTCCACGAAATCATCCGGCCCCGACATCCGCGATCCGTGCCTGGTCACCGACGTTGTCCGGGTCGTGGCCACTGGGCACAGCGCGACCGCGCGCCCCGTGCGGGCAGGACCGACCGGACGCGGCCGTCCGGCCTACGCGCCTACAACGAACGCACCAACCGCCGGATTTTTCGTTGCCCGCACAGGAAGATCTACTTCACTGTCCTGTGTGGACGTACACATTCGGATGCCGTTGAATTCCGGACGCCGAGGGTGAAGCCTCGATCACCCATCGCTAACATGTGCTGGTGGCAGCAACAGGCGCGGGCAACGCGGCGACGCCGCAACGACCGGTCAGACGTGGGGACAAGGTATCCGAGGCGATCGCGCGCGACATCGTGCGCCGCATCGGCTCCGAGCGGATGCCACCCGGCACCCAGCTGCCGCCCGAGGCGAAAATGCTCGAGGAGTACCGGGTCGGTCGCGGCTCACTGCGCGAGGCCCTCCGCATCCTCGAGGTGCACGGGCTGATCTCGATCAAGCCGGGCCCCCGCGGCGGACCGACCGTTGACCAGGTCGACACCCGCGACTTCGGCCGGATGGCGTCGCTGTACTTCCAGATGGACGGCGTGACCTTCCGCGAGCTGATCGAGGCCAGGTCGCATATGGAACCGATGCTGGCCAGAGCCGCCGCCGAGCTCTGCGACCCGCAGCTGGTCGACGAGCTCGGCCGGTTCGACGGCCGCGGCCGGGGCGACGAGGACTATCCGATGCTGGCCGCCGACTTCCACCGGGTGGTCGCCGTGATGTCCGGCAACCGGATTATGAGCCTGTTCGGGCAGTCACTGGCCGACGTGCTCCGCGACCGGCTGCACGACACCCTGTTCCCGAAGTCGCGCCGCCGCGAGATCCTCGCCGTGCACAGCGATATCGGCCAGGCCATCGCGCAGGGCGACGCCGACCGGGCCGAGCGGTTGATGCGCGCGCACATGGAGGACTACGTAGCGCAAGTGAAACGTCGCCATCCGGGACTGATGCAGGAAGTTGTCGACTGGCGGTGAATTCGGGCGTATCGCCCGAGCCCTTTCGCTCGTTCACGTTTCGATGGGACGGTATGCCCAACGCGGGGAAAGCGTAGGGTTCGAAAGGGAATTCGGTGACGGAAATTCTCGACAAGTTGGCGGACGTTGACCTGATCGCCGCTGTTCGGCAGGGTGATGTCGCGGCGTTCGGAATCCTGTACGAGCGGCATCTGCCATCGGCCAAGCGTGCGGCCGCGGTCCTGGCGCGCACCCCGGCCGAGCGCGAGGACCTCGTCGCCGAGGCGTTCACCAGGGTGCTGCGCATCCTGCGGGAGGGCAGGGGGCCCGACGAGGAACTACGCCCCTATCTGCTGGTGACACTGCGCAACACGGCCATTCACAGCGCCACCCGTGGCCTGCCGGTGTCGCTCTACGCCGACATCCCGGACATCTACATCGCCGAGGATCACGGTGATCCGGTCATCGACCGGTGGAACGCGGACGTGGCCGCGAACGCGTTCGCCAGCCTGCCGGAGCGGTGGCGGATGGTGTTGTGGCACACCGAGGTCGAGAAGGAGTCGCCCGCCGAGGTGGCCACGCTGCTCGGCATGCGCCCCAACAGCGTCGCGGCGCTCGCCTACCGGGCAAGGGAAGGGCTCAGACAGGCGTTCCTCCGCCTGCACGTGACCCAGCCGCTGCGCCCGGAATGCGTGCAGACCCTCAGGAAGCTCGCCGCCTACGTGCGGCACAGTGTGCCGACCCCGTTGTCCCGCAAGATCCGTCGTCATCTCGACGGCTGCCAGGACTGCCAGGCCAGGGCCGACGTGCTGACCAGGATCAACGCCGAGATCGCCGGTCTGCTCGCGCCGATCGTGCTCGGCGCCCCGCTGGCCGCCGGCTACCTGCAGGCGCCCGCCGCCGCGGTCACCACGGCCGTCGGGGCCGCCACCGCGACGGCCACCGCGACGGCGACCGTGGCCGAAACCGGCCTGGTCGGCGGCGTGCTGACCGCGAAGGTCGCGATGCTCAAAGTCGGTGCGGCCGCGCTGGTGGCCGCCACCGCGGTGACGACCACGGCCGCCAGTCCGGCCGCACCCCGGCCGCCGGCCTCCGCGCCGGTCATGGTCGTCGACGGGGAGCGCATCTCGTCGTTCGACGTCACCGGGCCGCCGCTGTGCGCGGTCCTGCCGTCGCTGCCGATGCTCTCCGAGGAGACGGCGCCGACGCGGACCGGGAGCGACGACGCGAACCAGTCGGCCAGGGGACAGCGGGGGAAGTCCGCGACCGCGTCATCGGAGAACGCCGGCAACCAACGCGCCAAGAATAATCCTGGCCGCGGGCAGGGCAACGGAAGGTCGACAACCGGCAAGCCCGCGAAAACCAAGCAGAAGTCGAAGTCGAACGGGAAGTCGAACGGGAACTCGAAGGGGCAGTCGGCCGCGAATAAGGGGAAGGCCAAGAAAATCACTGACCGCAAGCCCCCGAAAACGGCGAAGAAACAGGTGGCGAACTGAGCACGGACCGTCAGTCGGCTCGGGCGGGGCGGGGATCCTGGACCGCCCACCGGTTGCCGTCCGGATCGGCGAAGTAGACGAACGCGCCTCCTGGTCCCGAGGTGACCTCCGTGACCGCGACCCCGCGCCCGGCCAGTTCGGCCCGCGCCGCGTGGATGTCGTCCACCACGACCTGGATGCCACGCAGCGATCCCGGCTCGGAGTCCACGATCCCCTTGCCGAGCGCGATGGAGCAGGCCGAGCCGGGCGGGGTGAGCTGCACGAAGCGCAGGTCCTCGCTGATCGTGTGGTCATGGTCGAGGGTGAACCCGGCCTGCTCGGTGTAGAAGGCGATCGAGCGGTCCACATCGGCCACCGGGACCGCGACCAGTTCCAGTCTGAAATCCATGTTTCGACCCTACGCCTGCCGCGCCCGCGAGCACTCGTTCTCGCAGGTAGCGGCGCCCGGCAGCGGCCCGATACGGCCGTATCGGGGAAAGGGTTTTCCTTGGGGGTAACCGGTGATCGAGGGCTTGCCATGCCAGGACCGGTCTCGTTACGCTCCGGTTGCTTCCCAACGCAGGGAGTGCGACATGGATCGGCGTGACTTTCTTCCGACCGCGACCCTGACTGGCCACCTGCTGGCCGGCGGCAGCCGTCTCCCGCTGCTCCTGCTCACCGTGCCCCTTCCCCCCGCCCCCGGCGAGCGCCGGCCGCCGGGCCGAGCTGGAGCGCGCGGGTCTTTAGTCCACTTAGGAGGGAGAACGGGATGCGCAGGACACTCCTGGTAGCGGCTCTGGTCGCCACGGTGGTCGCGTGCGGAGCGCCCGAGGAGAACGCGCCGCCGGCCAACGCGCCGAGCTCGGTGCCGGCGAAGCCGTCCCAGCCGGTGGAGCTGAACATCCTCGACGTGGCCGGGAACCTCCAGCTGACCCAGGGCATGATCGACGAGTTCGCCGAGCAGAACCCCGACATCGTGTCCCAGGTCAACTACACCAAGGCGACCTCGCCGGAGATGCCGGGCAAGCTACAGGCCGAGCAGCGCGGCGGCGCCTCCCAGACCCACCTGGTGCTGACCGGAACCGACGGCCTCGCCTCGGTGATCGAGCAGGAGCTGGTGCTGAAGCTGTTGCCGGACTTCTCCTCCCGGTTCCCCGACCTCGAACAGAACTACCTGCCCGCCGCCGCCGACATGCACCAGCTCGCGCAGGGCCAGGGCATCACGGTCACCTTCTACCCGTCCGGGCCGCTGCTCGAGTACGACCCGCAACACGTGCCGGACCCACCGACGACCACCGACGAGCTGCTGGCGTGGGCGAAGGCGAACCCCGGCAAGTTCCAGTACGCCCAACCGGCGAACTCCGGCCCGGGGCGCACGTTCCTGATGGGACTGCCCTATCTGCTCGGCGACGCCGACCCCAAGGACCCGGAGAACGGCTGGGACAGGACCTGGGAGTACCTGGCCGAACTCGGCCAGTACGTCGACTACTACCCGACCGGCACCACGGACACGATGAAGAACCTGGCCAGCGGCACGGCCAACATCGTCGCCACCACGACCGGCTGGGACATCAACCCCCGGGTGCTCGGCACCGTGCCCAACCGCATGGAAGTGACCACACTGGACGGTTTCCACTGGGTCACCGACGCCCACTACGCGGTGGTGCCGCGCGGGGTCAGCGAGGACGTGCTGTCGGCGAACCTGGCGTTGATCCAGTGGATGCTGCGCCCCGAACAGCAGGCGAAGGCCTACGACAGCGGCTACTTCTACCCCGGACCCGCGGTCAAGGACGTGACGCTGGACATGGCGCCAGAGGACTCCCAGCAGGCGATCGAGGAGTTCGGCAGGCCGGAGTACGACGACCTGATCGCCGACAACCCGCAGGAGACCTCGCTGCCGGCACAGCAGCAGGTGGCGGCCTTCCAGCGATGGGACCGGGAGATCGGCAGCGGGAAGACCGGGTGACGCCGGTGAACTTCACGGAGCTGCGGATCGACGGGGTACGGCGGGTGTTCGGCGAGCACGTCGCCCTGCACGACCTGGAGCTGACCATCGAGGGCGGCGAGTTCGTCGCGCTGCTCGGGCCGTCCGGATGCGGGAAGTCGACCGCGCTGAACTGTCTGGCCGGCCTGCTGCCGCTTTCCGGTGGGCAGATCCTGATGGACGGCAAGCGGATCGACAACCTGCCGCCGGAACGGCGCGGGTTCGGCATGGTGTTCCAGAACTACGCGCTGTTCCCGCACATGTCCGTGCGCCGCAACGTCGCGTTCGGACTGGTCATGCGCAAGGTCGCCCGGAGCGAGCGGACCAGCAGGGTCGAGGAGGCGCTGCGGCTGGTGCAGCTCACCGACCACGCGCACAAGTTCCCCGCGCAGCTGTCCGGCGGGCAGCAGCAGCGGGTCGCCATCGCGCGGGCGATCGTGCTGGAACCGCGGCTGGTGCTGATGGACGAGCCACTGTCCAATCTGGACGCCGCACTCCGGTTGGAGATGCGCACCGAGATCCGCCGGCTGCACCAGTCGCTCGGGCTCACCACGGTCTACGTGACCCACGACCAGGAGGAGGCCCTCGCGCTCGCCGACCGGCTGGTGGTCCTGCGCGACGGCATGGTGCAGCAGGTCGGCTCGCCCGAGCAGGTCTACGCGCACCCGGCGAACCGGTATGTCGCCGGCTTCATGGGCTACCGCAACATGATCCCCGCCGAAGTGTCCGCTGTGGACGGTGAAACGGTCATCGTGACCGCAGGCGGCGTGACGTTGCGCGGGGTCAACCGGGACGGGCTCACCGGCGGGCAGGCGATGGTGGCGATCCGCCCGTCGGACATCTCGGTGGCCGACGGGGAGCCGACCAACGCCATGCCGGCCGAGGTGGAGATCGTCGAGTACCACGGCCGGGAGCAGGCGGTGCAGGCCAGGCTGGCCGACGGCACCCCACTGCATCTGCGCAGCGAGGGCCGGCTCGCGCCGGGCGACCCGGTGACCCTGACGGTGCCCGCCGACCGGGTGCTGGTGTTCGCGCCATGAGCGGTCCCCGGTGGCGGCATCGGTTGGCCGAGCGTGGGATCGACCGGGTGCTGTGGTTGTTGGTGCCGGGCGTGGTGTTCGTCGTCGCGCTGTTCGCCTATCCCATGTTGTACGGGTTGCAGCTGTCCTTCCAGCCGGAGGAGGGCGGCGGGCCGCTGGCCAACTACGAGCGGTTCTTCGCCGATCCCTACCTGCGGGACACCATCTGGATCACGTTGCGGTTGGCCATCCCGGCGGCGCTGATCAACGTGCTGGCGTCCATCCCGATCGCCTACCGGATGCGCGGGCGGTTTCGCGGGAAACGTCTGCTGACCACCATTCTCGTGGTGCCGATCACGTTGGGCACGGTGCTCACCGCCGAAGGGCTGATCGCCTACCTCGGCCCGGTCGGCTGGTTCAACAAGATCCTGATGGGTATCGGGCTGACCGACGATCCGGTGCGGCTGGTGCACAACTACTGGGGCGTGCTGTTCTCGCTGATCATCACCGGGTTCCCGTTCGCCTTCCTGCTCACGCTGTCCTACCTGTCCGGGATCGACCCGACGCTGGAGCAGGCGGCCGCGACCCTGGGCGCCGACTGGCGGCAGCGGTTCCGCCACATCACCATGCCGCTGCTCGCGCCGGGCCTGGCGATCACCTTCTGTCTGACCTTCGTGCTCGCGTTCTCCGTGTTCCCGTCGGCCTACCTGGTCGGGCTGCCACAGGGGGAGACCAGGGTGATCTCCATCGCCGCCTACGAATCCGCCTTCCGGGACACCGACTACCCGCTCGGCTCGGCCATCGCGATGATCATGGCGGTGGTCATGCTGATCGTCGTCGGCCTGGTGCTGCTGTGGCGCTCGACGATGTACCGCGGCGCGACAGGGGGCAAGGGATGAGGCGCCGGAGCGGGCGCGCCGGAGCGGGCGCGACCAAGCCAACAGCGGGCATCACCCCCGGCGCGTGGCTGGTGTGGGGCGTGGTCGGGTTCTTCATGGTCAACCTGTTCGGGTTGGTCATGGCCGTGGTGGTGAACTCGTTCTCCGTCGAGTGGTTCGGCACCTGGTGGCCAAACGGGTTGACCACCTCCTGGTACTCGACGGCCTGGCGGGAGCTGAACCTGCTCGAGGTGCTGGTGGTGACCGTGCAGGTCTCGCTCGCGGTCGTGGTGCTGTCGGTGCTCATCGGCGTGCCGACCGCCTACGCCCTGGCCCGGCGGACCTTCCCCGGAAAACGGCTGATCACCGTGCTGTTCCTGCTGCCGATCCTGTTGCCGCCCATGACCTACGGCATTCCACTCGCGACCGTGTTGTACAAGTTCGACCTCGCCGGCGGCATCCTGGGGGTGGTCATCGCGAACCTGGTGCCGTCGGTGCCGTTCGTGGTGCTCACGATGACCCCGTTCATCGAACAGATCGACCCGAAGATCGAGGCGGCCGCCAGGATGTGCGGCGCGCGCACCACCTCGGTGTTCACCAGGGTGCTGGCCCCGCTGCTGGTACCCGGCATCCTGGCCGCCGCCATCCTGGTGCTGGTGCGCACGGTCGGCATGTTCGAGCTGACCTTCCTCACCGCCGGCCCCGGCAGCCAGACGCTGGTGGTGTCGTTGTACGAGGCGATGTTCTCCGCCGGCATTCGCGCACAGCAGGCGGTGGACGCCATGGCCGTGATCTACACCGGCTCGATGCTGGTACTACTGGTGATCGCGTTGCGGTTCGTGAACCCGACGCAACTCGTGACCAGACTGAAGGAGCCAGCTTGACAGCGCAGACCTTCCTCGGTAGCGACTTCCGCGCGTTCCCGCCGGAGGCCAAGTGATCACCGGGCACGCCTACCCGTGGGACGTGCTCGGCGACCCGTCCTTCACCGACCGCGCCCGTGCCGCCGGAGTGTCCACTGTGGCCATAGCGGCGGCATATCACTCGACCAGGGCGGCCACCCCGCTGCACCCGGACCACCAGCTGGTGCACGCGCGGTACGCCGCGCTGTACCGGCCGGTGCGCGAGCAGGTGTGGCGCTCCCGGCGGCTGCGCCCGCTCGCTCCGGACTGGGTGTCCACATCGGACTCTTTCGGCGTGGCGGCGGACGCGGTGCGTGCGGCCGGGCTGCGGGTGTCGGCCTGGGTGGTGCTGACGCACAACACCAGGCTGGGCACCGAGTTCCCCGACCTGGCGGTGGTGAACTGCTTCGGCGAGCCCTACCCCTACGCGTTGTGCCCGTCCTGGCCGGAGGTCCGCGAGTACGCCGCGACCCTCGCCAAGGAGGCCGCCGCCGACGCGGACGAGGTGTCACTGGAGGCGTGCGGCCAGCTCGGGCTGACCCACCTGTCCCACCACGAGAAGACCGACGGCGCGTTCTCCCCGGCGGTCGAACGGTGGCTGTCGGTGTGCTGCTGTGCGGCGTGCCGGGCGGCGTGGACCGCGCGCGGCCTGGACGCCAGCGAGGTCGTGTACTCCCTGCGGGCCGCGGTCCGCGCGCTGGCCAACGGGGCGAGCGGCGAGGTGCCGAACGCGGCGGAGCTGTTGGCCTGCCGGCATTCGGCCACCGACGCGCTGCGCGCGGCCGTGCTCGAGCGGCTGTCGGTGCCGGTCACCCTGCATGCCCACCCCGACCCGTGGGCGACCGGCGCGCAGCCCGGCCTGACCCCGACGGCGGCCACGGACGTGGCCGGCCTGCTGGTGCCGGCCTGGCCGACCGACCCGGCGACGGCCGACCTGATCGTGCGGGCCAACCGCACCGGCGCGCCGGTGACGGCCTACGTGACGGTGCTGCCCCCGGCCGAGTCGACCGTGCTGCGCGACCACTGGCGCCGGTTACGGGCCGGGGGTGCCAAGGGCATGAGCGTGTACCACCTTGGCCTGGCCCCGGCGTGGCGGCAGCCGCTGTTTCGCGAGTTCGGCTGACGCTGTGCGATGCTCGGGCGTATGGCGGTGGACACTGGTGAGCGGCTGGACAGCTACCGGGTCGAGCTGACCGGGTACTGCTACCGCATGCTCGGGTCCGGCTTCGAGGCCGAGGACGCCGTGCAGGAGACACTGGTCCGGGCGTGGAAGGCCGACCACGATCCCGCGCGCGGGTCGCTGCGCACCTGGTTGTACGCGATCGCCACCAACGTCTGCGTCGACATGCTGCGCAGCGCCCAGCGGCGGGCCACGGCCATGGACCTCGGCCCGGCCGGTGAGCCGGGGCCCGACCTCGGCGCGCCGCTGCCGCAGGCGGTTTGGGTGCAGCCGGTGCCCGACGAGCGCGCGCTGACCGGCGACCCGGCCGAGATCGCCGCGCGACGCGAGTCGATCCGGCTGGCGTTCGTCGCGGCGTTACAGCACCTGCCGCCGCGGCAGCGGTCGGTGCTGATCCTGCGGGAGGTGTTGGGCTGGTCGGCGGTCGAGGTCGCCGGGCTGTTCGACACGACCGTGGCCTCGGTGAACAGCGCCCTGCAGCGGGCACGGGCGACGCTGGCCAAGCACGCCCCGCCCCCGGCCGAGCCGCTCGGGCGCGCGCACCGCGCGCTGCTCGACCGCTATGTCGCGGCCTTCGAGCGCTACGACGTGGCCGCGCTGACCGCGTTGCTGCACGAGGACGCGACCATGTCCATGCCGCCGTTCGCGTGGTGGCTGCGCGGCCGCGACCACATCGGCGCCGCCCTCGCACACGCCGACGGCACGTGCGAGAACGCCCGGTTGCTGCCGACCATGGCCAGCGGGTCGCCGGCGTTCGGCCAGTACCGCTGGACCGGCACCGCGCACGAGCCGTTCGCGCTGGTGGTCCTGGAGCTGACCGGCAGGGCGATCACCTCCGCCACCACCTACCTCGACCTGGCGCACGCGTTCCCGCTGTACGGGCTGCCGATGAGTCTGCCGGCCCCGGCCCGTACCAACGGGCATGACTGAGTTACCTGGTCAGCCCCGTTCGTTGATCTCCACCAGGGCCGTCGCCGACGCGGCGGCGGCCATGGCCAGCAACTCGCCGACCCGCGCGTCGCCGACCAGGTTGGGATTGCCGGTGGCCACCAGGCGCGCGGCCAACTCCGCGACCTCGGTGGCGGCCGTGGCGACCCGGCGGGGGACCTCGGTGGCCTCGGCGAGCGCGTCGGCCAGCCGGGCGGCGCGGGTGGGGTCGTCCTTGGCGAGCCTGCGGGCGGCGAGCACCGCGATGTAGGCGGCGGCGACCGCGGCGGCCAGCGGCTCGAGCTGG
>NZ_BAAGXS010000006.1:0-43529 GCF_054779715.1 Actinophytocola sediminis | reverse complement strand
CGCACCTGCCGGTCACTCATGGGACGCGGTTCAGGCCATGTGTTTCGGGCAGCTCGACGGGCGGCGTGTAGGCAGGCACGGGCTTGCGCGGCTCCGGGATCACCGGTTGCGCGCTGAACTCACCGCGTGCGGCGCCGTAGATGAAGTCACGGTGTTCGGGGGCACTGGTGTCGATCGACGCGGCCGTGCCGCACGGGATGCGACCCCGGCTCGTGATACCGACGAGCTTTCCGTCCTTGACCGCAGGGCTCCCTGAATCACCGAAGCACCGTCCATCGGTCCCGTTGACGTTGCTGATACAGATTTCCTTCGCGGACAAGCCACCTTCGCCGCCACACAGGCCGTCAGCGGTGACGGTGGTGTCCAGCTCTTGCAGCATCTTCGGCCGGGGGTCCGACGTACCCGGCTGGGTGCCTGGCTCCGTGCTGCCCCACCCCAGCAGCCGCACCGGATCACCGTTGGCGGCAGCGGAGCCAGCGAGCTGAATCGGCTGACTGTCGAGCAGGTGGTCCAACCGCAGCATGGCGATGTCGTTCGCCGGCTCGGCCGGCGTCCCAGCGAACCAGTCAAACTCCGGGTGCACCACCACCTCAGTCACCCCGGCGGTCTCACCGCCCGACGTACGGTCATGCGACCCGACACGCACCCAGAAGTCACCCTCACTCGGCGTGTGGCTGTAGAACTCCGGTTCCAGGCCGTAGCTGACAGCAAGGTCGCGCAACTCGTCGACGGTCATGGTGGAGGGCGGGTCTTCCACGCAGTGCGCGGCTGTCACCGCCCAACCCCTGAAGATCACCGTCGCTCCGCACTGGTACCCCCAGTCGGTGCCGTCCGGCGTGGTGAAGTTCAGCGCCGCCATCCACGAGTACGACTCGGACGCCGGACCACCGCCGATGATCTGCGGCTCGACGTCATCCGCCTGCGACATCCCGATACCCAGCACCCCAGCTCCCGCGACCGCGAGGATCGTGGAGGCAGGAATGAGTTTTCTGAAACGCACGTTCAACTTCTCCGTTCATTCAATTAGCGATTTGAATTTGCCGTCCATGCGCCATTTAGCACGCGAACGGGCCGGTGGGCACGAGGGTAGGGAAAGGGGGGTAACCTTCCTCGCGCCCACCGGGGCCTCAATTGGCTACTGGCTTGAAGGAATTCTCGACCGTGGTACCAACGGTGATGACCTCTTCGGCAGTCAGTTGAACAACACCGGCCAGCAGGTTCTCGCGCAGATGCTCTGTTGAGCTGGTCCCCGGTATGGGCATGATCACTGAGGATCGGTGGAGTAGCCAGGCGATCGCCAGCTGGACTGGCGTGATGTCGAAGGTCTTCGCCAGTTCTTCCAGAGGTTCGTTCTGCCGCACCACGCTGCCGGAACCGAGCGGCCCGTAGGGAACGAAGGCAACGTTGTTGAGTTCGCAGTATCGGACCACCTCCTCGCTCCTGCGGTTCGTGATGTTGTACTTGTTCTGCACAGCCGCGATGTCAACCAATTCGCTGGCCTTACGGACCTGGTCGACACTGACTTTGGACAGTCCGATGTGGTGTATTTTGCCTTCGGCCTGCATCTCGGCGAGGACAGCGAGTTGGTCCTCCATGGGCACGGCGGGATCGATGCGGTGCAGGTAGTACAAGCTGATCCTGTCCACTTGCAGCCGGCGGATGCTCATCTCAACGCATTGCCGAAGGTACTCCGGCCGTCCGCAGGGTGCCCATTTCTTCGGCCCTTGGCGCGTGAGGCCGCCTTTGGTTGCGATGACCAATTCGTCGGGGTAGGGGAACAGTACCTTGCGGATGTACTCCTCCGCGACAAATGGACCGTAGGCATCAGCGGTATCGATATGCGTCACGCCCGCTTTAATCGCGCCATGAAGGACTCGCATCGCCTGATCAGGATCCAGAGGCGCATTCCAATGACCAGGACCTGTAATCTGCATGGAGCCGAAGCCGAGGCGCCGCACAGGCGATCCTCCAATTGGGAGAATGCTAGATGGCACTTCTTGCTTGTCAGGCATCGATGAAATCCTTGTCGATTTGAACGTTTTACTAATTTCCGGTGCGGGTGATCATCACCCCATCGCTGTCGCGGCAAAGTAGCTGATTAGCTGATCCCGGATGAACGCGGCAGACTGTTGGGCCGGCAAACGGTTACAGTCCACACGCAGCACATCGAAACCGGCTTGGATTAGTCGCTCGGCGGCCTGCCGATAGAAATGGACTTCGGCGTGTGAACTGCTGGGCGTCAGCTGGAAACGGTTGTGAGGGCCGCGCTCGGTCAACCGTTCTGAGATGACGTCGGCATCCGCCTCGATAATGACAGCAAGGTCAGGTCGGCTTACCTCTGCGTTGAGCTGCCATAAAAAATCCGGATCGACACCATCGAATCGTTGCATCACCAGGCCGGAGGGGATGTAGCGGTCGGAAATGACCATTCGACCCGCTTCGATGTGCGTCTTGATCTCAGTTTCGAAGTGGTGATACCTATCTGCTGCATACAGACAGGCGAGCGCGTGACCGGTGACCGTCTCGGTCAACCTCCTACATAGCTCGCCGACCGGACCATTACTCGGTTCAGCTGTGACGTGTACCTCCTCACCGGTGGCGACTAATAGTTCGGCCAGGTGGTGCACAATCGTGGATTTCCCGGCGCCGCTCGGTCCATCAACGCTAACGAACACGCCGCGTTGACGGTCAGAAAAGGGTTGGAGCTTCACTCTCGTCACCACCTGGCGGTGCGCCGTGCAGTTCTCCAACAGATAGTGGAGTGCCGTCGTCTCGGACGGTCAATCGCACAAACAAGCGTGCGGTAACCAATACGTCGTAGGTGGCGCGGTGGGGTGCGAGGCCTTCCGGCAATCCGTCCGCCAGTTTGAACGCGTCCACCAGCGAACCCAGTTTGTAGCTCGACTGGTTTGGCCGGAGGCGTTTGGCGAGTTTAAGCGTGTCCAGAACGTCCGGGCATTCCCACACGCCCAGGTGGCGTTGAAGGACGCCAATGTCAACGTGAGCGTTATGCGCGACCAACACGTCAGCATCCAGAGCCTGACGCACTTCCTCTTCGATGTCGGTGAACGATGGCGCGTCGGTTACGTCCTTGTTGGCTAGGCCGTGGATGCGAGTCGCGAAGTACTTGATTGGCCGTTCGGGCTTCAGCAGCCAGCTCGATGGCTCGCCCACCACCCCATCGACGATGGGCACTGTGGCGACTTCCACGAGGTCGGGCGGCTGCTGGCCGTTGCCCTCCACATCAACGACGGTGTACCGGAGGCTCGTCCAGTCAGTCATCTTTCGGCGTGTCCTTCCATCCGATGTTCGCCCGACCGTGGCGGTACGCATGGTGCGGGTGACGAACATCGTGGACCTGGAAGCCGAGTGCATGTTGGAGGTAGTAGCGCGGCTGTTCCGTGTCGAGGCCGGCCACCACCGCGGCTCGCTCGGTGATGTCGATGACTTTCAGGTCACGCCCTTCGGGCAAGGCGCGGGCGACCTCATGGATCTGCTCGGCTGTCGGTATCCGGTGCGCTTGACGGCAGAGGTCGAGCTGGTGCATCGGGCAGATATCGCACAGTTCCCGGACGCCGTAGTGGCCGTTGTAATCCGGTAGACCGTGGGCGTAGGCCACCGCACACGAAGTCTTGCGGAACAACGAGGCCGAGTCGCTGAAGACGGCAAGCACACGCCGCTCCAACGTCTCAGGCACGATCTTCCGACGCGCCGTGCCTTCATAGGGTTCGGGCAGCCCATTGGCCTTGTAGTAGGCCGCGATCTGACCGCGATAGAACAGCCCGGTGAATACCGTGGCGTCGGCGTAGTGGCTCAGCTCGTACGCAGCGTCGAGGTGCTCGTCGGAGTCATTCAGACCGGGTACCAAGGGACGCCAGTAAAGGACTGTCCTGTACCTGCGCGGGAGAGCACCGCTGGCGAGCTTCAGCGACTCGGCCGCGACCGTGGATGGGTAGGGTTCGATCTGCTTGTTGTCGATCCCCGAGAAGGTGAACAGCAGGGTCACCTTGAGGTTCTTGATGCGGTTAAGCCGCTGTGCGTCAGCCTGCTTCACCTGATGGCGCGTGATGACGAGCACATGATTGGTCAGCCCTCGGCTGTCGAGGTCTTCCAGCACGTCGAACGTGTGCAACTTGACATTGGGCAGGAACGGATCCGTGGCACGGTTGAACAGTTGTACCGGCGTTACGTGCGGCTGAAAGTAGCGGTGACTGACCAACTCTTGGACGGCCTCGGCGTCACCCATCAGGGCGCGCGGCTGGCGCTGATCCCACAGACCGTAGGTGTGACGAATGCAGTAGGAGCAGTCCAGGGGGCAGCCCTGGATGTGGTTGAGACTCAGCCCGCTCTTGCGGTACTCGACCACCTCACGTGCCCGTTCAGGTAGCCGCTCGACTTGTTCCCTGGTCAGCAGGGCAACACGGACGCTCACTGATACTCCCGTAGTGATGGTGACTGTACGTTGCCGCCTCACCAGGGAGCGTAAAGAGAAAAGAACTGTCAGTGAAGCAAATTGCTAGGTATTGCTCGCAAGATCAGTTGATCGTGCGGCGCGAGACAATCAGCGGCCATCCTCAATCTGAGATGAGGAAAGATCGGCAATCACTCGATGGATGATCGCTCTGGCCGCCGCGCCGTAGCTGGCCACCGCCGCCAGCTTCTCGAACGTCGCTGTGTACAACTCGATCTCGTGCAGTTGCCTTAGATTCAGCTCTGCCGAGTACGTCTCAATCTTTACGAGGTCTGAATTATACATCATGAACCCGTGGCGGGGATCGACGATGTATTGCGTCTCGTAACCGATAACTCCGATTCGAACATTCCGTAGTGAAGTCAAAGAGATCAATCGATCGAGCTGCCCCAGCATGATTTCCACTGCGCAAAGTCGGTTGCGAAGCGTCGCTTCGGTGATGACGAAATGGAATGCTTTTCCTGTGCGATACAACATCTCTTGTCGCTGCATCCGCTTGACCACCGCGTCGTTAACATCATTAGGTGTTCGATGAACCACGACCGCCCGCGAAAATAGTGCGCGGGCAAATTCTGGGGTTTGGAGCAGTCCTGGCACCACCGCAGGTTCGAACGATCGATAGAGCTTGGTCTGTTCGTCCTGCCTGGACAATTCGAGCTGGTGCGACACCATCCCAGCCTTGAGCACCCGTTTCCATTCAGAGTGCTGCACCTCAAGCGTATGTAGCGAAGCTAGCAGGGACTCTGTTTCGTGCTCGGTGTTAGTCTCTCGCGTCCACGCCCTGATGTCGTCGTCCGTCGGCGCTTGTTTGCCGTTTTCGATCTTACTTATCTTAGACGCCTGCCAAGCCAACGACTCCGCAAGTGCTTTGCCAGTAAGTCGGGCTTGGCGGCGCAACTCGCGCAGTCGTTGACCAAGGGCGTTACGCGCTTCTTCAACGCCATCTGAACTATTGGACCTTGGCCTCAAAACTATCCTGTCTAATAGCGTGATGCTGGGCAACATCCCGCCAGTAGTTGTGCTTCACAATCTCAGTGACATCAGCGATGATCTCACCACCTTGAAACCTGTCCTGCTCGTCGAAATGCATCCGCACCAACTTGCACGAGTCGAACAACCAATAATCATGATTGGGCAGATCTACTTGTTTGACTTCCTCGCGAGGCAGGTAGCGAATGTCTTCGCCTGCCGCACTGTTGAGCCGAGCCGCCCAGAGCGCAAATCTGCTGTAGTCGGAGAGTGGCAGGCTGACGATTCGTACTCGAGCGAAGCGTCGGCCTTCCGCAGTGGCCTGCCGAATCATATTGAACCAGGTGTCTGCCCAAGACAAATCGACCGGCTCACCAGCCTTGAACCGACGAAATGACTCAACCTCACGCCGCGCGTTGTATGTTTCCCGCACTTCCAAACGAAAGGCCGTATGGTCGAAACTGCGGAACAACTGACCGAAATCTTCCCCGACAAGCAGACTCAGCGTTCTCCCTCCAAGTCTGTGTACCGGCGAACGTAGAACTCCAGCACCTCTTCAGGGATCTCTATCAGGGTCTCATGGTCCGGCACCGGCCCGATGCCGGCTAGCGCCTGCGGGTCAGTCACCTTCCACCCCTGGGCGATGTAGGTCACCCGATCGGCCCGATCGGTGGCGAACAGTGTGGGCGACTCGCCCTCGATGGAGTCAGGGTCCTTGCCAAGAAAACGGACGCGCATATGCCTTCCTTGCTCCAAGTTGGCGAAACATGCTCGTTCATCGTCGTCTAACACTGGGCGAGCGTCAACAGGGCGGCGTCCGCGCGTAGGTGATCAAGCTGCCGCTCCCCCCGGTGTGACCAGTGGAGCACCATCGTGCAGCCAGGTGCGCGCGGCCAACGGGACCTAGGCGATTGCGAACGTACGAGACTCGCTGATCCAACTATCGGCTGCCAGCCCTGCGTGAGTCCTGAGTCTGACGGTTTGACAGAGGGTGTTAAATCGGGTGCGACAGTCACGAATGAAGGGATTGGGCATGGCGGCAGCATCTGATCTTGATGCGGGCATCCGCGCGTACCTGAGACGGGCGCCTGATGCAGTGGTTCGGTGCCGGTTACTGGGACATGCGTGGGACCCGACGCATGACGGGTTCATCGCGGACGGTCAGGGTAAGGACCAGGTCTACACCCAGACAGTGCGGTGCATGCGGTGCGACAGTACTGGGGTTGACCGGTTCGACCCGATGACGCTGGAGCGGATCAATACGCGGTCGTATGACTACGTGGACGGGTACCTGGCGCGGGACCGCCAGGGCGGGATCTCTCGGCGCGAGGTGCGGCAGTGGATGGCATCGAAGGCCAAGGCTACTAGTGGGCGTCGGCTGCGGAAGGCGAGCTGAGGGAACTCATGCAGAAGGTTCAGTTGTTCGATGATCTGGAGAACGATCAGCCGGCCGAGGAGACGATGCCGTTCGCGTTCGATGGGGAGGCGTATGTCATCGATCTGAGTGCGGCGAACGCGGAGGCGTTCCGGAGTGCGGTCGCGCCGTACCGGGCGGCTGCTCGGCGTCTGGGCAAGCACAAGGTGAGCGCGACGGCGCCAGCCAGGCCGGCGAGGCCGGCTGCGGCGAAGGCGAAGTCTCGTGAGGTGCCGGCCGAGTGGTACAAGGTCGCGTCGGATGATTCGGCCGAGGTGAGGGCCAAGAAGCACGAGTACCGCCAGCGGGTGCGGGAGTGGGCGAACGAGCACGGACGGCTGCGGGGCAAGCGCGGCACGATCCCGCGAGAGGTGTATCGGGCGTACGAGGAGTGGGCTATCACGAACGGTATTGAGATCGGCCCGGCCAGCGTCGGCCTGTGATGTGGAATCCGGCTATCTTGAGCCGTGACCAGGGAAAACGTAGGTACCCCAAGTCCAAATTTGCCCACCGCGGCGTTGGACACCACCTCCGCCTCGGTCAGGCCGGTGGCCGCCGCCGCGAGGACCGACCGCGGGTCGTCGGCCGAGGTGGACACGTTCGCGCGCAGTCGCGCGTAGGCGGCCTCGCCCGCCGCGGTCGGCGAGCCGCCGGCGGTGACCGTCGAGACCGAGTCGACGATCGTCTCGTACCAGGACAGGACCGTCGCGGCGGAGACGCCGGCGAGGCCGAGCGCGTCGGCGACCACCGCCACCGCGAGCGGGCCGGCGAACGCCGACCGCAGCTCGGCGCCGTGCGGGGGGAACGCGTCGACCAGGTCCCGTGCCGTGGCCTCCAGGAACGGGGTGAACCGGTCGCGCACGGGGGCCGGGCGGAACGGGGGCAGGAACGGCGCCCGGTGGCGGGCGTGCGCCGGGCCGTCCAGGGAGAGCATGCTCGGGCCGACCACCCGTGCGGTGGAGAACCGGGGATCGTCCACAGTGAACGTCGCCGGATCGCGCATCACGGCCACCGCCAGGTCGTAGCGGGTCACCAGCCAGCCGTCGAGCGCCGGCACCCAGGCCACCGGCGCGCTCCCCCGCAGCCGGGCCAACACCGGATGCGGATCGGCCGCCAGCTGCTCGAGCGTGACGTCAGTGCGCTGGAGGCGTCCTTCGTCGCGTGGCGGCTCGGTCACGGGCGCAGCCGGTAGACGCGGGTGGCGGTGGTGGTGAGGACCTGGGCGCGTTCGGGTGGGGAGAGGAGGTTCGTGGCGGTGGTGGCGACCTGTTCGTAGGTGGCGGCCAGTTCGCAGACGGGCCAGTCGGAGCCGAACATGACCCGGTCGGGGCCGAAGGCGCGCAGCACGTGTTCGGTGTAGGGGCGCAGGTGTGCTGGTCGCCAGGACGTCCAGTCCGCCTCGGTCACCAGGCCGGAGAGTTTGCTGGACACGTTGGGGTGGTTGGCCAGTCGCCCGATCGCCGCGGCCCACCGGTCGAACTCGCCGGCCGCGATCGGTGGCTTGCCGGCGTGGTCGATGACGAACTGGGCCGACGGCAACAGCCCGGCCAGCTCCACCGCCGCCGGCAGTTGCGGTGGGCGGACGAGCAGGTCGTAGACCAGCCCGGCGGCGGCCACGGCGGCGAGTCCCCGGCGGACGTCGGCGCGCAGCAGCCAGCGCGGGTCCGGCTCGTCCTCGGCCTGGTGGCGGATGCCGACGAGCCGGTCGCCGCCGGGCAGCGCGCGCAGCGCGGCGAGCCGGTCGGCGACGTCCGGCGCGGTGAGGTCGACCCAGCCGATGACGCCGACCACCAGACCGGCCGAGGCGGCGGCGGTGGCCAGGAACTCCGCGGTCTCCTCGGCCGAGGAGATGGTCTGCACCAGGACGGTCGCGGTCACCTCCGGCACGGTCGCGACCACGCGGCGCAGGTCGTCGAGGGTGTAGGCACGGCGGATGGGCGCGAGCGCCGCCCCGGCCAACCACGGATACTCCCGCCGCCCCGGATCCCACAAATGATGATGCGCATCCACCCAGCCCGCCTCCCCGGATTTAAAAGTTCTGGTTGCGGTGGGTTGGTTGGTTCCGGTTTCGTTCGTGTCGGTGGTTGGGTTGCGTTCCGTTCCCCTTGGGTGCGGTTGACGGCCGCTTGGGTCAGGCTGGTGGCTCATCGGGCTCGCCTGGTAGGGGGGTGTCTGGGTGGAGGAGGTTGGTGGCGATCAGGTCTGTCCACAGTGCACGGGGTATGCGGGCGGCGGCGCGGGCGGCGTTGGTCTCGACCTGTGCGGGGGAGCTGGCGCCGAGCACGACGCTGGCGACCGCGGGGTGTCCGGCCGGCAGGGCGATGGCCGCCTCGGGGAGGGTGACGCCGTGGCGGGCGCAGACCTCGGCGATCCGGGTGGCCCGCGCGAGCAGTTCCGGTGGCGCGTCGGTGTAGTTGTAGGTGCGGCCCGGTCGGGGTGCGGCGAGGATGCCGGAGTTGAACACCCCGGCGGCCATCACCGACACGCCGCGTTCCGCGCACAGTGGCAGCAGTTCGTCCAGTGCCGGCTGTTCGAGCAGGGTGTAGCGGCCGGCGATCATCACCACGTCGACGTCGGCGGCGCGGACGAACCTGGCGAGCACGTCGTGGAAGTTCATGCCGAGCCCGATGCCGGTCAGCACGCCCTGGTCGCGCAGTTCGATCAGTGCCGGGAGCGCGCCGCGCAGCACCTCGTCGACGTGGTTCTCCGGGTCGTGCACGAAGGCGATGTCGATCCGGTCGGTGCCAAGGCGGGTGAGGCTCGACTCGAGTGAGCGCAGCACGCCGTCGCGGGTGTAGTCGCGGCGGCGGACGCGGGTCGCCGGAACGTCGAAGCCGTCGGTGTCCCGCTCGTTGGCGCCGCCGGGGTTGTCCACCAACAGCCGGCCGACCTTTGTGGACAGTAGGTAGTCCGCGCGGGGCCGGTCGGCGAGTGCGGCGCCGAGGCGTTGCTCGGACAGGCCGAGGCCGTAGTGCGGGGCGGTGTCGAAGTAGCGGATGCCGTGTGTCCAGGCGGTGTCCACGATCTGGGCGGCGGTCTCGTCGGACATCGCGCGGTAGAGGTTGCCCAGCTGCGCGCAGCCAAGGCCAAGCGAGGTACCGGTCATGGCAGTTCCCAGACCAGTGACAGGCCATGGTCGGTGCCGGTGTAGTCGTCCTCGATGTCCAGTAGTCGGGCCATTCTGGACTGCCAGGCGACGTTGGCCGGGTGGTCGCGCAGCGCGGCGCGCATCGCGGCGTAGTCCTCGACCTCGACGACGTGGAACAGGTCGGGGCCGTCGCGCCAGATGCGCCAGGACGTAACGCCCGCGTCGCGCAGGGCGACGTCCAGTTCGCCCGGGATCACCGCGTGCACCTGTTCGTACTCGGATTCCTTGCCAGGCTTGAGCCGAGTGTGCAGAGCAACACGCATCAGGCCTCCATTCGTGGCACGCTGAGCCGGGAAACATCCGAGGTCTGTGGAAAGGGTCGTGCCATGCCGGTCACCGACGAAGCGATCGACAAGATCAAAGGCATGATCATCTCTGGCGAGCTGACGCCAGGCGACCGGCTGCCGAAGGAGGCGGACCTGGCGAGCCGGTTGGGGCTGTCGCGCAGTTCGCTGCGGGAGGCGGTCAAGGCGCTGTGCCTGATCAGGGTGCTGGACGTGCGCCAGGGCGACGGCACGTACGTGACCAGCCTCGAGCCCAAGCTGCTGCTGGACGCGATGACCTTCGTGGTCGACTTCCACCGCGACGACACCGTGCTCGACTTCCTGGCGGTGCGCCAGATCCTGGAGCCCGCGGCCACCGCGCTGGCCGCGCTGCGGATGACCGATGCCGACATCGCCGAGCTAGCCACGTTGCTGGAGGGCCTGGACGAGTCGCCGACGGTCGAGGCGCTGGTGGCCAACGACCTGGAGTTCCACCGGCGGATCGCCCTCGGGTCCGGCAACCCGGTGTTGTGCTCGCTGATCGACAGCCTGTCCGGGCCGACGACGCGGGCGCGGATCTGGCGCGGGCTGACCCAGGAGGGCGCGGTGGCCAAGACCAGGGAGCAGCACCGCGCCATCTACGAGGCGATCGCCGCGCACGAGCCCGAACTGGCCCGCTCGTGGGCGACGGTGCACGTGGCCGGGGTCGAGCAGTGGCTGCGCGACGCCCTCGGCGGCGCCGACGAGGGCTGAGCCCGCCGGTCCGGCCTCGCGCGGCAACGCCGGCCAACCCACACCACCCGGCCAGCCCATACAGCCCGGCCAGGCACGCCCACTCGCGCCGGAAGCCCGCCTTCGCACGCCGCCCGACCAGACCAGCCTGCGCACGCCGCCCGACCAGACCGGCCTGTCCACACCACCCGACCAGACCGGCCCGTGCGCATCACCCGGCCGAGTCAACCTGCCCTCGGCGCGCGGGGGCCCCCCGATTTCCACTCTAGTTGGTTGGGCCGACGGTTTCGGGGCGGTGGCGGTGGGCTGTGGACAACCTCGTCCACGAGTGGACACGTCAGGTCCTCGGGCGGGGGCGCAGGCCGTACATCCCGCCGTCCACGGCCAGCGCCGTGCCGGTGGTCGAGCTCGACAACGGGCTGGCTAGATACACGATCGCCTGCGCGACCTCCTCGGCGGTCACCAGCCGGCCCATCGGCTGCCGTGCCGCCAGCGCCGCCCGCTCGGCCGCCGGATCCTCCGCCGCCGCCAACAGCCGCCCGATCCACGGCGTGTCCGCGGTCCCCGGACACACACAGTTGACCCGGATCCCGTCCTCGAGGTGATCGGTCGCCATCGCCAGGGTCATCGCGAGCACCGCACCCTTGCTCGCCGAGTACAGCACCCGGTTCGGCAGCCCCTGCCACGCCGCGATCGAACACGTGTTGACCACCGCCGCCGACCCCGATGCCCGCAGCTGCGGCAGCGCGGCCCTGGTCACCCGTGCCATCCCCAGCACGTTCACGTCCAGCACCCGGTGCCACTCGGCGTCGTCGTTGGCGGTGACGTCGCCCTGCGCGCCGATGCCGGCGTTGTTCACCAGCACGTCGATCCCGCCCAACGCCTCGGCCGCCGCCGCGACCGCGCTGGTCACCTCGGCGTCATTCGCGACGTCGCACCGGAAACCGACCAGCGGCTCGTCGACCTCGGGCGTCAGGTCGAGCACGGCCACCCGCGCCCCCCTGGCCGCCAACTCGCTCGCCGTCGCGCGGCCGATACCGGACGCGCCACCGGTGACCACCGCACGTAACCCATCGAAGCTCATGCCGAACTCCACTCCGGACCGTCGGGAAAGGCGTACCGCGCCAGACTCTCATCACGGATCCGCGCGGAAAAGCCCGGCTCGCTCGGCGCCAGGTACCGGCCGCCGCGCACGACCGCCGGATCGGTGAAGTGCTCGTGCAGATGGTCGACCCATTCGATCGCCCGGTCGGCGTCGGTGCCGGACACCGCGACGTAGTCGAACATCGCCAGATGCCGCACCAGCTCGCACAACCCGACCCCACCGGCGTGCGGGCACACCGGCACGCCGAACTTGGCCGCCAGCAACAGGATCGCCACGTTCTCGTTCACCCCGCCGACCCGCGCCGCGTCGAGCTGCAGCACGTCGAGCGCGCCGGCGGTCAGGTACTGCTTGAACATCACCCGGTTGTGCACGTGCTCCCCGGTCGCCACCCGCACCGGCCGGATGGCCTCGGCGATCGCCCGGTGACCGAGCACGTCGTCGGGCGAGGTCGGCTCCTCGATCCAGTACGGGTCATACGGCGCCAGCGCGCGCATCCACTCGACGGCCACCCCGACATCCCACCGCTGGTTGGCGTCCACCGCGATCCGCACATCCGGGCCGACCGCCTCCCTGGCCAGCCGCAACCGCCGCACGTCGTCCTCGACCGAGGCACCGACCTTGAGCTTGAGCATGCCGAACCCGTCGACCACCGCCTGTTTGGCCAGCCGCACCAGCTTCTCGTCGGGGTAGCCGAGCCAGCCGGCGCTGGTGTTGTACGCGCGGTAGCCGGCGGTGCGCAGGTGCTCCGCGCGTGCCGCTCGGCCCGGTTGCGCCGCGTGCAGGATGTCCAGCGCCTCCTGCTCGGTCAGCGCGTCGGTCAGGTACCGGAAGTCGACCAGGCCGACGATCTCCGCCGGCGTCATCGCCGCCAGGAAACTCCACAGTGGACGCTCGGCGCGCCGGGCGGCGAGGTCCCACGCGGCGTTGACCACCGCGCCGACCGCCATGTGCACGACGCCCTTCTCCGGACCCAGCCAGCGAAACTGCGAGTCGCCGACCAGTTCGGCCGACAACGCGGCCAACTCGGCCGCGGTGTCCGGAGTGGACCGTCCGACGACCAGGTGCCCGAGCGCGCGGATGGCGGCGGCCTGCACGTCGTTGCCCCGGCCGATGGTGAACGCGAGCCCGTAGCCGTGCGGCCCCTCGTCGGTGCGCAGCACGACGTAGGCCGCCGAGTAGTCGGGGTCGGGGTTCATCGCGTCCGACCCGTCCAGCTCCCGCGACGTCGGGAACCGCACATCGAGCACGTCCAGGCCGACAATGCGCGCCACGGCCGCGCCCCCTTCCCACACACCACGATCAGACATCCGATGTATACCCGATCCGACCCCCAGAATCCAGCACACCCACCACCCGACCCCACCATTGATCCGATCAGTGCAGCCGCCACCCGCAGCGAAGGGTCCCTTCGCTGCGGTGCGAGCTAGCTGACGACGAGGACTTCCAGGTTGCGGGGGCCGTGGACGCCCTCCACCCGGTCCAGCTCGATGTCACTGGTCGCCGACGGCCCGCTGATGAACGTCAAGGGCCGCACCGGGTCCAGCCGCGCGAGCGCCTCGGGCACGGTGCCGACGATCTGGTCCACCCGCACCACACACAGGTGATAGTCCGGCACCAGCGTCAACGCCCGCCTGCCCTGCGCCTCCCCCGCGTCCAACACGATCGTGCCGGTCTCCGCGATCGCCACCGCGCACCCGGTCAACACCCCGTCCGCCAGGTCAAGCGCCCCGATCGACAACGGGTACAGCGGCCCGTCCAGCGACCAGACCACCTCCGCCACCCGCCACTCCCCCGGCAGGTCCGCCGGCGCGACCAGCCGGCCGGCCCCGCGCGCCAGCAGCGACGCCTCGATCTCGGCGTACAGCTCATCGCCCCGCACCCGACGCACCACCGCGCGATAGTCGGCGACCCGCTCGGCGAACAACGCCACCACGTCACCGACGTCCCGCGCCTGCTCGTAGTCCCTTGGCACCTCGGGCGCCACCGGCCGGTCGGCCAGCGCCGCCCGGATCCGGCCGAGGACGATGTCCCGCGCGTCAGCCACGGGTCCGCCGCCACCACGCCGAGAACGTCTCCGGCGGCGGCGCCGGCACGTCCCGCGAGTTGGTCCACCGCGACGCCGGCCACGGCAACCTGCTGATCCGCCCGCCCCTGGCCACCAGCCGCAGCCGCCCCAGCAGCCACTGCGCGAGCCGGAACGGCCGCGGTCGCGCCATCACCCAGGACGCCGCCGCCATCGCCACCCCCTCCGGGTCGTACGGCGCCTTGGCGCTCACCGACCGCTCCCGCAGATGCACCAGCACCTCGGGAATGTCGATCCGCACCGGGCACACCTCGTAACAGGCGCCACACAACGACGAGGCGAAGGGCAACGACCGCAGCAACGCCGCCGTGCGCGGATCGTCGGTGCCCGCCCCCAGCTGCGGGGTGAGGATCGCGCCGATCGGACCCGGATACACCGAGCCGTAGGCCTGCCCGCCGGTCCGCTCGTAGACCGGGCACACGTTCAGGCACGCCGAACACCGGATGCACCGCAGCGCCTGCCGGCCGACCCGGTCCGCGAGCGTCGCGGTGCGGCCGTTGTCCAACAGCACCAGGTGGAACTCGCGCGGGCCGTCGCCGGGCGTGACCCCCGACCACACCGACGTGTACGGGTTCATCCGCTCCGCGGTCGACGAGCGCGGCAGCAGCTGCAGGAACACCTCCAGGTCCCGCCAGCTCGGCACGACCTTCTCCAGGCCCATCACGGTGATCAGCGTCCTCGGCAGGGTCAGGCACATCCGCCCGTTGCCCTCCGACTCGACCACCACCACCGACCCGGTGTCGGCGACCGCGAAGTTCGCGCCGGAGATCGCCACCTTCGCCGACAGGAACTTGCGCCGCAGGTGCGCCCGCGCGGCCTCGGCCAGCTCGGCCGGCCGGTCGGACACGTCCGCGGCGTGCGGCATGGTGGCCCGGAAGATGTCGCGGATCTCCGCACGGTTGCGGTGGATCGCGGGTACCAGAATGTGTGACGGACGATCGTCGCCGAGCTGCACGATGAGTTCCGCGAGATCCGTCTCGATCGCGGTTACGCCACCCGCTGCCAACGCCTCGTTGAGACCGATCTCCGCGGTCGCCATGGACTTGACCTTGACCACCTCGTCGGCCCCGGCGTCCCGCACCAGCCCGAGCACGATCTCGTTCGCCTCGGCGGCGTCCCGCGCCCAGTGCACCACGCCCCCGCGCGCGGTGACCTGCGCCTCCAGCCGGGTCAGATAGCCGTCCAGGTCGGCGAGCACCTCGTCCTTGATCGCCTCGCCGGCCAGCCGTAACCGCTCCCAGTCGGGCAACTCGGCCACCGCTGCGGCCCGCTTGGTGCGGATCGTGCCGGTGGCGTGCGCGAGGTTGCCCCGCAGCTGCACGTCGGCCAGCGCGGTACGCGCGGCCGCCGGAAAAGTCGGGCTGCCGAGCCAGGTCACCGGGTTACGGCCCATGACTCCTCCTCCGTGCTGGCCAGCATCCAGGCCACAATCAAAACCTGGCTGCCGGGCCGGGTCACCGGGTTGGGGCCCATGGCTCCTCCTCCGTGCTGGCCAGGATCTCCGCCAGGTGCAGCGCGCGCACCCCGGTGTTGAGCCGGGAGAGCCCGCCGCCGATGTGCATCAGGCAGGAGTTGTCCCCCGCGGTGAGCACCCGGGCGCCGGTGTCGAGCACGTCGCGCATCTTGTCGGCGAGCATGGCCGTCGAGGTGTCCGCGTTCTTGATCGCGAACGTGCCGCCGAACCCACAACAGGACTCCGGCTCCGCCAGCTCCACCAGGTCCAGCCCGCGCACCGCGCGCAGCAGCCGCAGCGGCTTGTCCCCCACGCCGAGCACGCGCAGCGAGTGGCAGGTCGGGTGGTAGGTGACCCGGTGCGGGAAGTACGCCCCGACGTCGGTCACCCCGAGCACGTCGACCAGGAACTCCGACAGCTCGTAGGTCCGCCCGGCGACCTGGACCGTCGAGCGGTGCAGGCCGGGGTAGAGCTCGCGGACCATGCCGGCGCACGAGCCGGACGGCGCGACCACCGCGTCCTGGCCGGCGAAGGCCTTCGCCGTGCGGCGCGCGAGCGTGGTGGCCTGGCGGCGGTAGCCGGTGTTGTAGTGCATCTGGCCGCAGCAGGTCTGGTCCGGCGGGAACTCCACCACGCAGCCGAGCCGCTCCAGCAGCCGGACCACCGCCCGCGCGGTGTCCGGGAACAACGTGTCCGTCAGACAGGTGGCCATCAGCGCCACCCGCTGTACCGCCACCCCGCGCTTCAATGTGTTGGTTGCGTCGGGGAGGACGGGTGCGGGTTGGTCGCGTACTTGTGGCTGGGTTGCGTCACGTTCCCCTGAGGTGCGGTTGGGAGGCACTCGGGATGAGTTTGTTCCCGAAGTTGACTGACGGTGTCTCACCCGTGCTCCCCTCCCGGCTGACCGACCAGGTCGGAGCTCAGGCCTTGGCGAGCACCTGACGCTGCCGGCCGAGTCCGTCGATCTCGATCTCCATGACATCGTCGACCGAAAGGTACGGGAACCGGCCCGAGAGCGCGACGCCCTCCGGCGTACCGGTGTTGAGCAGGTCGCCCGGCTCGAGCACCATGAACTGGCTGATGTGGGCCACCAGCTCGGCCACGCCGAAGAGCATGTCCTCGGTGGTCGAGTCCTGGCGCGGCTCGCCGTTGACGAACGACCGCAGCCGCAGCGACCCCGGGTCGAGCTGGTCGGCTGGCACCAGCCACGGGCCGAGCGGGTTGAACGTCTCGCAGCACTTGCCCTTGCCCCACTGTCCACCTGAGACAGTCGGGTCGAGCTGGAAGTGCCGCTCGGAGACGTCGTTGGAGATGGTGTAGCCGGCGACATAGGACAGCGCGTCGGCCACGTCGACATACCTGGCGCGGCGCCCGATCACCACGCCGAGCTCGACCTCCCAGTCGACCTTCTGCGCGCCGCGGGGCACCAGCACCTCGTCATAGGGGCCGACGACGGTGTTGGGGTGCTTGAAGAACACCACCGGCTGGGCGGGCGGCGCCGCGCCGGACTCGGCGGCGTGCGCGGCGTAGTTCATGCCGACGCAGATCACCGATGACGGCCGGGCGATCGGCGGCCCGATCCGCTCGCCGTCGATCGAGGTCTCGGGCAGCGAGCCGGCCGCCAGCGCCTCCCGGACCCGCGCGATGCCGTCCTCGGCGAGGAACGGCCCGTCGGTGTCGTCGGTCAGCCCGGACAGGTCGAACGCCCGGTCCAGCCGGTCGCGCACCACCGGACGCTCGGCACCGGCCGCACCCACTCGCATCAACCGCAAGACGTTCACTCCCGTCCAGGCACACACAGCTCGTCGCGCCGAAGCCTAATGTCCGTTGGTCTCGGACTCTAAGCAGTTGGACATCCGATGTAAACGTGACCTGCGACGAGTACGAACCGCGACCTCCCATTACCGAGCGTTGATACTCGACACCGGGGTGTGACCTTTATCATGCGCGGCCATGTCCCAGACTGAAACTCCGAACTGGACCACCTACGTCGACACCACCGCGCCGACCGAGCACGAGCGGCTGCGGATGTTGCAGGATGTGTTCGATCCCCTCAGCGCCCGCCTGCTCGACCAGGCCGGCGTCAGACCCGGCTGGCACTGCCTCGAGGTCGGCGCGGGCGCGGGGTCGGTGGCCAGGATGCTCGCCGAGCGCGCCGGCGCGGACAACGTCACCGCGACCGACATGAGCACCGACTTCCTCACCCCGCTGGCCGATATCGGCATCCGCGTGCTGCGCCACGACGTGACCGTCGACGAGGCACCCGGCGAGTTCGACCTGATCCACACGCGCAAGGTGCTCGAACACGTCGTCGAGCGGGACAGGGCGTTGGCGCGCATGACGTCCTGGCTCAGACCAGGCGGCTGGTTATTAGTCGAGTCGGCGAGCCCGGCGCCGGACATGTCCAGTGTGCCGGCGGTCGGCCGCTGTCTGCGGGTGCTCGGCGAGGTGCTCGGCGCGTCGGTGGGCACCGACCCGCTGTGGGCGCGCGCCATGCCGGTGCCGCTGGAGCGCGCCGGGCTGGTCGACTGCCACGCCGAGGGGCACTCCGTGGCCATCCGCGGCGGTTCGCTGATGGCCCGCTGGATGGCCGCCACCCTGCGGCTGATCGAGGCGACCGCGCTGGAGCGCGGCGCGGTCACCGAACAGGACCTCGCCGAGGCCTACGCGGCCTACCGGGACCCGGACTTCGTCGACTACACCTGGCTCATGATCAGCGCTATGGGCCGCCGAGCACCACGCTGACCTGCGGCAATCACTCTGCTGGTACGAGGCAGAGATCACCCGAGGGTGGCGCCGCCGTCCGATTCGTGTTCGGATGGATGACCGGTGCAAGCCTCGGCTGCTAGGGCGGTGCGTGCCGCCTGGCGTGCGGGGGCGCCAGGCGGAGGTGTGATGCGCAAGGGGACGTTGGAGAGCTTCGTACTCGGCGACATACTCCGGTCACGGTCGGAAACCCATGGGTCAGCGCCGTTCCTCAAGTTCCGGGACGGCGAGCTGACCTACGGCGACGTGCACACGATGGCCAACCGGGTGGCCCAGGGGCTGATCTCGCGAGGCGTCGGCAAGGGCGATCACGTCGCGGTGATGTTACCGAACTGTCCGGAGTTCGTGCCGGTGATCTTCGCGCTCGCTCGGATCGGGGCGGTCGCGGTGCCGGTGAACACGGCGTTGCGCGGCGAGTTGCTGCGGCACGTGCTGTTCAGCTCGGACTCGACCGTCATGATCGTCGACTCGTCCTATGTGGACAGACTGTCGCCGGTCGTCGACCGGTTGCCCGGCCTGACCGGGTTCGTGGTGCGCGACAACGAGACCGAAGGCCCGTTCAATCCACACCGCCTGCCGGACCGGCCGGCGGTGTCCTTCGCCAGCCTGCTCGAACACGGCGACGAGGAGCCCCGCGCCGGCGTCGTGTTCGCCGACCTGCAGGCGATCATGTACACCTCGGGCACCACCGGGCCGTCCAAGGGCGCCATGTGCTCGCACGCGCTCGCGCTCACCTGCGCCTACGACTCGCTGAACTACCTCGACCGGTGGGGCAAGACGATCTACTGCCCGCTGCCGCTGTTCCACGCCGCCGGGCTGTGGGACGGGATGATGTCCGCGCTGCTGTCCGGCGGCGCGCTGGCCGTGGTGGAGAAGTTCAGCGCGTCCCGGTTCTGGGACGACGTGCGGTACTTCGACGCGCGGGTCGCGATGAGCGTGTTCTCCATGATCCCGATCCTGCTCAACCAGCCGCCGACCGACGCCGACCACGACCATCCACTCGAGATGTTCTACATGGGCAAGTCGGCCCTCGACGAGCCGCTGCGCCAACGGTTCGGGGTACGGGCGGTGGAGACCTACACCAGCACCGAGGCCGGCATCGCCATCGGCAGCCCCTACGGGCAGTGGCGGGTCGGCTCGTGCGGCACCGTCCACTCGGAACGGTTCGACGCCGAGGTGGTCGACGAGCACGACCGCGCGGTGGCCCCCGGGGAGCCGGGTGAGTTGGTGCTGCGGCCAAAACAGCCGTTCGTGATCACCTCCGGCTACTACGGCGCCCCGGAGGCGACCGCGGAGACCTTCCGCAACCTGTGGTTCCACACCGGCGACAAGATGTGGCGCGACGAGGACGGCTACTTCTACTTCCTCGACCGGATGAAGGACTCCATCCGCCGCCGGGGCGAGAACATCTCCGCCTTCGACCTGGAGTGCGAGGTCAACCTGCACCCGGCCATCCTGGAGAGCGCGGCCATCGGGGTGCCGTCCGAACTCGAGGACGAGGACGTGAAGCTGGCGGTGGTGCTGCGCCCCGGCGCCACGCTCGACGCGACGGAGCTGATCGAGTTCTGCGTCGAGCGGCTGCCGGGGTTCATGGTGCCGCGCTATGTCGAGTTCATCGACGCGCTCCCCCGCACCCCGACCGACAAGGTCGCCAAGTACCGGCTGCGCGCCGAGGGCGACCACGGCATCACACCGTCCACATGGGACCGCGAGGCGACCCAGCGACCGCAGGCAGGGTAGGAAGGACACTATGAACTGGGAGGACACTCCCGAGGAGGCCGCGTTCCGGGAACAGGTGCGGGCCTTCGTCACCGAGCACTTCCCCGCGAGCTACCTGCCGGACGCCGCGGCCGAGCACAGCCTCGAGCCGGAGGACGTCTGGGGCTACAACTGGCCGGCCGACCGGGTCAGCGACGACCCGGCACGGCGGACCGGGGCGCTGAGTTGGGCGCGGGCGCTGGCCGAGCGCGGCTGGATCACGCCGCACTGGCCGACCGAGTACGGCGGGGCGGGGCTGTCGGCGTCGCTGGAGTTCGTCCTGCAGGAGGAGATGATGCGCGCGCGGGTGCCGACGGTGAACGGCATCGGCGCGTTCCTGCTCGGCCCGACCGTGCTCGACGCGGGCACCGACGAGCAGCGCGCCGAGCACCTGCCGCCGATCGCCAGCGGCGAGCGGACCTGGGCGCAGGGCTTCTCCGAGCCGGAGTCCGGTTCGGACCTGGCGTCGGTACGCACCCGCGCGGTCCGCGACGGGGACCACTACGTGGTGACCGGACAGAAGGTGTGGACCTCGCTTGGCCAGTACGCCGACTGGCTGTTCGTCCTGGTCCGCACCGACCCCGACACCCCCCGCCACAAGGGACTCACGTTCCTGTTGGTGGACACGAGGACCGAGGGCGTGACCGTCCGCCCGATCACCGACATCCGGGGCGACGTGCCCTTCGCCGAGGTGTTCTTCAACGACGCGCGGGTGCCGGTGGCCAACCGGGTCGGCGAGGAGAACCGCGGCTGGTACGTCGCGATGACCGCGCTGTCGTTCGAACGGGCCGGCATCGGCGCCACCGTCAAGTTCGAGCACGCACTGTCCTCTTTGGTCAAGTACGTGAACAGCGACCAGGCGCGGCCCTATCTCCGCCAGGACACCGCCGGGCTGCGGCACGAGATCGCCAGGCGCTACGCGGAGATGCGGGTGCTGTACAACCTCGCCCGCTACACCGTGTCCAAACAGGCCGCCGGCGGTGTGCCAGGGTATGAGGCGTCGGTGAACCAGCTGTTCGGCGCGGAGCTCGCCGGGCGGATCGCGCGCACCGGCGCGCAGGCGTTCGGCGCGTTCGCCGAACTGTGGCAACGCACCGACGCGCCACTGGGTGCCGCGTTCACCCACCTCCGGCTCGACTCCGTGGCCGCCACGTTCCTCGGCGGCACCACGGAGATCCAACGCAACGTGATCGCCACCAGAGGCCTCGGCCTACCCAGAAGTTGACACCCCGTCGGGAGAAGGAGCACATGTCCAACGAAACCCTGGACGTACGGATCGAGGACCGCGTCGCCTGGGTCACCCTCGACCGCCCGGACAAGCTGAACGCGCTGACCCCGGCGTCGATGACCGAGCTGCGCACCGTCTTCACCGAACTCGACGAGGACACCGACGTGCACGTCGCGGTGCTGCGCGGCGCGGGCGAGCGCGCGTTCTGCGCCGGCATGGACGTCGCCTGGTCGGAAGGACTGACCCCCGCCGAACGGATCGAACAGGGCAGGCTGGGCGAGAAGACCTTCGCGCTGATCGAGCGGACCTCGATCCCGGTGATCGCCGCGGTGCACGGTTACGCGGTCGGCGGCGGGCTGGAACTGGCGCTGGCGGCCGACTTCATCGTGTGCGCGGACAACGCGAAGCTGGGCCTGGTCGAGATCACGCTGTCCGCGCGGCCGCCCTACCAACCGAAGTTCATGGACGGCAAGCCGGATCCCGACCAGCCGGCCTTCGGCGGCTCGGCCCCCGGCTGGGGTGGGGTGAAGCGGCTGCCCCGGCGGGTCGGCAAGGCGCGGGCCAAGGAGATGCTGTTCACCGGCATCCGGCTGGACCCGGCGCGGGCGTTGGAGATCGGGTTGGTCAATAGCGTGTTCCCGGCCGAGGAGTTCGACAAGCAGGTCGGCGCGCTCGCCGAGCGGATCGCCGCGATGAACCGCTACAACCTGCGGCTGGTCAAGGAACTCGTGGACAACGAGTACGACTGGATCGAACCGCACCCAAGCTGACCAGGAGAACCGATGCAAACCTACTGGTACGACTGGATCGAACCACACCCCAGCTGACCAGTAGCAAACCAGGAGATTCCATGCGTATCTACCGGATTGATCACGTCGCCCAGGTGGTGCCCGACCTCGACGCGCAGGTCTCGTTGCTGGCCAGGGTGTTCGGCTTCCAGCCGGTGTCCAGTTGGGACAATCCGACTGCCGGCACCAAGGGCGTGCGGCTGGAGATCCCCGGCAGCTGGGGACACGCCTGGCTGGTGCTCGCCCCGACCGACGACACCTCACCCCTCCAGACCTGGCTCGACGACCACGGCGGCCGGCCGGGCCTGCACCACGTCGGCGCCGAGGTCCCCGACCTGGACGCGGCGCTGGTCGAGCTGACCGAACGCGGCCTGAAGGTGACCGACGGCGTGCCTGGCAAGTGGGCCGAGGCCTCGCTGACCCCGCCCGAACACGGCGCCGGCGTGCTGTGGCGACTGCGCGGCCCCGGCACGCTGGCCATGTGCGGCGACGACTCGCCCACCCCGATCCCACCCTCCACTGTGGACGGACCGGCACTCGGTGTGGTCGCGCTCGACCACATCTGCCAGGCCTTCGGCGACCGCGACGAGCTGGCCACCTGGTATGCCGACCTGGCCGGGTTCGTGCAGGTGTGGCGCACCGCGGACGAGGAACACGAGGACATGGCCGACCTGGTGCTCAACGTGCCGGGGTCGAGCATCTGCTGGGAGGTGATCATGCCCCGCGGCGAGGACTCGTTCATCGAGAAGTTCCTGTCCCGCAACGGTCCCGCCGCCCACCACGTCACCTTCCAGGTCGCCGACTGGGCCGGCGCGCTGGCCGCGTGCGAGCACCACGGGCTGAACACCTTCGACGAGGAGTCCGGGGTGACCGACGGCGCCGCGTGGAAACACACCTTCGTCCACCCCAAGCAGACCGGCGGCGTGCTGGTGCAGCTGTTCTGGGAGGAGCGGCCGGGGGTGTGGGTGCGCTCGGACAAGATCCCGCCGGGACCGCACTGATGGATCTCACGCTCACCGAGGACCAGGAGCTGATCCAGCGCACGGCAAGGGAGTTCCTCGCCGACCACACCGAGGCGACCGCCAGACACGTGGCGAGCGAGCCCGCGGGGTACTCCACGACGCTGTGGCGGGAGATCGTCGAGCTCGGCTGGACCGGGCTCGCCTTCGACGACTCGCTCGGCGGCGGGTTCCTCGAGGCCTGCCTGCTGGTCGAGGAGTTCGGCCGGTTCGCCGTACCCACGCCGTTCACCTCGTCGCTGGTGTGCGCGATGGCGGTGCCCTCGGTGCGCGCGCACGTGTCGGCCGGCCAGGTGTACACGCCGGCCACGATCACCGGACCGGACGACGTCGCCGAGCTGGTCCCCTACGCCGCGGCGGCCGACGGGTTCGTGGTCACCAGCCAGGCCGGGGTGCACGTGGTGGCCGCGACGGACCTCGAGGTCGAGCGCGTGGACGTGATCGGCCTGGACCCGAAGTACCGGGTGCGCTTTGGCCGACTGCCCCCACCGGTGGACGTCGATCCCGCGCTGGTCGCGGCCTTCGGCGCGGCGGCGGTGTGCGCGGAGATGGTCGGCGGCGCGCAGGCGGTGCTCGACCAGACCGTCGACTACGCCACCCAGCGCACCCAGTTCGGTAAGCCGATCGGGTCCTTCCAGGCGGTGCAGCACCACTGCGCGAACATGGCGATCGACGTGCTCGGCGCCCGGTTCGTCGCCTACGAGGCCTGCTGGCGGCTCGGCCGGGGGCTGGCCGCGGACACCGAGGTGGCGGTCGCCAAGAGCTGGGTCAGCGAGGCCTATCAACGGGTCTGCGCATTGGGCCACCAGGTGCACGGCGCGATCGGCTTCACCGCCGAGCACGACCTGCACTTCCACACCCGGCACGCCATCGCCGCCGCACTCGCCTTCGGCGACGCGGACACCCACACCGACCGGCTGGCAACCCTCATCGGCCTCTGAGCGCACCAGGTCACGGCGACCGGCACGGCATTGCCGGTCGCTGGCCTGGTGCGCCCGGCCCCAGGCGGACGAGCCTCACTCGAGGCCGGCTCCGCCCGGGGCCGGAGGAATGGGGACTCGATGACCACCAAGCTCGGCGGCTGGCTGCTGGCCACCACCATGGTCTCGGCCATGGTCGCGGCGGGCGTGCCGGCGCTGGCCACGCCCGCGGCCGCCCAGCCGCTCGACCACCCGCGGACCCAGGCCGTGCTGGACCAGTACCTGACCCACGCCGGCCCCGGCGCCACGGTGTACGCCGGGGACGCGACCGGCTCCTGGACCCTGACCAGCGGTTCGGCCACCAGCCCGGCGACCCGCCCGATCGCCGAGACCGACCACTTCCGCGCGGCCAGCCAGAACAAGTCGTTCACCGCGACGCTGGTCCTGCAACTGGTCGACGAGGGCCTGGTGGTACTGGACGAGCCGATCGAGCGCTACCTGCCCGGCGTGGTCACCGGCAACGGCTACGACCCGAACCTGATCACCGTTCGGCAGCTCCTCCAGCACACCAGCGGCGTCCCGCGCGACCCGAGCAACCCCCAGGTGAACGCGGAGGGCGGCTACGACCTCGCCGAGCTGGTCCGCGCGGGGCTGACCCAGGCGCCGCTGTTCGCCCCCGGCACCGACTTCGCCTACTCCAACCTCGGCTACCAGATACTCGGCCTGCTGATCGAGCGGGTGGGCGGCCTGCCTTACCACCAGGCGCTCGTCGAGCGGATCAGCGAGCCGCTCGGACTCAGCGAGACCACCTACCCGGTGCCGGGCGACCGGACGCTGGCCGAGCCGCACCCGCGCGGCTATGTCGGCAGCCGGCTCGGCCCGGTCTTCTTCTGGGTCGACACCACCTTCACCCTGGAACCGTCGTTCCTGGGCACCGCGGGGGCGATCAACTCCACGCTGCCCGACCTGTCGACCTTCCAGCTGGCGCTCGCGGGCGGGGACCTCGTGTCCCCGGCCGCCCTCGCCCAGATGCGCACGACCACCCCGCATCAGCAGGACTTCGGGCTGGGCGTGATGTACCTGGACCTGTCCTGCGGCGGCCGGGCGTGGGGCCACCCCGGGGACGTCACCAGCGGGTTCAGCTCGGTCACCATGGTCACCGACGACGGCCGGTTCGCCTCCCTGGTCACCAACGCCTACGTCACCAACACGACCGAGCCGACCAGGGGCAACGTGATCGACGCCGCGCTGTGTGAGAGCTGACGGGAGTTTCGGTCAGCACGCTGACCTGACCCGACCGGCCTCCCGGTGACCTCGATAGGGTCACCGGGGGGTCTGCCGGGTACTAAGGGGCGTGTTGGTGACCAGCCAGTTCGGGGCGTTGCTGCGGCAACAGCGGTTACGGGCCGGGCTGACCCAGGAGGCGCTCGCGGACCGCTCCGGGCTGGGCGTGCGCACCGTGCGCGCGCTGGAGACCGGCGAACGCGCCGACCCGAGGGTGGCCACGGTGCGCCAGCTCACCGACGCACTCAACCTCGACGCCGCCGACCGGCTCGCGCTGCTGGCCGCCGCCGGCCACGTCGACGGCGCCGCACCGGAGCCGCCACCGGCCGACGACCGGCTCGCCGACGCCGCCTACGAGCTCGCGCACGCGGTGCGGGCCCGCTGGCAGCGCGAGGAGGAGCAGCGCCGGGTGCACGACCCGTACCCGCTGCCGGTGCGCTGGCGAGCGGCCAGGACCGAGCTGACCGACTCCTGGGCCAACATCCGCCGCGCGCAGGCCGGCACCGCGCCCGAGGCGCTCGACCTGACCGGCCGGCTGGACCAGATCGTGCAGGTCTACCGGCGGATCCCGTCCGGCCGGCT
The DNA here is from genome assembly GCF_054779715.1 of Actinophytocola sediminis. NCBI lineage: Bacteria > Bacillati > Actinomycetota > Actinomycetes > Pseudonocardiales > Pseudonocardiaceae > Actinophytocola > Actinophytocola sediminis. The sequence goes on along the minus strand of NZ_BAAGXS010000006.1, from coordinate 17,546 downwards.
GGTCGTGCTCGGCCGCGCGGGCTCCGGCAAGACGATCCTGACGCTGCGGTTCGTCCTGGACCTGCTGCCGACGCGGACCGCGACCGACCCGGTGCCGGTGATCTTCGGCCTTGGCACCTGGAACCCGACCACCACCGACCTGCGGGACTGGTTGGCCGCTCAGCTGGTGCGCGACCACCCCGGCCTGAGCGCCCCCGGCCCGAACGGCTCGACCCTGGCCGCCGCGCTGGTCGAGGCCGGCCGGGTGCTGCCCGTGCTGGACGGCTTCGACGAGCTCGCCGACGGCCTGCACCGGGCGGCGTTGGAGGCGCTCAACGGCACCGCCCTGCCGATGCTGCTGACCAGCCGGGTGGCCGAGTACGCCGGGGCGGTGGCCGGCACCGACGTGCTGACCGCGGCCGGCGGGGTCGAGCTGACCGACCTGACGCTGACCGACCTCGCCGACTACCTGCCGAGGACCACCCGCAAGGCGGGCCGCGGCGGCACGGTCTGGGAGCCGGTCCTGACCTCGCTGCGCGAGCGGCCGGACTCCGCGCTCGCCGAGGTGCTGGCGACCCCGCTGATGGTCGGGCTCGCGCGGACCGTCTACAGCGACACCCCCGACCACGACGCGGCCGAACTGCTCGACACCGACCGCTTCCCCACCGCGGCGGCGATCGAGGAGCACCTGCTCGGTGACTTCGTGCCGGCGGTGTACCGCGCACGGCCCCAGGTCGACGCCGACCGGGCAGGACACTGGCTGGGATACCTGGCCCACCACCTGAACCGGCTGGGCACCCACGACCTCGCGTGGTGGCAGCTCGGCGTGCGCGGGCCGGCGAACACGCTCGTGCTGGCGTTCGTCGCGGCGCTGGTGATCGCGGGCGTGGACATCGCGGTCGAGGGCGCGCTGTTGGGCTTCGGCGGGCCGACCTTCATGGTCGGGGCCGCGCTCGGGCTGGTGTTCGGCACGGCCCTGGCGGTCGCGCAGCGGATCATGACCAGGTCACATGGTGCGACGGTGGAGCCGGCCAGGGTGCGCCTCCGGATCCGGCGGGGAACCGGGCAGACCCGCAGACGGGTCGTGACCCGGGTGCAGATCGGGTTCGTGGTCGGGCTGCTCGTCGGGGTCTCGCTCGGTTTCCTCCGTGAGCTGGTGCGCGCGTTACGGCCGGGGTTCACGGCCAAGCCCGCCCTGGTGTTGGTGGACGCGGCGGTGTTCGGGTTGGTGCTCGGCCTGGCCGCGGCGCTGGTACTCGGTCTGATGGCCATGTACGAGACGCCGTTGGCCGTCCGGTCGGCCAGTGATCCGGCGGAGTTGTTGCGCGCCAACCGGACGGCGGTGGCAGTGCAGTTGGCGGTGTTCGTGCCCACGTTCGCGGTCATCGTGGCGTTCGCGCTGTGGGTGGTGGCCGAGCTTGGGCGACTGTTGCCGCCGGAGCATCTGTTCGGCGTCAGGTTTTCCTGGAATGCCACGTTCGGGACGGCGGTCGGATTGATCGGCGGGCTTGGTGGCGGGTTGGCGTACGCGCTGTGTATGACGGCGTGGGGGCGGTGGGTGGTGTTCGCCAGGGTGTGGCTGCCGTTGACCGGGCGGTTGCCGTGGGCGTTGATGGCGTTTCTGGAGGACGCCTATCGGCGCGGGGTGCTCCGCCGGGCCGGTGCGGTGTACCAGTTCCGGCATGCTCGGCTCCAGGACCACCTGGCCAACCGGTTCACCGCCTGACCCGTCACGAGCCTTCCGCGTCGTCGCCTGGCCCCAGCGCCAGGAGATTCACGGACAACTGGACGAGGCGGACCAGCGCCGGACGCTCGAACCGCAGCTGAATGGCGTCGCCGGAGTTGCCGAAGACCACGCGGATGTCCCGCTCGCCCGTCAGTTGCTGGACATCGGTGAATTCACCACGCATTCGGCAGTCGTCCGGAATATCCAGCACGAGCGAGGCCACCTCGGGCGGGTTGGGGCTCATCAGTCTTCTCCTTCGGGGTGAGCGGAGGTAACCCGTTCGTGGCTGGGCGCACGCTGTAAGAATTGGTCCTCCTGGGAAGTGATCCTGCCTCCGCTTATCCACTTCCACAAGATTGCATTGTTCGCGGTCGAGTTCGTCTTCGACCGGACCCAACTCGTCGGAAAGGGGCCATCATCGTGACGCAAAGAAGGCAGACACCAACGGTTCGGCTACGCCGGTTGGCCGCCGAGCTACGCCGACTTCGCAGTGCCGCCAACCTGTCCAGGGACGACGTCAGCGAACGCACCGGGCTCAACACCGTGACCCTGTACCGCATCGAACGAGCCAGGACGCGTCCGCAACTGCGGACGCTTGTCGCGCTGCTCGACCTGTACGGTGCCGGCAAGCAGCATCGCGAATACTTGCTCAACCTCTGTCGTGACGCGACGATCCCCGGCTGGCTCCGCCAGCATCACGCGGCACTGCCAGAGGAGTACGCCGCTTACATCAGCTTCGAGGACGAAGCGCACTGTGTCCGCAACTACGTATCGCTGTTCGTCCCCGGTCTGCTCCAGACCGAGGACTACGCGCGCGCGGTCATCCGCGGCGTGCTGCCCACAGCCACCGAGGACGAGGTGGAGGACCGGGTCAGCGCACGAATGGGACGTCAGGCAGTGCTCATCAAGGACTCGCCGCTCAAGCTCTGGGCGGTGCTGGACGAGGCAGCGCTGCACCGGGTGGTCGGCGGGCCCGAAGTCATGCTTGGCCAACTCGATCACCTGGCCAGCGCGGTCAACGCGCCCAACATCACCTGCCAGGTCATCCGGTATTCTGGAGGTGCGCATCCCGGTATGCCCGGTCAGTTCTCGATCCTGGAGTTCGCCGACCCGATGGACACCGATCTGATCTACATCGACAGCATGGCTGGCGACTTCTTCCTGGAATCAGATGACGAGATCAGCCGCTTCCGCGCAAGCTTCGACACCCTCGTCGCCGTGGCGGCCAGCCCGAACGACTCGGTGTCCCTCATCGCCGACCTCGCACGCGAGTTGAAGGAGGACGTTGTTCGATGAACACCGATCACCAGCCCGCATGGCGGAAGAGTTCACGCAGCAGTGGCAACGGCGAATGCGTCGAGATCGCCAACGACGGCAGGCACTCCGCCGCCCGCGACTCCAAGAACCCCCACGGCCCGGTCCTCGAACTCACTCCGGCAGCGCTGCAGACCTTCCTGCGCCGAGGCCCGAACCTACGTCCTGTCACAACGCTCTCGATCAGGTGATTCCCTTTTGTGGCAAGGAAAAGTCTCCAGTTCGAGGGTAAGCTGGACGCATGTTCGCTCCCGTCATCGATGTGCCGTCAGGGGATCTCCTGCAGGGGATTCCGTTGGCGACTGCGTTGGGGATGCAGCGGGTGGCGTGGCGGACTGAGGGTTATGCGTTGGAGCAGTTGGCTACCTACGCGGCGAACGCGGATGAGAGGTTCGCGGCGTTGGAGGTGGCGGCGTTGTTCGGGATGTCGGTTCGTGCCGCGCAACGCCGACTCGATCTGGCGGTCACTCTGGCCGCCCGGCTTCCGTTGACGTTGGAGGCGGTGAAGCAGGGGCGGTTCGACAGCTATCGGGCGAGCAGGATCGCCGATGCGGTCGCACTGTTGTCTGATCAGGACGCGGCCACTGTCGAAGCGGAAGTGGTTCCCCAGGCTGGGGATCTGGCGCCGGCTCCGTTGAATCGGTTGTTGGGTAGGGTGATTCGCCGGGTCGACGCCTCCGCCATCCAACGCCGGCACGAGCAGCGGATGGCCGAACGACGAGTCGACGCCTACCCGACCGAGGACGGCTGCGCCGCGTTCACCATCCACGGCCCCGCCGACCGTGTCCACCTCGCTGATGAGCGGGTGAACGCGATCGCTCGTCGTCTGAAGGAGACCGGCGCTGCTGAGGGTCGCACGCTTGATCAGTTGCGTGCGGATGTCGCGTTGGATCTGTTGGCAGGCAAGGACTTTGAACACGCCAAAGTCACCGTGCAACTCACCCTGCCCGCCGCCACCGCACTCGGTGTTACCACCGCACCCGCGCAGTTGGCTGGTTACGGTGACCTGCCCGCGCAGCGGGCATTGGTCCTCGCCGGGCAGACCGACGCCACCTGGCGGCGGATCCTGACCGATCCGGCGACCGGTCAAGCCGTTGATGTCGGCCGACGCAAATACACCCCACCAGCCGCGTTGCGCGACCAGGTCCGCGCCGAGCTACCCACCTGCACCGCGCCCGGCTGCGTCCGGCCAGCGCATCGCTGCGATATCGATCACCGGCGGCCGTTCCCTGACGGGCCGACAAACCGGGACAACCTTCACCCCGCGTGCCGGCGCCATCACCGGGCCAAAACCGTTGGCGGCTGGCGAGTCCGCGACCAGGAACGCACCCTGACCTGGGTCACCCCAGCGGGTTACCGCTACCCCCACCGACCAGAGCCCATCGCCGACCCCAACCCACCACCCTTCTGACCCGGTTCCGCCGCGTGACTGGCCGGCTCAGCGGTGCAGGGCGGTCTCCCGCTCCAGGCGCGACAGCTTGTCCGGATTGCGCACGGCGTAGAGCCCGGTGATAAGACCGTCGTCGACACGCACCGCCACCACGGTGTCGACCTTGCCCGCCTGCCGCAGGACCAGCGCCGGGTAGCCGTTGACCTGTACCGGCCGCAACGGCGCCTCGGCGGCCGCCCTGGCCAGTTCGCTGGCGGCCAGCAGGTGCGCCACTCGGTCGGCCCCCACGACCGGCGACAGCGCGGCCCGCACCACCCCGCCGCCATCACCCAGGAACACCACCTCCGGCGCGAGAACGTCAAGCAGGCCCTGCAGATCACCCGTCTCGACCGCCCGCTGGAACGCCTCGAGCGCTTCCCGGGTCCTGGCCGGGGAAGCAACCCCACGCGGCCGGCGGGCGGCGACATGTGCCCGTGCCCGGTGGGCGATCTGATGGGCCGCGGCCGTGGTCTTGTCGACGGCCTCGGCGATCTCGTCGTAGCCGAGCGCGAACACCTCGCGCAGCACGAACACCGCCCGCTCGGTCGGGGTAAGAGTCTCCAGCACCAGCATCATCGCCATCGAGACGCTGTCGGCCAGCTCGATGTCGTCGGCCACGTCGGGCGCGGTGAGCAGCGGCTCGGGCAGCCACGGCCCGACGTAGGACTCCCTGCGGCGACCGAGCGTGCGCAGTCGGGTGAGCGCCTGCCGGGTGGTGATCCGGACCAGGTACGCGCGCCGGTCGCGCACCGTGTCCAGATCGACGCCGGTCCACCGCAGCCAGGTCTCCTGCAGGACGTCCTCGGCGTCGGCGGCCGAGCCGAGCATCTCGTAGGCGACGGTGAACAACAGGTTGCGGTGGGCGACGAACACCTCGGTCGCGGGGTCGCTTGGCATGGGTGACTCCTGTTCGCTCTCGGCCGCTCGTCCACCAGACGCCGGGGATCGTCGTTCTCTGACACCGGGGGTTTGTGGCACGCCTCACGTGGCCGTGCTGTCAGCGGGATCGGGTCGCCGGCGTCTCGTGTTCGTTCGGTTCACCTACGAAGTCAGGACGACGTCATGGAACCCCGTTTCAACCTGAACGACAACGAGCTCGGCGCCAGGATCGGCAAGCGGTTCGCCAACGTCAGCCTGGCGATCACGCAGTCGTCGCTGCCGAAGTCCACGCTGGAGCTGGTGGAGCTGCGCGCCAGCCAGATCAACGGCTGCGGTTTCTGCGTCGACGCCCACGCCAAGGAACTGGCGGCCGCCGGGGAACCCGCGGTCCGGATCAACCTGGTCGCGGCCTGGCGTGAGTCCACTGTGTTCACCGAGGCCGAGCAGGCCGCGCTGGCACTGGCCGAGGAGGGCACCCGGCTCGGCGACGCGCACCATGGCGTGTCCGACGAGACCTGGGCCAGGGTGCGCGAGCACTACGACGACGACCAGATCGCCGCGCTGCTCTACCTGGTCGCCATGATCAACGCCGCCAACCGGCTCCTCGTCATCACGCGCACCAAGGGCGGCTCCTACGAGCCGGGGACGTTCGACCGCGTCGCGAGCAGCACGCTGTGACTCAGGCCATACGCGGCTCCTGTCAGTAATCGGGGTGCTGTCTCGCTCAGCTCACCGGGAGCAAGCGAACTGACAGGAGCACACCATGAAACACCGCATCGTCGTTCTCGGTGCCGGCTACGCCGGGGCCTACGTCGCCGGGAACCTGGCCCGCCGACTGTCCCCTGCGGACATCGACATCACCGTGGTCAACGCCGAGCCCGACTTCGTCCAGCGGTTGCGGCTGCATCAACTCGCGGCCGGGCAACAGATCGCGGCGCCGCAGCTCGCCGATGTCTTCGCTGGCACGGGAATACGGCTGTGCCTTGGCCGGGTCACCGCGATCGACCCCGAGCGCCAGGTCGTCGCCGTGGCCGACCGCGAGCTCGGGTACGACACGCTGCTCTACACCCTCGGCAGTCACGTCACCGACCACGGCGTGCCCGGCGTGGCCGAGCACGCGTTCGACGTCGCCGGCCGGCCATCCGCGCTGCGCCTTCGCCAACGCCTGGACAGTCTGGGCGCCGGCGCGCGGGTGCTGGTCGTCGGCGACGGGTTGACCGGCATCGAGACCGCGACCGAGTTCGCCGAGTCGCGGCCCGGTCTGGCGGTGACGCTGGTCGCCCGCGGCGAATTGGGCGCCCAGCTCTCCGCCGGCGCCCGCGACCACCTGCGCCAGGCCTGCGCCCGGCTGGGCATCACCGTCCTGGAGCACACCAGCGTCCAGGCCGTCGAGGCGACGGGAGTGCGGTGCGCCGACGGCACCACCGTCGCCGCCGACGCCACCGTGTGGACCGCCGGGTTCACGGTCAGCCCCATCGCCGCCGCCGGCGGCCTTGAGGTCACCGACAACGGCCGGATCGTCGTCGACCGGACCATGCGGTCGGTCTCGCACCCGAACATCTACGCCGCCGGCGACAGTGCCCATGTGATCGGCGACAACGGCCGGCCGCTGCCGATGTCCTGCGCCTCGGCGGGCTACACCGGCCTGCAGGCCATGTCCGCGATCGTGGGAACCCTGACCGGCCGCGAGATCGCGCACGCCACCATGGACTACGTCGGCAACCACATCAGCCTCGGGCGGCGGGACGGGATCCTGCAACTCGTCGACGACAACGGTCAGGCGAAGCCGAAGTACCTCGGCGGCCGCACCGCCGCCCGGATCAAGTCGGGCATCCTCCGGATGTCACTGTGGACCACCTCGCACCCGACCTTCGGTCTGCCCAAACGCCGGGCGCCCCTCACAGGTCGCGTGCCAGCACCAGCGACTCCGGATGGCGGCGGACCTCGGTGAAGCCGATGTGGTCGTAGAAGGCCAGTGCGCGCTCGTTCAACGCGCTCACCCCGAGGTGCACCGCCGGCGCTCCCGCCGCCCGCAGCGCGTCGAACAGCGTCTCCAGCAGCCGGCGACCGAAACCGCGCCCCTGCAACCTCGGCAGCAGGTCGATGTGCAGATGCGCCGGATACCGCTCCACCACGTGCTGTTCGGCCTCCGGCGGCTCGTGCAGCAACCGGACCAGCTTCCCGTCCCGGCTCTCCGGGGGGAACGCGGTCCTCGGATAGCGCTCGCGCAACCCCGGCCACCAGTCCCGCTCACACGCGGACTCGAACGCGCGGGTGTCCTCGGCACCGATCACGTAACCGGCCACACCGTCCTCGTCGGCCGCGACGAACGCCAGCCGCGGGGCCAGTGCGAGGTACGGTCCAACGTAGACCTGTCCGATCAGCGCCGAGTCCGCGTACAACCCGGTCGCGTCCGCGCCGTGGTCGCCCGTGCGCAGACAGATGTCGTACATCGCCAGCTTGTCGTCCGGTCGGAACCGGCGGATCTCCGGGATCATCCCGCCATTATGTGAAGCTCGACCAGCCACGCCTGTTCCGGGGCCAACAGTGGCGGCCGCAGACCGACCTCGGCCAGCACCCGGCCGGTGAGCACCCTTGGCGCCCAGTCGGGACCGGCACGGCCGATGGTCAGCGGCTGGCCGACCGGGGCCACCGGCGTCACCCGGTACCGGGCATCGGGGTCGAGGCCGGGCACGCGCATCGCCGGAGGCACCGCGCGTTCGGAGCTCGTCAGCTGTACGTAGGCGAACAGTGCCCGCGACCGGTCGTCGGCCACCACGCCGTGCGTGAAACCCGCCGGGTCCGGGTGGTCGACGCGGACCAGCTCACCGGTGTGCAGCAGGTCGCGAACCTCGCGATAGTAGGCGATGCCCGCCGCCATGGCGTCCACTTCGGACTCCGTAGCGGCGGCGATGTCCCACTCAAGTCCGAAGTGGCCGAACAGCGCGGTGGCATAGCGGAACGGCAGGTGCTGGGTGCGCCCGGAGGAGTGCACGGTCGGCGGGCCGACGTGCGCGCCGACCAGCTCCGGCGGCAGCAGCAACATGGTCCAGCGCTGGATGGTCTGCCGTTCGAGGGCGTCGTTCGAGTCGCTTGCCCACACCCGGTCGGTGCGCGCCAGGATCTCCAGGTCCACCCGCGCGCCACCGCTGGAACAGCTCTCGATCTCCACCAGGGGATGCCGGCGGCGCAGCTCGTCGATCAGCCGGTACACCGCCAGCGTCTGCCCGTGCACGCCGGACCGTCCATTGTGGCCGGCGGCGACCAGGTCGCGGTTGTGGTCCCACTTGAGGAACGCGATGTCGTTGTCCCGTAACAGCTCGTCGAGCCGGTCGAGGATGTGGTCGTAGGCGTCCGGCACGTTGAGGTCGAGCACCTGCTGGTCGCGGGCCCTCGGCGGCAGCGACCCGTCACCGGGGGCCAGCACCCAGTCCGGGTGCGCCCGGTAGAGGTCGGAGTCCTCGTTGATCATCTCGGGTTCGACCCAGATGCCGAACTGCATGCCGAGGCCGGTGACGTGCTCGACGAGCGGGGTGAGCCCGGCCGGCCACACGTCCTGGTCGACATACCAGTCGCCGAGGCCCGCGGTGTCGTCGCGGCGGTGGGTGAACCAGCCGTCGTCCAGGACGAACCGCTCGACGCCGATCCGCGCGGCGACGTCCGCGAGCGCGCGCAACCGGTCGAGGTCGTGGTCGAAGTACACCGCCTCCCAGGTGTTGAGCACCACCGGGCGCGGGGCGACCGGGTGGGTCGGCCGGGCGCGCAGGTAGCCGTGGAACGCGGCACTGAAACCGTCGATGCCCCGGCCGCTGTAGCCCGCGTACAGCCACGGCGTCACGTACCGCTCCCCCGGCGCCAGGATCACCTCGCCGGACGCGAGCAGCTCACCGCCGCCCAGCGTCGAGCTGCCCTCCGGCATCCGCTCGGCGTAGCTGACGTGGTTGCCGCTCCACGCGACGTGCAGGCCCCACACCTCACCGTGCCGGAAGCCGAAGCCGTCGGTGCCGGCCAGCAGCGCCAATGTCGCGTCGTGCCCGGTACGGCCGCGCCGGGACTCCCGCGACCACGTGCCGAGGTCGAACCGGCGGCGGCGCGGATGCCGCTCCCGCGCCCAGCGCCCGGTGAGATCGAGCAGCTCGACCGCGTGCGCCGGCAACGGCAACGCGGCCTCCAGACCGTCCACTGTGTACGGGTCGGCGCCGTCGTTGGCGACCAGGCAGCGCAGCCGGAGCACGCCCGACGGGGTCAGCTCGACGGCGATCTCCAGGCGCAGCTGGGCATAGTGGTCCTCGGCGACGATCTTCATCGAGGAGTTGACCACCCGCAGGTCGGTCACCAGGAAGTTGGTCACCCACGCGGTTCCCGAGCGGTGGCCGCGCAGCCCCGGCCGGCCCTGGTAGCCGCTGACGGCCGAGGGCACCAGCGCCACCGGCACCGGCCCGTCCGGCGTGCTGTTCGCGCTCGGGCCGACCACGGTGTCCGCCAGCGTCGCCAGGTCCTCTTCGGACAGCGCGCCCAGCGGCGCGCCCCAGTGCACCACGGTCGGCAGGCGGTCGTCTCTGGCGTCGATGACCAGGCTGACGGTGTCCGTGGCGAGGTGGACGAGCCGATTCGACCGGGTGGTCCCAGGGCTGCCCATCTACGTGGTCGCCGTGGTGGTGGGGTGGCTGGTACTGATCGTCATCCCTTGGTCGCTCCCAGGGTCAGGCCGGCGCGCAGGTGGCGCTGCAGCACGAAGAAGACGACCAGGGTGGGGATCGCCACGATCACCGAGCCGGCCGAGAGCAGGTTGTAGTCGGTGAAGAACTGGCCGCGCAGGTTCTGCAGCGAGCTGGTCACCGGCAGCTTGTCGCCGGTGCGCATGAACGCCACCGCCCAGAAGAAGTCGTTGTACACGAAGGTGAACTGCAGCGTGGCGAGCGCGGCCAGCGCCGGGCGGCACAGCGGCAGCACGACCTGCCAGTACTGCCGAAGCACCCCGGCGCCGTCCACCAGCGCGGCCTCGGTCAGCTCACGCGGCAGGGTCTTCATGTAGTTGCTCAGCACGAACGTGCAGAACCCGGTCTGGAACGCGATGTTCACCGCGATCACCGCGAAGTAGGTGTCGTAGAGCGACCCGGAGTCGCTGACCTCGTAGGGCAGCTCGAAGTTCAGGAACAGCCGGAACAGCGGCACCAGCAACGCCTGCTGGGGCAACAGGTTCGCCGCGGTGAACAACGCGAGCAGGGTCAGGTTGAACCGGAAGCTGAACCGGGCCAACACAAATCCGACCGAGGACGAAAGGAGCAACGTGAGCAGCACCGAGGGGACCACGATGACCGCGGTGTTGTAGAAGGTCTGCCCGAAGTTGCCGCGCGACCAGGCTTCCAGGTAGTTGTCGAAGGTGAAGCCACCGATCGAGAAGTACCCGTTGACCGAGGTGAAGTCGTAGTCGCGCAGGGAGTTGTACACCGCCCACGCGATCGGGAACAGCCAGCCGATCGCCATCACGGTCAGGAACACCCGCAGCACGACCCGCGCCGGGCGCACCGGGGTGCGCCGGGGAGCCGGCCGTTGCCTGGCGACCGGCGGTTCGGTGTGGACGGTGGTGGTCATCGTCGCTCCCGCATGACCTGGATCAGGTAGATCACGATGAACACCGTGGAGATGGCGATCATGATGGTGGCCAGCGCCGAGCCGAAGCCGACCCGGCTCGCCTCGCCGATCACGTTCTGCGTCACCAGCGTGGAGATCAGCTCAAGACCGTTGCGGCCCTTGTTGATGACCCAGGCGATGTCGAACGCGCGCAGCGACTCGATCACCGTGATCACCAGGATGACGATGTTCACCGGCCGCATCACCGGCCAGATGACCCGCAGGAACGTCCGTGCCTCGCCCGCGCCGTCGACCGCGGCGGCCTCCCGCAGCGCCGGGTCGACCGCCTTCAGGCCCGCCAGGTACAGCAACATGATGTAGCCGGTGTGCCGCCAACCGGCCGCGACCAACACCGCCCACAGGTTGATGTCCGGGTCGCCGAACCAGTCGGTCGTGGTGCCAAGCACCGAGTTGAGCAGCCCCTGGTCGCGGGAGTAGATGAGCTGCCAGATGAACCCGACCAGTGCCAGCGAGAGCACCACCGGCATGAAGAAGATGCTCTGGTAGATCCGGCTGCCGCGGATCTCCCGGTCGAGCATCACCGCGAGCAGCATGCCCAGCAGCGTCGGGCCGAGGAAGAACACCACCAGCCAGATCACGTTGTGCTGCATGGCCGGGCCGAACGGCGGGTAGTTCGTGGTCGCGTTGCGGTAGTTCTCCCAGCCGATCATGTTGATGTCGGCCAGGTTCCCGATGCCGTTCCAGTCGGTGAACGACAGCGCGATCGTGGCCAGTGCCGGCCCCCACACCAGTCCGACCACGACCAGCGTCGGCACGCCGACCATCAGCGCGACGGTCAGCCGGTCGATCCCGGACAGCGTGCGCACGGTACGAGGCCGGCGGGGCGCCCGCCGGGCACCCCCATCAACCACCGAAGATCGACGCCTTCTGGTCCTCGATGCGCTTGGTGAGCCCGTCGACGTCGTCGGGGTTGCGGAGGAACTCCTGCAGCGACGGGATCATCACCGTCGAGGCGAAGTCCGGGCGGGTGTCCCGGTCGAGGAACTGGGAGATCGACTTGGCGCCGCTGACCAGCTCCTGGGACTTCTTCTGCAACGCGTTGTATCCGCTGACGTCCGCGTCGTCGTGCGCGCCGACGTTGTTCGGGTCGACCTTCAGGTAGGCGTCCTCGGCGGCGGCGGAACCCAGGTAGCGCAACAGATCCGCCGCGCCGTCGGCGTTGCGGGGCCGCGCGGCCATCATGAACCCGTCGATCGGCGCCTCGACCGCGTCCGTGCCGATCGCCGGGTCGATCTCCGGGAAGGGGAAGAAGTCCAGGTCGTCCCGGTCGGCGCCCTCCGGGAACTGCTGGCCGACGAACATGCCCATCGTGTACATGCCGGACTCCTTGCGCAGCAAGGACTGTGCCGCCTCCTGCCAGGTGCGGCCGAGCGCGTCCGGCTGGTGGAGGGGCAGCAGCTCACGCCAGGCGTCGAAGACGTTCTTGACCTCCTGGGAGTTCCACGCCTTCTCCCCGGCCATCAGCTCGATGTGGAAGTCGTAGCCGTTGATCCGCAGGTTCAGGTAGTCGAAGGTGCCCATCGCCGGCCAGCCGTCGGAGTCGCCGAACGCGATCGGCTCCAGCCCGTCGGTGCGCATCCGCCCGCCGAGTGCCACCAGGTCGTCCAGGGTGGCCGGTGGCTCGTAGCCGCGCTCCTGCCAGACGCTCTTGCGGTAGAAGATCGCCCACGGGTAGTAGTAGAGCGGCACGAAGTACTGCTTGCCGTCCGCGCCGGTCGACTGCTGCTTCATCGCCTCGGAGAACCCGGAGCCGATGTCCGACCACACGTCGCTGATGTCGCCGACCAGCCCCTGCTCGGCGAAGAACTGCATGCGGTTGCCGGCGAACCAGCCGAACACGTCGTCCGGGCCGCCCTGCAGGTAGTTGTTGATGTTCTCCTGGAACGCGTTGTGTTCGACCGTGTTGATCGACACCTCGCCGCCGGAGTGGCCCTTCATCATGGCGGCGACCGCGTTCTTGGGCACCTCGTCCGACCAGTTGGAGCCGAACGTGACGGCGCCACCACCGCCCCCACCACCGTCATCGCCGCTGCCGCAGCCGGCGAGGCCGGCTAACGCGCCCGCGCCGAGCATCCCCTTCAGCAGGGTCCGACGCTGGACCGACATGGCCGGAACGCCGCCCAGGCCGAAGGGTCGAGGGCTCCTCATTGCGCGCCTCCTCAGGCAGAAGTCGAACAGTACTGAACGCGACCTCTCAGAATCGAAACCCTGGCTAACCCCGGGCGGGCCTGTCAAGAGGGCGGGGAGGAACCGATGCCCGGATCGTGACTCCCACCCGGCCGGATCAAGACTTCCGAAGACATCCGACCTGAACCGACCACGCCCAGCGGCGACCGTCCGTTATGTCCGAACCACTGGGTGGACCTGGCAGGTTCGTCGGAGCGGTGTGCCGACGACCGAACCATGCGCACGTTTCAGTATGCTGGGCCCGAGCTTGGCTCCGGGTGATCACCGCTCACCTGCGGGCCGGCCGATGCGATGGGCGGCGCGCGAGCGCTGTCCATCGCTTTCGGTCTTTCTGGGGCGTCCACGGGCCCCCGCCTCGGCGCACCGATGTTCGATTGCGTTAATTTATGGTTGAATAGCATCGAATTCGCGAACTCCACGGGTCAGGTTGGGAGCAGGCAATGCTGGCAGCCGAGAGGCAGGCCCGGATCGTGGAGGAGATCCACAAGCGGGGCGCCGTCCGGGTGATCGAGTTCGCCCAGATGCTCGGCGTCTCGGACATGACGATCCGCCGCGACCTGGACGCCCTGGCCCAACAGGGACTGCTGGACAAGGTGCACGGCGGCGCCACCCGGCCCTCGGCGTCCACCGAGGAGCCCGGCTTCGAGGCCAAGTCGCTGCGCCAGCAACCGGAGAAGGAAGCCATCGCGGTGGCCGCGGCGGAACTGGTCACGCCGGGCACCGCGGTCGGCCTGTCGGCCGGTACCACCACCTGGGCGCTCGCGCACGTCCTGCGGCAGGTCGACGGGCTCACTATCGTCACGAACTCGATGCGCATCGCCGACGTTCTGCACGCCCGCCCGTCCACCGACCAGAACGTGGTCGTGGTCGGCGGGGTGCGCACCCCCTCCGACGCGCTGGTCGGCCCGATCGCGGTGTCCGCGCTGGCCCAACTGCACCTGGACATCGTGTTCCTCGGGGTGCACGGGATGGCCGAGACGGCCGGCTACACCACGCCGAACCTGCTGGAGGCCGACACCGACCGGGCGCTGGTCGCCGCCGGCCGGCGGCTGGTGGTGCTCGCCGACCACACCAAGTGGGGCATCGTCGGCCTGTCCACGATCGCCCGCCTCGGCGACGCGGACGTGGTGGTCAGCGACGACGGCCTGCCACCGGAGGCGCACGCCGTGCTGGCCGAACACGTCGAGGACATCCGCCTGGTCCCCGTGACGGCCGCGCCGTGACCGGGCCGCCGCCCCAGTGCAGCGGGGCCGACCGAGGCTGGGCCGACCGGGTGGGGGCGTGGTGAGGCGGACGGGGAGTGTGCTCGCGGATGGGCGGGAGATCATCTACTTCGATCTGCCCGGCGCGCCCGAGCGGGTGCTGGTCGACCAACGGGAGCTGGACCCGGTGTCCACCTCCTCCCAACTGCGCCACGACCCGGTGCTCGACGAATGGGTCATCCTCGCCTCACACCGGCAGAACCGCACGTTCCTGCCGCCGGCCACCGAGTGTCCACTGTGTCCTTCGCGCAACGGCCGGCACACCGAGATCCCGTCGCCGGACTACGACGTCGCGGTGTTCGAGAACCGCTTCCCCAGCCTGTCCACGCACGCCGACCCGGTGAGCACGCCCGGGCTGCCGGAGCTGGTCGAGTCCGCGCCGGGGATCGGCCGGTGCGAGGTCGTGTGCTTCACCAGCGACCACAACGCCGCGTTCGCCACCCTGTCCCCCACCCACGCGCGCCTGGTGGTCGACGCCTGGGCCGACCGGACCACCGCGCTGGCCGCGCTACCCGGGGTGGCACAGGTGTTCTGTTTCGAGAACCGCGGCGCGGCCATCGGCGTCACGCTGTCCCACCCCCACGGCCAGATCTACGCCTACCCGTTCGTCACCCCGAAAACCCGCCAGATGCTGGGCAACGCGGCCGCGCACGCGGCGCGCACCGGCCGCAACCTGTTCGCCGATCTCCTTGCCGGGGAACAGAAGTCGGCCGCCCGGGTGGTCGCGAGCACCGAGCACTGGACGGCGTTCGTGCCCGCGGCGGCCCGGTGGCCGGTCGAGGTGCACCTGTACCCGCACCGCCAGGTTCCCGACATTCCGTCCCTTTCCGACGCCGAGCGCACCGACTTCACCCTGCTGTACCTGGACATCCTGCGCCGCTTCGACGCGCTCCACGACCAGCCGCTGCCCTACATCGCCGCCTGGCACCAGGCCCCGAACGGCCCCGGCCGCGAGCACGCCTACCTGCACCTGCAGCTGACCTCGATCCAGCGCTCGGCCGACAAGCTGAAGTACCTCGCCGGCTCGGAGTCCGCGATGGGCGCCTTCATCACCGACGTGCTGCCAGAGGACGTCGCCCACCGCCTCCGCTCCCGGGGCTGACCGGGCCGCTATTCGTTGCGCCAGCCCGAACCCGTCGACGGTCCAGTTCGGTGAGGTAGCGTCTCGCCTCGGCAACCGTGCAGCGGAGACCCCGCGTCGACCGAACCGAGGAGCGTCCATGGCCTTCCCGTCCGACCTGGAGATCGCCCGCGGGGCGAAGCTCAAGCCCATCGAGGAGATCTCCGCCGACATGGGCCTGCCGGCCGCCGTGCTCCAGCCCTACGGCCGGGACGTGCTGAAGGTCGACCTGGAGGCCGCCGAACTGTTGGCCGACGCGCCGAAGGCGAAGTACGTGCTCGTCAGCGCGATCACCCCGACCCCGCTCGGCGAGGGCAAGACGACCACCACGGTCGGTCTCGGCCAGGCGTTCAAACACCTCGGCAAGCGCGCCACGGTGGCGATCCGCCAGCCGTCGATGGGCCCGACGCTGGGCATCAAGGGCGGCGCGGCCGGCGGCGGCTACAGCCAGGTGGTGCCGATGGAGCTGCTCAACCTGCACCTCACCGGCGACATGCACGCGGTGACCGCCGCGCACAACCTGCTGGCCGCCATGGTCGACAACCATCTCCACCAGGGCAACAAGCTCGGCCTGGACATCGAGTCGATCAGCTGGCGGCGGGTCATCGACCTCAACGACCGCGCGCTGCGCAACATCGTCGTCGGCCTCGGTCCGAAGGCCGACGGCGTGACCAGGCAGACCGGCTTCGACATCACCGCGGCCTCGGAGGTGATGGCCGCGCTCGCGCTGACCACGGGCCTGGCCGACCTGCGCGCCCGGCTGAGCCGGATCGTGGTCGGCTACTCCCGCGCCGGCGAGCCGGTCACCGCGGAACAGCTGGACACCGCGGGCGCGATGACCGTCCTGCTCCGCGAGGCGATCAAGCCCAACCTCATGCAGACACTGGAGAACACCCCGGTTCTGGTCCACTGTGGACCGTTCGGGAACATCGCGACCGGCAACTCGTCGGTGGTCGCCGACCTGATCGGCATCCGGTGCGGGGACTACCTGATCACCGAGGCCGGCTTCGGCGCGGACATGGGCGCGGAGCGGTTCTTCAACATCAAGTGCCGGGTCTCCGGGCAGGCGCCGGACGCCGCGGTGCTGGTCGCCACGGTCCGCGCGCTCAAGGCGCACTCCGGCAAGTTCCGCATCGTGGCCGGCAAACCGCTACCCGAGGACCTGCTCGCGGAGAACCCGGACGACGTGCACGCCGGCGCCGCGAACCTGCGCAAGCAGATCGAGAACATCCGCGCGCACGGCGTCTCCCCGGTGGTGGCGATCAACGCCTTCCCCACCGACCACCCCTCCGAGCACGCCGCGATCCGCGAGGTGGCCGAGGCCATGGGCGCGCGGGTCGCGGTGAGCACCCACTTCTCCGACGGCGGCGCGGGCGCGACCGAGCTGGCCGAGGCGGTGGCCGAGGCCGCCGCCGAGCCGACCGAGTTCCAGCTGCTGTACCCGTCCTCGGCGCCGCTGCGGGAGAAGATCGAGACCATCGCGACCAGGGTCTACGGCGCGGACGGCGTGTCCTACTCGCCGACGGCCAACCGGCAGCTGGACACCTACGAGCGCAACGGTTTCGGCGACCTGCCGATCTGTGTCGCCAAGACCCACCTGTCGATCTCCTCGGACCCCACGCTGCTCGGCGCGCCGACCGGCTGGACGCTGCCGGTCCGCGAGGTGCGGGCCTCGGTCGGCGCCGGGTTCGTCTACCCCATCTGCGGCGACATGCGCACGATGCCCGGCCTCGGCGCCAACCCGGCCGCGACCAGGATCGACCTCGGCGACGACGGCGAGATCGTCGGACTGTCGTGACGTCAGGGGCGAACAGCTCCGCGGAAACACAGACTGGGAGGTTTGCCATGGCGCCGCCGTCCTCGCTGCTGCACCTGTCGGTCGGCGGCCTGCTGGAGCGGGTCGCCGCCAGGACACCGGCCCCCGGCGGCGGCGCGGTGGCCGCGCTCACCGGCGCGGTCATCGCCGCGCTGGTCGCGCTGGCCGCGCGGTTCGGC
>NZ_BAAGXS010000005.1:0-147279 GCF_054779715.1 Actinophytocola sediminis | reverse complement strand
GGCCGCCAGCGCGGCCCGCAGCTGCGGGCCGCCGATGTCGACCGTGTCGGCCAGCGCGTCGGCGAACCCGCGCAGCAGCTGGGAGGCGAGCACCCCGGAGTTGCCCCGCGCCCCGGCCAGCGCTCCCCTGGCCAGCGCGCCCAGTGCCGCGCCCGCCGCCGACCGGGTGCGTGCCGGCGCGCGCAGCAGGGCGTCCAGCGCGGCACGCATGGTGTGCAGCAGGTTGGACCCGGTGTCCCCGTCGGCCACCGGGTAGACGTTGATCCGGTCGATGGCCTCCCGGTGCGCGTCGAGCGACTGCACACAGGCCACCGCCCAGCGCCGCACGGCGGCGGCATCCAGCGACCGCAACATTGGCCCTCCCCACGCGCACCCGGGTCGACATGCGGAGACTAGTGGCCCGGCTGGCGGGCCGCCGACGCGTGCCGTGTACCCTGTGATCGCCTGCCCGGCACGAGCGCCGGCAGGGATGGCTTGCTGACCGTATCCGGTCAGTTTCTCCCGAAGAAAGGAGTGCCTGACGTGGCTGCCGTCTGCGACGTCTGTGGCAAGGGACCAGGCTTCGGCAAGTCGGTCTCGCACTCCCACCGGCGCACCAACCGCCGGTGGAACCCGAACATTCAGACCGTGCACGCGAAGATCGGCATTTCGCAGCGCAAGCGGCTGAACGTGTGCACCTCCTGCCTGAAAGCAGGCAAGGTCACCCGCGGCTGAGTAAGAGTCGACCGTCCACAAGGAACCGGGCCTCCGTTGGAGGCCCGGTTCCTTGCGTTGACGTTCTCGGCGTTGCCGCGCGCGCTAGGGAAGCTTCCAGTCGAGCGGTTCGCCGCCCTGCTGCTCCAGCAGCTGGTTCGCCCGGCTGAACGGCCGCGAGCCGAAGAACCCGCTCCTGGCCGACAGCGGACTCGGATGCGCCGACTCCACACACGGCACCGGATCGAGCAACGGCTTCAGGTTCCGCGCGTTGCGCCCCCACAGGATCGCCACCAACGGCCCACCCCTGGCCGCCAACGCCCGGATCGCCTGCTCGGTGACCTCCTCCCACCCCTTGCCCTGGTGGGAGTTGGACCGCCCCGGCTCCACGGTCAGCGCCCTGTTCAACAGCAGCACCCCGTTCTCCGTCCACCGGGACAGGTCGCCGTTGGTCGGCGGCGGGTGACCGAGGTCCTCGCCGTACTCCTGGTAGATGTTCACCAGACTCTTGGGCAGTGGCCGCACATCGGGCGCGACCGAGAAGCACAGGCCGATCGGATGCCCCGGCGTCGGATACGGGTCCTGGCCGACGATCAGCACCCGCACGTCGGCGAACGGTTGCTGGAAGGCCCGCAACACGTGTTCACCGGCCGGCAGGTACTTCCGGCCGGCGGCGATCTCCGCGCGCAGGAAGTCGCCCATCGCGGCGATTCGGTCGGCTACCGGTGCCAATGCCTCGGCCCAGCCGGGTTCGACAATTTCGGACAGAGGTCGTGCCGTCACGGCAGCAGACCCTATCGGGTGGCTCAGGAAAGCCGGCGAAGACCCTTACGGTACGTCGCGATCCGCGCCACGTAGTTCGCCACGATGCCGGCCACCATCTCCGCCGGCACCTCGTAGCCCGCCCGCACCCTGGCCGGCACGCCGAGCGCCATCCCGCGCGCCGGCAGATGGCCGTTGAACGACATCACCGCCCCCGCCCCGAGCACCGCACCGTCCTCGAGCACCGACCCGTTCAACAACACCGACCCGGACGCCACCAGGCAGCCCGACCCGATCGTCGCGCCCTCGATGTGCGCGTTGTGCCCGACCGCCGAGTCCGGACCGATCCTGGTCGAGTGCCACTCCGTGCAGTGCACGACCGTGCCGTCCTGGACGTTGGTCCGCTCGCCGACCCAGATCCCCCCGGAGTCGCCGCGCAACACCGCCGTGGGCCACACCGACGACTCCGCCGCCAGGTGCACGTTGCCGATCAGCACCGCGTCGGGATGGACATAGGCGTCCGGGTGGATCGTCGGCTCGTGCTCGCCTAAGGCATAGATGGGCACATCGGCTCCTCGACGGTCGACTCGATCCACTTCCCGAGATGCACGCTCAACTCCTCGTCGGCGTAGTACCCGAACTTCGGCACGTCGCGGTAGCCAGCCGACCGGTACAACGCGATCGCCTCCGGCTGGCGCTCACCGGTCTCCAGCACCATCCGCCGCCTGCCGGCCGCCGACGCGGTGCGTTCCAGCTCGGCGAGCATCGCCCGCGCCAGGCCCAGGCCCCGCGCGGCCTGGCGCACGTACATCCGCTTGATCTCCGCGGCGTCGTCGCCGAACACCCGCCAGCCGCCGCACACCGCGGGCGTCCCGTCGCGGTAGCCGACCAGGAACAGCCCGTTGGGCGACGCGAACTCGGCCGGGTCCACCGGGGTCCCGTCCTGCTCGCCGTAGCGGACCACGTACTCCTGCTGCACCTCCGCGATCAGCGCGACGGCGTCGGGATGGTCATAGCGAACGACATCGATGCGCACGCCCCGATCCTGCACGCCGGGCCACGCCGGACGCCATGCGGTCTAGGTCACCGCCAGTGCTGCCACCCGGCCGGCTTCTCGTACTGCCGCCCGTCGACGGTGACCCCACTCCCCCGGCGCACCGTGCCGATGGTGACCCAGTCCGCCGGCACGCCGGCCGCGTCGGGGAAGGTCGCCGCCAACGCGTGGTCCTCACCGCCGGTGAGCACCCAGTGCCTGGCGTCGGCCCCGAGCGCCGAGGCGACCTCGACCAGCCGCTGGTGCACCTCCACCATCGAGGTCTGCACGTCGATGGCCACACTGGACGCGGTCCCGACGTGGGCGAGGTCGGCGAGCAGCCCGTCGGAGAGGTCGACCATCGCGGTGGCGCCGGCCAGCGCGGCCTGCGGGCCCGCCGGGTAGGGCGGCTCCGGCGCGCGGTAGGCGCCGACGACCGACACCGGCGAGCGGAAGCCACGGCCGAGCACCGCGAGCCCGGCGGCCGACCAGCCGAGCCGGCCGCACACCGCGACCACGTCGCCGGGCATCGCGCCGCCACGCGTCACCGGCGCGCGACCTTCGAGGTCACCAAGGGCGGTGACAGATATCACGATCTGCTCGGCGGCCACCACGTCCCCGCCGACCACGCCCGCGCCGGCCCGCGCGGCCTCCTGCCACATGCCGGCGACCAGACCGTCGACCAACTCCGCGCTCGTCGTCTTCGGGCAGGCGAGCCCGACGAGCAGCCCGGTCGGCACCGCGCCCATCGCCGCGATGTCCGACATGTTGACCGCGATCGCTTTGCGGCCAACATGTTCCGGCGTCGACCAGTCCATTCGGAAGTGCACGCCCTCGACCAGGACGTCGGTCGTGGCGACCACCCGGCCGTCCTGCGCGGCCACCACGGCCGCGTCGTCGCCGGGGCCGAGCAGGGTGGTCGCCGGCTGGCGACGGCCCGCCGTGACCCGGCGAATCAGTCCGAACTCGCCGACGTCGCCCACGGTTTCCCGCGGTTCATCGCCCTCTGGCACGACCACCTCCGATAGTCGGATCCCCAAACGATCGAGAACTGCGGTACCTTTTGCTGCTCACGTTCCTACCTCTAAAGGACTGTTCGACACGAAGGGGCGCGCCGTGGTCCACGCATACATCCTGATCCAAACGGAAGTCGGTCAGGCCGCAGCCGTCGCCGCGAAGATCGCGGAGATCGCCGGGGTGACCACGGCCGAGGATGTCACGGGCCCCTACGACGTCATCGTGCGCGCCGAGGCGGAGAACGTGGACCTCCTCGGCCAACTGGTGGTGGCCCGCATCCAGAACGTGGACGGGATCACCCGAACACTGACCTGCCCGGTAGTACATCTCTAGGACCTGCTCTAGTTGGGGTCGTGTCGGAAACGCAACCATCGCCGGTCGCTCTCCGGGTCGCGGCAGGGCTGGTCGGTCTACTCCTCGTCGGTGTGGTCGTGCTGAGCCAGGTTCTCGGTAGTGAGGCGAGCACTGACGGCTCTCCTGGCGCGAACCCCCAGGAGACCAGCTCCGCGAGCCCACGCACCGGCCCACTGGCGCTGGTCCCGGTGGAGGCTCCCACAGCCGGCTCACCGGAGTGCAACCGGCTGACCGCCGCGCTACCGGACGAGTTGCCCGGCGCCGACCTGCCGCTGCGCCGCCTCCCGATCGCCGACCCCGCCCCGAAGGCGACCGCGGCGTGGAGCGCGGACCGGGGCGAGCCGTTGGTGCTGCGCTGCGGGCTCGGCAGGCCACCCGAGCTGACGCCGACCGCGTCCCTGCTCCAGATCGACAAGGTCCGCTGGCTGACCGTGCGGGGCGATGCCGCGGAGACCTGGTTCGTGGTCGACCGGGCGGTGTACATCGCGCTGACCGTGCCGGCCGGCACCGGCACCGGCCCGTTGCAGAAGCTTTCGGCCACAGTGGACGACACACTGGCCGCGGCACCGGTCCGTACGCGTTAACCGGCCCGCGCGCCACCGTCAGCCCAGCCGGATGTGCCGCAGGCCGACGGCCGCCCGGCGCAGCCGGCCGCGCAACGCGCCGTCGGTGTTGGGCGCCAGCCGCAGGCCGGCGGCGTCCGCGATCCACTCGGCCACCTCGGCCACCGGCCGGTCGTCTGTCCACACGTGCTCGGCGAACTCCTGGCCGCGTAGCCGTTCCAGGCACCGGTCCAGATTGGACACGGCGAAACTCTCCCGCCGCAGCGACGTCTCCGCCCCGGCGATCACGTTCAGCAGGCGGCCGAGACCGCGCTCGCGCAGCCTGCGCAGCACCGTCGCTCGCGCGGCCAGCAGCGCGAAGTGGCGCACGTCGTGGCCCTGCGCGCGCAGCCTGCCGACGATCGCCGCGAAGTACTCCGGCTCCACCAACGTCATCGGCGCGATCACCGGCCCGGGATGGCGGCGCAGCACCAGGTCCAGCACCTCGAACACCCCCTGCCGCCAGGCTGGCAGGTCCTGGAAGTCGCCGCGCAGTGCCCTCGGCATCATCCGCTGCAGTCCGAACCCGACCCGCTCCGGGTCACAGACGACACTGCCCGGCAGCCGGCGACGCAGCTCGTAGGCGGTCTGGGTCTTGCCGCCGCCGAAGGGCCCGTTGATCCACAGCAACATGGTCAGCGCAGGCCGAGTCCTCTTGCCTTGGCCGTGTCGACCAAAGTGGACAGCAGGGTCGGGTAGTCGATGCCGGTGACCGCCCACATCTTCGGATAGGCCGAGGTCGGGGTGAAACCGGGCATCGTGTTGAGCTCGTTGATGATCGGCGTCCCGTCGTCGGTGACGAAGAAGTCGACCCTGGCAAGGCCCTGGCCCTCCAGCGCGTGGAACGCGGTGACCGCCAGCTCCCGGATCCGCTCGATCACCACGTCGTCGAGCTTGGCCGGGATGTCCAGCTCGCACACGTCGTCGAGGTACTTGGCCTCGAAGTCGTACCACTCCGGCCCGTCCGCGCTGATCCGGATCTCGGCGGGGAGGGAGGCCTCCACCCGCCCGTCCGGGAACTCCAGCACCCCGCACTCGATCTCCCGGCCGACGACCGCGGCCTCGACGAGCACCTTGGGGTCGACCGCCCGCGCCGCAGCCACCGCACCGTCCAGTTCGGACCAGTCGGTGACCATGGTGATGCCGGAGGACGAGCCGGCCCGCGCCGGCTTGACGAACACCGGCAGTCCCAACCGTTCCCGCTGCCGCTCGCTCAGCGTCGGCACGCCGCGGCGCAGTACCTCGTAGGGCCCGACCGGCAGCCCCTCGGCGACGAGCAGCTTCTTGGTGAACTCCTTGTCCATGGCGACGGCGCTGGCGAGCACCCCGGCCCCGACGTAGGGCAGGCCGACCATCTCGAGCAGTCCCTGGATGGTGCCGTCCTCGCCGTAGGCCCCGTGCAGGACAGGGAACACGACGTCTACTTTGGACAGCACCTCACCCTCCCGACCCCGCTCCAGCACGACCAGACTGGTCGTGGCCGGGTCGGCCGGCAGGGTCAGCGCGGTCCCCTCGGTGACCGAGGGCATCGTCCGGCCGGCGATCTCCAGCCGTTCGGGGTCGGCCGGCCCGAGCACCCAGGCGCCCTGCTCGGTGATGCCGACCGGCAGCACCTCGAACCGGGTGGTGTCCAGGTTGGCGAGCACACTCGCCGCGGACACACAGGACACCCCGTGCTCGGTGCTCCGACCGCCGAACACGACCGCCACGCGGATACGCTCTTGGCTCGCCATGGCGCCCGACCCTACCTGCCCCGCTCAGCCGCCGCCGCGCACCAGTTCCACCAGCACCGGCAGCGCGTCCCGCAGTTCCTCCCGTGAGCACGCGGCATAGCCGAGCGCGATGCCGAACCACCTGGCACGACCGACGTGGTGGCGGGCCAGGCCGTCCAACAGCAGCCGCCGGCCAAGCGCCCGGCGCACCAGCTCGCGTTCGGCCTCGGCCGAGGCCACCGGCACCACGACGTGCGCCCCCGCCTCGTCGCCGAGCACCCGGACTCCGCCGCGTACCAACGTGTCCACCACCTGCGACCGGCGCTCGGACAGCTCCCGGCGCAGCCGCCGCAGGTGCCGGCCGAGGTCGCCGTTGCTGGCGAACTCCACCACCACGAGCTGACCGGCGGGTGCCGGCCCGGAGCCGGTGCGGTCGCGGTGGGCCAGGATCGCGGCCACCACCCGGGGCGGGGCGACCATCCAGCCGATGCCCAGGGTCGGGGTGAGGATCTTGCTCGTGGTGCCGAGATGCACGACCACGTCCGGGGCGAGCGCGGCCAGCAGCGGCAGCGGCGCGACGTCGTAGCGCAGCTCGCCGTCGTAGTCGTCCTCGATCACCAGCCAGCCGCGTTCCCGCGCGCTCTCCACCAACGCCACCCGCCTGGCCGCGGACATCCGGCCGCCCAACGGGTACTGGTGGGCCGGCGAGCAGTACACCGCCCGCGCGGTCGCCGGCACCGAGTCGATCACCAGGCCGTCCGCGTCCACCGGCGCGGGCACCACGGTCAGCCCGGCGCCCCGCAACGCGCCGACCGCCCGCTGGTAGCCGGGTTCCTCGACGGCCACCACGTCGCCGGGGTGGAGCACCGCGTTGGCCAGCTCGGCGGCCGCGGTGCTGGTACCCGAGGTCGCCAGCACCGCCTCGTGGCCGTCCTGCCCCGACAGCGTGCCCACCCGCAGACCACGGTGGCGCAACAGGTGCTCGGCCACCGTCGCCCGGTAGGCGGGCAGGCCGGCGCGGTTGGGGCGCACCATCGGCGGCACGTGGGAGGCCGCCCGCCATGCCCGCCGCCAGGCCGCCTGCTCGATGCCGCCCGCCCACGGGGAACCGGGCGTGAGGTCGACCGCGGTCTCGGTGGTCGTGGCGCGGCGCACCGGGTTGGCGGAGGGGCGCAGCGCGCCGGGCGGCTCGGTGGTCACGTAGGTGCCGGAGCCGTGCCGGCCGGCGATCCAGCCCTCGGCGTGCAGCTGCTCGTAGGCGGCCGCGGTGACCGTGCGGCTCACCCCGAGCTCGCCGGCCAGCGCGCGGGTCGACGGCAGCCGGTCGCCGCTGCGCAGCCGGCCGTCGCCGGCCGCGGCCCGCAGCTGTTCGGCCAGCTGGACGGCCAGTGGGGTGGCCGCCGCGCGGTCGAGCGTGACCGGCAGTACGGGGGTCTCCGGCATGAAGTGGCCTTCCAGAATCGACTGCCTGTGGCTCTTCAAGGATGCCATTGATCGGATGAGGCTGTCCTGGTGAACGAGCTGTCGCCCACCCCCCGCAGCACCATCCGCCGTGGCCGCAAGCGCGCGGTCACCGACCGGGCCGCGCTGCACGCCGTCCTCGACGCCGGGCTGATCTGCCATCTCGGATTCGTGGCCGACGACGCGCCCGTGGTCCTGCCGACCGGGTACGGGCGTGCCGGGGACACCCTCTACGTGCACGGGTCGACCGGCGCGGCGTGCATGCGCGCCGGCGGCGCGGGCGCGGAGGTATGTGTGAACGTGACCCTGCTCGACGGGATCGTCTACAGCCGGGCGGTGTTCCACTTCTCGGTCAACTACCGCTCGGCGGTCGTCCACGGCCGCGCGACGCCGGTCACCGACCGGGCCGCGAAGCTCGCCGCGCTCCGGGTGATCACCGAGCACCTGGCGCCCGGCTCGTGGGACTACGCGCGCGAGCCCAACCCGCGTGAGCTGGCCTCGACCGCGGTGCTCGCGCTCGACCTCACCGAGGCCGCGGTGAAGATCCGCACCGGACCGCCAGGCGACGAGCCCGAGGACCTCACCCGCCCCACCTGGGCCGGTCAGCTGCCGCTGCACCGGGTCTGGGGAACGCCGGTGCCCTGCCCGGACCTACCCGCCGAGGTGGCGCCGCCCGAGCACGTGACCGCGCGGCCGGCACCCGCTCAGGACACCGCTCAGGACACCGCTCAGGACACCCTGGGCAGTGCGGCCGGGTAGTCGCGCATCGTCCGCTCCGCGCGGTAGACGTGCAGGCTCACCGCCGGGTCCTGGCCATCGTTGCGGACCTGGTGGGCGTAGCCGGGCGCGAACACCCGCGACTGTCCGGCCAGCAACCGGTGGGTCGAGCCGTCGCGCAGCACGTGCTCGACCAGCTCGCCGGACACGATGGTGAACGCGCCGGTCGCCGGCCCGTGGTCGTGTGGACCGGTGTGCTGGCCGGGCAGCCAGCTCATCAGCCACACCTGTTGGGTCCGCGTGCGGTGCACGAGGACGGCGTAGCGCTCGTCGGGGTCGTAGCGCAGCAGGTGCGCCCAGCGCGACCGATCCTCGGCGTACTGCCTGGCGATCAGCGCTGGATGCACCGAAGGGGCGGTGGAACTGCGCACGATGGTGTTCTCGGGCACGGCGAACATGGGGTATCGGAAACCTTCTTGGGAGTAGCGGCGACGACGGGCGGCCCGATCACCAAGAAGGACACAGCGCGCTGGCGACTCGACAGCAGCGCACACTCAGGGACACGCTGACAAGGACACCAGCCGCCCCGGGTCCGGTCAAGGCGGTCCACCCGTTGGGACGGGAAACCAATCCGGTCGCGCCGCCGCGCCGAAGACCCCGTGGCGATGGCGGGAGAAAGCGGGTGGACATGGGCGAACGGGTGTCGCGGCCACAACAGGTCGCGCCGACACCGGTGCCGGACGGTTCGGCGCCGGACGGTTCGGCGTTGGTCGCGCGGGTCGCGCGGGGCGACGAGGCGGCGTTCGAGCAGCTCTACGACCTGTTGATCGGGCCGCTGTACGGCCTGATCCGGCGGGTCGTGCGGGATGCCGCGCAGTCGGAGGAGGTGGCCCAGGAGGTGATGGTCGAGGTGTGGCGTTCGGCGCCGAGGTACTCCCCGGCCCGGGGCAGCGCGCTGACCTGGGCGATGACCATCGCCCACCGGCGGGCGGTCGACCGGGTGCGCTCGGCGCAGGCCTCGGCCGACCGGGACGCGACGGTCGGCCGCCGGCAGCTGGCCCGGCCGTTCGACGAGGTGTCCGAGCAGGTGGCCACCAGGCTGGAGCAGGAGCAGGTCCGGCGCTGTCTCGGCACACTGACCGACCTGCAGCGGGAGTCGGTCGTGCTCGCCTACTACGGCGGCCGGTCCTACCGGGAGGTCTGCGAGCTGTTGGACACGCCGCTCGGCACGATCAAGACCAGGCTGCGCGACGGGCTGATCCGGCTGCGGGACTGCCTGGGGGTGACCGGATGACCGCCGATGTGCACGTGCTGACCGGCGCCTACGTCGTGGACGCGGTGTCGGCCGAGGAACGCCTCGAGTTCGAGGGGCACCTGCGGGAGTGCCCGACCTGCTCGCTGGAGGTCCACGAACTGCGGGAGACCACGACCAGGCTCGGCCGCGCGGCGGCGGCCGTGCCACCGGAGTGGCTCAAGGACGCGGTGCGGGTGCGGATCCGCCAGGTTCGCCAGGATCCGGCGACGGCGCCGGTGACCCCACTGGCGCGGCGCCGGCCGTCGTGGCCACTGCGGCTGACGAGCGCGGCGGCGGCGGTGCTGCTGGTGGCCGCCGGCGTGTTGGGCATGCTGGTGGTCCAGGCACAGCAGACGACCGAGGACGCGCAGGCGCGGGCGACGGCGATGTCGACCATCCTGACCGCAGGCGACGCACAGGTGCTCACCCAGGACGGCCGCGACGGCGGCCGGCTGACCATGATCGCGTCCCGCGCGGCCGACCAGGCGCTGCTGCTGCCCGACGACCTCCCCGAACTCGGCCCCGACCAGGTCTACCAGGCATGGACGATCGGCGACCGGATCGAGTCCGCCGGCCTGCTCCCGGACGGCACGACCCCGTTCGAGGTCGACGACCTCACCACCGCGGACACCATCGGCATCACCGTCGAACCAGCCGGCGGCTCCACCCGACCCACCCTGCCCAACCTGATCCTGGACCTGGACCTGCCCTGAATGAGGCATTGGCGACGCTGACCGTCCTGAATGAGGCATTCAGGGCGGTCAGCGTTCGGGTTTGGTTTTGCGGCCGATGAGGTCGGCGGCCATCTCGCGGGGGTCGAAGCCGTCGTGGCAGACGCGGTGCACGACCTCGGTGATCGGCATCTCGACGCCGTGGCGGGCGGCGAGCTCCCGGATCGAGGAGCAGGACTTGACGCCCTCGGCCACCTGGCCGTTGGCGGCCTGTTGGGCCTGGCGCACGGTCTCGCCCCGGCCGAGGCGCTCACCGAAGGTGCGGTTGCGCGACAGCGGCGACGAGCAGGTCGCCACCAGGTCACCGAGACCGGCCAGGCCCGCGAAGGTCATCGGGTCCGCGCCGAGCGCCACCCCGAGGCGCGCGGTCTCCGCCAGGCCACGGGTGATCAGCGTCGCCAGGGTGTTGTCGCCGAAGCCGAGGCCGCCGGCCATGCCGCAGGACAGCGCGATCACGTTCTTGCACGCCCCACCGAGCTCGCAGCCGACCACGTCGGTGATCGTGTACGGACGGAAGTAGCCGGTGGTGCAGGCCTGTTGCACCGCGACCGCCCGGTCGTGGTCGGTGCACGCGATCACCGAGGCCGTCGGCTGCTCGGCGGCGATCTCCTTGGCCAGGTTCGGCCCGGACACCACCGCGACCTGACTCTCCGGCACGCCGAGCACCTCGACCACGACCTCCGACATCCGCCGCAGCGTGCCCAGCTCCACGCCCTTGGCCAGCGAGATGAGCGTGGCCGACGGGTCGATCAGGGTGCGCCACGCGGTCAGGTTGTGCCGCAGGCTCTGGCTGGGCACCGCCAACACCACCGCCTCGGCCCCGGCCAGCGCGACCCGAGGGTCCGAAGTGGACCGCAGGGTGGCCGGCAACCGCACGCCCGGCAGGTAGTCGGGATTGGTCTGCCGGGTCGCGATCGACTCGGCGACCGACGCCCGGCGCGCCCACAGCGTCACCTCGCTGCCCGCGTCGGCCAGCACCTTCGCGAACGTGGTCCCCCACGAACCGGCACCGAAGACCGCGATCGGACCCATGTCGGTCAGTCCGCGCGCTTGCGGCCGGGCACGAAGAACTCGGCGGGGGCCGGCTCCTCGCGGATCTCGGCGAGCAGGTCCCGCACCTCCACCATCAACAGGTCGGTGACCTCACGCAGCATCTCGTTGGTGATGGGCTTGCCGCGGTAGGCCGAGAGGTCGACCTCCTCCCCCACCCTGATGTGCACCTTCTTGCGCGGGAACGGCCGGAACTTCTTGGTGTAGCCGTCGAAGATGTGGTTGGTGCCCCACCTGGCCGCCGGCACCACCGGCACGTCGTTCTCCAGCGCGATCCGCGCCACGCCGGTACGGGCCCGCATCGGCCAGCCGGTCGGGTCCTTGGTGATCGTCCCCTCCGGGTAGATGACCACCAACCTGCCGGCACGCAGGGCGTCGTTGGCGTGCGTCAGGCTCTCCGAGGCGCCAGCCGACCGCCGCGAGACCGGGATGCTGCCCGCGCCACCGATCATGTACTTGAACACCGGCACCCGGAACAGGCTCTCCTTGGCCAGGAACCGGGGCACCCTGCCCTGCCGGTGCACGAACACCGCGTCCACCGCCGGGTCCAGGTGCGACACGTGGTTCAGCACGAGCAACAGCCCGCCCTCGCGACGGATCCGGTCACGCCCCTGCGGCAACATCTTCCCGATCCAGGAGAGCGGGTAGAAGATCAACGCGGTCATCGTGACCCAGAAACCGCTCTTCTCGATTCGTGCCGGCACGTGCGCTCCTCCTCGTCTGTGGATGACGTGAGTATGCCCCGGTCGCGGCACGGCACTCGCACCTGCGCCACCATGGAGTTCGTGGAGCGGGAAGTGGACCTGGTGGTGCCGATCAAACGACTGGACCTGGCGAAGACACGGCTACGCGGCGCGGTCGCCGGTTCGCACGTCGAACTGGTGCTGGCGCTGCTGCTGGACACGCTGACCTCGGCGGCGGCGACCACCGGCGTGCGCAGGGTGCTGGTGGTGTGCGAGGACCCCCGGGTCACCAAGGAGATCGCCACCGCGCTGGCCGGCACCGGCGTGGAATCCGTTGACGAGCGCGGCCTGTCCGGCCTGAACGGCGCGCTACAGCACGGCGCCGACCTGGCGCGCGCGAGCGACCGGCACGGCGTCGTCGGCGCGCTGCAGGCCGACCTGCCGGCGCTTCGGTCCTCGGAGCTGGCCAGTGCCATCGCCGAGGCCGACGGGCGGCGGGCGTTCTGCGCCGACCGCCAGGGCACCGGCACGACGTTGTTGTTGTCCAGCCCTGGCGGGCGGCTCGATCCCCGCTTCGGCCATGGCTCGGCGGCGGCCCACCTGGCCAGCGGCGCGGTCGCGATCCGCGCGGGACTGGCCACGCTGCGCTGTGACGTGGACACCGCGCGGGACCTCGCCGTCGCCACCACGCTCGGTCTCGGCCGGCGCACGGGGCAAGTGTTAACCCAGCGATCTACCACGGGCCGGTAATTGCTGGACAATGGGTTGCGTGAGTACGGAGAGCATGGAGCAACCGAGCAACCCGACCACCGCTGCCGGCGATGTCGAACGGTCGAGCACCACGACGGTCGCCCCACCCGCCGCCACCACCCCGGAACCGCGTGGCGTGCCATCCGCGCCACCGGCGGTCACCCCGCAGGTCATCGAGAACGAGCCACCTGACCTGCCGGACGACCGCTACCTCAACCGCGAACTGTCCTGGTTGGACTTCAACGCCCGGGTGCTCGCGCTGGCCGAGGACGAGTCCCAGCCGCTGCTCGAACGCGCCAAGTTCCTCTCGATCTTCGCGTCCAATCTGGACGAGTTCTACATGGTCCGGGTCGCCGGGCTCAAACGCCGCGAGGAGACCGGCCTGACCGTGCGCAGCGCGGACGGCCTCACCCCGCGCGAACAGCTGGCCTACATCTCCAAACGCAACCAGGAGCTGGTCGAGCAGCACGCGGCCGCGTGGGAGAAGCGGTTGCGCCCGACGCTGGCCGACCGCGGCGTCCAGATCGCCAGCTGGACCGAGCTGACCGAAGAACAGCACGTGCGGCTCACCCGCTACTTCCGCGACCAGATCTTCCCGGTGCTCACCCCGCTCGCGGTCGACCCGGCGCACCCGTTCCCCTACATCTCCGGCCTTTCGCTCAACCTCGCGGTCACCGTGCGGGATCCGGCGGGCGGTGGCGAGCGGTTCGCCCGCGTCAAGGTGCCGGACAACGTCTCCCGGCTCGTCCCGGTCGACCGCGGCCACGGCGACCTGGACACCACGTTCCTGCCGCTGGAAGAGCTCATCGCGGCCCACCTCGGCGATCTGTTCACCGGCATGCAGGTCACCGAGGTGCACGCGTTCCGGGTCACCCGCAACGCCGACCTCGAGGTCGAGGAGGACCAGGACGAGGATCTGCTGAAGGCACTGGAACGTGAGCTGGCGCTGCGCCGCTTCGGTCCGCCGGTGCGCCTCGAGGTCGCCGACGACATGAGCGAGCACATGCTCGAACTGCTGCTGCGGGAACTGGAGGTCAACCCGAACGACGTGGTCGTGGTGCCCGGCCTGCTCGACCTGGTTTGCCTGTGGCAGCTGTACGGCGTGGAGCGCACCGAGCTCAAGGACCCGCCAGCGGTCCCGGCCACCCACCCCGCGTTCGGTGAGCGGGAGACGCCGAAAAGCGTGTTCGCCGCCCTGCGCGAGGAGGGCGACGTGCTGGTGCACCACCCGTACGACTCGTTCTCCACCAGCGTGCAGCGCTTCATCGAGCAGGCGGCCAACGACCCGAAGGTGTTGGCCATCAAGCAGACCCTCTACCGCACCTCCGGCGACTCCCCCATCATCGACGCGCTCATCGACGCCGCCGAGGCCGGCAAGCAGGTGGTGGCCCTGGTGGAGATCAAGGCGCGCTTCGACGAGCAGGCCAACATCAAGTGGGCACGCAAGCTGGAGAAGGCGGGCGTGCACGTGGTGTACGGCATGGTCGGTCTCAAGACCCACTGCAAGACCGCGCTCGTGGTGCGCCAGGAGGGCTCGGTCATCCGCCGCTACTGCCACATCGGCACCGGCAACTACAACCCGAAAACCGCGCGGCTCTACGAGGACATCGGCCTGCTCACCGCGGAGCCGTCGATCGGCGCGGACCTCACCGACCTGTTCAACGTGCTGACCGGCTATGCCCGTCAGGACGAGTACCGCAGTCTTCTGGTGGCCCCGTACGGGATTCGGCGCGGCATCGTGAGCCAGATCGAGCGGGAGATCGAGCACCTGCGCGCCGGCCGGCCGGCGGGGGTGCGGATAAAAATCAACTCACTGGTCGACGAGCAGGTCATCGACGCGTTGTACCGGGCTTCGCAGGCCGGCGTCGAAATCGAGATCGTGGTGCGCGGGATCTGCGCGTTGAAGCCGGGAATCGCCGGGCTCTCGGAGAACATCCGGGTGCGGTCCATCCTCGGCCGGTTCCTCGAGCATTCCAGGGTGTTCCACTTCGTCGGCTCCGACGAGCACTGGATCGGCAGCGCGGACCTCATGCACCGCAACCTGGATCGCCGGGTCGAGGTGCAGGTGCCGATCACCGATCCCCGGCTCACCGCCCAGCTCGACGCCATGTTCACCTCCGCGCTCGACCCGTCGACCCGGTGCTGGGTGCTCGAGCACAACGGGGACTGGACCGCGTCCCCGGCGGACGGTTCCACGGTCAGAGACCACCAGGCCCAGCTGCTGCAACGACACCTGTCGTAGGACCGTCCGTGGCTGACCGAGTCGACGCCGCGGGCGCGGTGGTCTGGCGGTCGGAGCCGGCCGACCCGACCGGCCGGAGTCTCCGGTTCGCGCTGGTGCACCGGCCCCGCTATGACGACTGGACCCTGCCGAAGGGAAAACTCGAGCCAGGCGAAAGCTCGCGGTCAGCCGCGGTGCGGGAAGTGGCCGAGGAGACCGGGTTCCCGATCGTGCTCGGCCGCCGCCTCGGCCAGGTGCGGTATCGGGTCACCCGACCGAGACGGGCGACGAAGTACGTCGAGTACTACGCCGGACGCGCTGGCGACGGGGAGTTCGCGCCGAACGACGAGGTGGACCGACTGCGCTGGTGCACGCTGGCGGAGGCGGCCGAACTGCTGACCTATCCGCAGGACGAGCGGATCCTGTCGGCATTCGACACCCTGCCGACCGACCTCACCACACTGTTGCTCGTGCGGCACGCCAAGGCGGGCAGCCGGAGCAACTGGGACGGGCCGGACGAGTCGCGGCCGCTGTCGGCCAACGGCAGGCGCCAACTGCCCCCGTTACGCGCCCTGGCTGGCCACTACCGGCCCGATCGGGTCCACTCCGCCCCGTTGGTGCGCTGCGTGGACACCGTGGCGCAGATCGCCGCTGACGCGGGCGAACCGGTGCGGCCGGAGCCGCTGCTGTCCGAACGGGGTTATCCGGGCGCGGAGGAACAGGCCGTTGCCCGGCTACTGGAGATCGCGCGCGCGGGCGGGTGCCAGGTGGTGTGCGGCCAGGGCAAGGTCATCCCCGACCTGCTGTCCCGTGTGGTCGGTGCGGCCGGGGTCGCCGGGGCGGTCCCGAACGGCGCACGCCGCTTCGAGAGCAAGAAGGCCAGCGCGTGGATCCTGTTCTTCACCACCGGCGACGAGCAGAAGCTGGTCGCGGCGGAGTACGTCCAACGACCGTGAAGGCCACCCGCCGGTTGCGGGTGGCCTTCACGGATGGAGCGTCGTTACGTCACTTCTTGCGCGTCGTCGTGGCCTTCTTCGCGGCCGGACGTGCCTTGGCGGTGGCCTTGGCCGTGGTGGCCTTCTTGGCCGGCGCAGCCTTTGGCGCGGTTGACTTCGCCGTGGACTTCGCCGCCGCCGGNGCAGCCTTTGGCGCGGTTGACTTCGCCGTGGACTTCGCCGCCGCCGGCTTGGCCGTGGTGGCCTTCTTGGCCGGCGCAGCCTTTGGCGCGGTTGACCTGGTCGCCGTGGACTTCGCCGCCGCCGCACGGGTTGCCGGCTTGGCAGCCGCGGCCCTGGTACGGGTCGTGGCCGCGGCGCGCGACGTCGTCGGGCGGGTGGTGGCGGCGCGCGTCGTGGTGGCGCCCGCGCGAGCCGTGGACGTGCCCCGGCTTGCGGTGGAACGGGTCGCGGCTGCCTTCGGCAGCTTCTTCGCGCCGCTCACCACGTCCTTGAACGTCGTGCCAGCCCGGAAGGCGGGCACGTTGGTCTTCTTCACCTTCACCGTCTCGCCGGTGCGCGGGTTGCGCGCGGTGCGAGCGGCACGGGCGCGCTTCTCGAACACACCGAAGCCGGTGATGTTCACCTTCTCGCCCTTGTTGACCGTGCGAACGATCACGTCGACCAGACCGTCGACGGCAGCGCCGGCAGCCTTCTTGTCGCCGAGGCGATCCGAGAGCGCCTCGATGAGTTGGGCCTTGTTCACCCTTCAGTCCTCCGTTGACCACACTTGCGTTCTCGGCCAATCCGGCCGACTTCTGGCCACCGTATGCCTAACTCGGCACAATTTCCACGCGACTCGCCCATTTTCCCCGCTATGGGGGTCTGATTCTGTTGCGTGGCTGCTAATCGGCAACCTCAGGACGGAAGTGTAGAGGTGGTCGGCTTCCAGCGTGGGCGACCCCCCTCAAAGGCCCCAATGGCTTCCTCGTGGCGCAACGTCAAGGCGATGTCGTCGAGTCCGTCGAGCAGCCGCCAGCGGGTGTAGTCGTCGATGTGGAACGGCGCCGCGAAGTCCTTGGCACGCACTGTCTTGTCCCGCAGGTCAACGGTCACCTCGGTGCCCGGCTCGGCTTCCAGCAGCTTCCACAACAGCTCGACATCCGACTGCGCGCACTCGGCCGCGAGCAGCCCCTGCTTGCCCGCGTTGCCCCGGAAGATGTCCGCGAAGCGGGAGGAGATCACCGCGCGGAAGCCGTAGTTGGACAGCGCCCACACCGCGTGCTCCCGCGAGGAGCCGGTGCCGAAGTCCGGTCCGGCTACCAGGACACTCCCTGCCCGGTAGGGCTCCAGGTTCAACACGAAGTGATCGTCGGCGCGCCAGGCGGCGAACAGACCGTCCTCGAAGCCAGTGCGACTCACCCGCTTGAGGTACACGGCCGGGATGATCTGGTCGGTGTCCACGTTGGACCTGCGCAGCGGCACGCCGACCCCGGTGTGCGTGGTGAACGGTTCCATGGTCGTCATACCCCTTCAGTTCGACAGGTCCGCGGTGCTGATGCTCGACCCTGCGAGCAGGTCTTCTGGCGAGGACAGCGTGCCGCGCACGGCCGTTGCGGCCGCAACCAGTGGCGAGACCAGGTGCGTCCGGCCGCCCTTGCCCTGCCGGCCCTCGAAGTTCCGGTTCGATGTGGACGCACTGCGCTCACCCGGCTTGAGCTGGTCAGGGTTCATGCCAAGGCACATCGAGCAGCCGGCGGCCCGCCATTCCGCGCCGGCGTCGAGGAAGACCTCGTGCAGCCCTTCGGCCTCGGCGGTCGCTCGAACACGCATCGAGCCGGGGACCACGAGCATCCGTACGCTGTCGGCGACCTTGTGCCCGCGCAACACCTCCGCGGCGGCCCGCAGGTCCTCGATTCGACCATTTGTGCAGGAGCCAAGGAAAACCGTGTCGACGTGGATGTCCCGCAGCGGCGTGCCGGGAACCAGGTCCATGTAGGCGAGCGCCTTCTCCGCCGAACGGCGCTCGTTCTCGTCCGGGATCGCCTCCGGGTCGGGAACCCGCTCGGACAGCGGCGAACCCTGACCGGGGTTGGTTCCCCAGGTGACGAACGGGGTGAGCGCGCTCGCGTCGATGCGCACCTCGGCGTCGAACCGCGCGCCGTCGTCGGTGCGCAGCTGCCGCCACGCGGCGACCGCGTCGTCCCAGTCCGTGCCCGAGGGCGCGTGCTGGCGGCCCTTCAGATAGGCGAACGTGGTGTCGTCGGGGGCGATCATGCCCGCCCGCGCGCCCGCCTCGATGGACATGTTGCAGATGGTCATGCGGGATTCCATCGACATCCGCTCGATGGCCGGGCCGCGGTACTCGAGCACGTGGCCCTGTCCGCCGTTGGTGCCGATCTTCGCGATGACCGCCAGGATCACGTCCTTGGCCGTGACCCCGGGACGCAGCTCGCCGTCCACGGTGATCGCCATGGTCTTGAACGGACGCAACGGCAGCGTCTGGGTGGCGAGCACGTGCTCCACCTCCGAGGTGCCGATACCGAAGGCGAGCGCGCCGAACGCGCCGTGGGTGGAGGTGTGACTGTCGCCGCACACCACCGTCGTGCCCGGCTGGGTCAGCCCGAGCTGCGGGCCGACCACGTGCACGATGCCCTGCTCCACGTCGCCCATGGGGTACAGGCGGACACCGAACTCCGCGCAGTTCTTGCGCAGCGTGTCCACCTGGGTCTTGGAGACCGGATCCGCGATGGGCAACTCGATCCCGACCGTCGGCACGTTGTGGTCCTCGGTCGCGATGGTCAGGTCCGTGCGGCGCACCTGCCGGCCCGACAGGCGAAGGCCGTCGAACGCCTGCGGACTGGTCACCTCATGAACGAGGTGGAGGTCGATGTAGAGCAGGTCGGGTTCGGCGCCACTGCCCGACCGGACGACGTGCTGTGCCCACACCTTCTCAGCAAGAGTATTAGCCATCTGGATTCACCATCGACTTCCACAAGAGTGTTCCCACTTCGCGGAAGACTGGACTTCCCATATAGCGGGAACATAATATCGAGACGTGGGACAGCATAGCGGCATCGGAGTTCTCGACAAGGCAATGGCCGTACTGGAGGCCGTGGCCAAGGAGCCATGTGGCCTGGCGGAGCTCTGCACAAGAACCGGGCTGCCACGCGCCACCGCACACCGGCTGGCGGTCGGCCTCGAGGTGCATCGGTTGCTGCGCCGGGGATCCGACGGCCGCTGGCGACCGGGCACCGCGCTGGCCGAACTCGCCGGCGGCGCGGTCGATCCGCTGCTCGACGCGGCGAGCTCGGTACTTCCCCGCCTGCGGGATCGCACCGGCGAGAGCGTGCAGCTCTACCGAAGGGACGGCGCGCAACGGATCTGCATCTCCACCGCGGAGCCGCCCGCTGGGCTGCGGGACACGGTTCCGGTCGGCTCCCGGCTGCCGATGAACGCCGGTTCCGGCGCGAAAGTCCTTGCCGCGTGGACCGACCCGGCCACGCAGCGTGCGTTACTCACCGACGCGGTGTTCGGTGAACGTGCGTTGTTGGAGGTTCGCCGACGCGGCTGGGCACAAAGCGTCGGCGAACGGGAACCGGGTGTAGCAAGCGTGTCCGCGCCGGTGCGTGATGCGAATGGGGCCGTTGTGGCGGCTGTTTCGGTTTCCGGCCCGATCGACAGAATGGGCAGGCGCCCTGGCGCGCGCTGGGCGGCCGACCTGCTCGCGGCGGCCGACGCGCTCCAGGCCAGGTTGTAGCCGTCCACTTCGGACCCGACACGGCGGCGTGTTCTTCAGCACAATGGTGAGGTACCCGATCGTGAGATGGTCGGAGCGAAGCCACCAGGAACGGAGCGCCATGCCAGAACAACAGGACCCGATCGACGCCGAGCTCGTCGAGGAACCGGCACCGACCCCACCCGCCACGCCGACCCCGCCGATCCAGGTGCCGGCCGGCGACTACACCGACGCGGGCGTGCCGACCTTCGACTATGTCCGGGACCAGATCGAGAACCGCTACACCACCTCCGTCGGCGCCGAGGAACTCGCCAGTGAGACGCCGGCCGGCCGGACCGTGGAAGACGAACTGGCCGCCCGTGAACAAGCCGGCCGTGACCGGCTGGCGGAGATCCGCCGTGCCATGAAGAACCAGTAGTCCGTCGGCAGGTCCGTGGTGGACAGTCGACCTGATCGGCACCAGTAACGCACGTCGCCGGCACTCGCGCCCGCCCAAGCACCTCCGCCGTCGCGGGCACGCTCCCACGCGCACCGTGTCGAGCCCATCACCCGCTGTGGGTGAGGTACCCGGCGCGCGCCATCGGTCCACAGTAGACAGATCAAGTCCGATGAGGACGCACGCGACCACCCGTTGCGCCCGGGCGCCGTCACCCACAGCGGGCGGGCCCGGCGCCGGTCACGGGCGCTCGGCGCTGTTCACCCACGCCGGATGAGGACCGGTTCCGTCGCGCCGTGGCAACGTGAGCCGGCCGATCTGGGAGGAGCCAGCCATGTTCCGTCGACTCTTCAGGACCATCCCGTGATAGCCGTCGTGCTGGTCGTGCTCGCCGTGCTGATGATCGGCCCGCTGCTGCTGGAACGCCTGGAGCGTGGGCTCACCCCCGGCGCCCCGCAGGCACCGCCGGCCAGGGACACCGCCGGCTGACTGTCGCCGCCGCGCCGCTCGCCTCATCACCTGAATGTGGTGAGGTGAGCGTTTGCGCTGGCCAGAGCCTCGCGACAGTGCGACGGTAGGGGCAGAGTGGATACTTGACCAGAAAGTGTCACATGCCCGAGCCAGCGAGGAGAGACCGCAGACGGCGAGTACCGAGAACCAAACTCGCCGTACCGAGGTTGCCGCCCCAACTGGTTTCCCGCCCCCGGCTGCTGTCCTTGCTCGACGGGGCACACGATGCGCTGGTCACCCTGGTGAGCGCGTCCGCGGGGACCGGCAAGACGCTGCTGCTCGCCGAATGGGTGCACGAGCGCGGCGCGCACGACACCGCCTGGGTGTCACTCGACTCGGATGACAACGAGGACGACCGGTTCTGGTCGGCCCTGCTCGAGGCGCTGTCCGGCTGCGACACGGTGCCCGGCGACAGCCCTCTGCGCGCGTTGGCGCCGCCGGCCGAGCCGAGCTCGGACCCCCGGTTCCTGGCCGAGCTGGTCAGCGCGCTCGACGAGCTGCCGGCCCCGGTGCTGCTGGTCCTCGACGACGTGCACGAGCTGACCGACCCCCGGCCGCTGCACGGCCTGGAGACCCTGCTGCGCCACCACCCGGCCGGGCTGCGGCTGGTGTTGGCCGCCAGGCACGACCCTCAGCTGCCGCTCGGCCGGCTCCGGCTGGCCGACCAGCTCACCGAGGTCCGCGCGGCGGACCTGCGGTTCTCGCCGGCGGAGGCGCGCGCGCTGCTCGAGGCCGCCGGGATCGAGCTGGACACCGGCCAGCTCGCCGACCTGGTCGTGCAGACCGAGGGCTGGGCGGCCGGCCTGCGGCTCGCCGCGCTGTCGCTGTCGGCGGGCGAACCCGAACACGTCCTCGACGACTTCGCCGCCACCGACCGCGGCGTCGGCGGCTACCTGGTCGACGAGGTGCTCTCCCGGCTGCCCGCCGAGCTGGGCGAGTTCCTCACCAGCATCAGCGTCTGCGAGCAGGTGTCCGCGCCGCTGGCCGCCACGCTGTCCGGCCGGGCGAGCGCCGGCGCGCTGCTCGACACGCTCACCACGCTGACCTCGCTGGTCACCCCGGTCGACACCGCGCGAACCCGGTACCACGTGCACCCCCTGCTGCGCGCGCACCTGCTCGCCGACCTGTCCCGGCAGGCCCCCGACCGCGCCGCCCGGCTGCACGCCGCCGCGGCGGCCTGGTTCGCCGCCGACGACCAACCGGCACCGGCCATGACGCACGCCGTCGAGGCCGCCGACGCCCCGCTCGCCGGCGCGCTGGCCCGCCGGTTCGCGGTCGGCATGGTGGTCGACGGCGACCACGGCCTGGCCCGCCGGCTGCTCGACGTCGTCGGCCGGGAGCTGGACGCCGGGGACAGCCTGCTCGCGCTGGTGTCCGCGTTGCTGCGCCTCGAGCGGGGCGAGCGGGCCGCCGTGGACCACGACCTGGCCGCCGCCGAGGCCGGGTGGCCGGCCGCCGCCTCGACCAGCCTGGCCACTCTGCGTCTGCTGGTTCTCGCCCGCCGGGCCCAGTGCGCCGGCGACGTCGACGAGCAGCTGCGCACCACCGAGCCGCTCGAACACGGGCACCGGGCCGACCCGGTGTTCGACGCGCTGGCGCGGCTGTACCGGGGCACGGCACTGGTGGCGGCCGGGCGGACGCAGGCGGCGCGGGGCCAGCTGGTGGCCGCGTTCGGGTCGGCCGGCGGCCACGAGTACCTGGAGACCCAGTGCGTCGCCGCGCTCGCCGCGCTGGCCGCCGTCGACGGCGACTACGGCCGGCTGGCCACGCTGGCCGACGAGGCCGACCGCCGCACCAGCAGGCGGGGCTGGCGGCAGACGGTCCTGGCCGCCACCATCGACGCCCTGCTCGGCTACGGCGCGCTGCTGCGCGCCGACCCGGTGGCCAGCCTGCGGCACACCACCCAGGCGGACGGCCCGGCCGACGACGACGTCGCTCCCGGATCCCGGCTGCTGGTCGAGGCGGTGCGGGGCGCGGCGGAGTTCGCGCTTGGCGACTGGACCGGCGGCGCCCGCCGGATCCACCAGGCGGCCCGGTCGGCCGGGGACCGCAGGCTGCCGGCCGACCAGGTGGTGCTGTGCGCGGTGTTGGGCCAGCGGGCCGCCCTGCTGCTCGGCTGGGGCCAGGCCGCGAGTGAGCTGCTGGACTGGGCCAGGGCACGCGTCCCGACCGCCGGCGAGCTGGCGTTGATGCGGGCGCGGGCCCAGCTCGCCGTCGGCCGCCACCACGCCGTCCGCAGGATCAGCAGCCAGCTGCTCGACGGCACGTCGCCAACGGTCCTCCCGTGGACGGCGATCGAGGCGTGGCTGCTGGACTGCGAGGCCGCGCTCGCCGCGGGAGACCGCGAGCCGGCCACCCGCGCGCTGAAGAAGGCGCTGGCCGCGGCCGAACGCCTGGACGTGGCGTACCCGGTGGTGTTCGCGCACGCCGGCGTGGTGGACCTGCTGGGCGCCAGTCTCGGCACGCTGGGCGCGGTCGACCCGTTCGCCCAGCGCGCGTTCGCCACGCTGCGCGCGCTGGACCTCCCGCCGCCGCCGGTGCCGCTGACCCCGCGCGAGCGCGGCATCCTGCACATGCTGCCCACCGCGCGCTCCCTCGACGAGATCGCCCACGACCTCACCGTCTCCCCCAACACCGTGAAGACCCACGTACGCGCCATCTACACCAAGCTCGGCGTGCGCAGGCGGCGCGACGCCGTGGAGGCGGCGGCGGTGCGCGGCCTGCTCACCGAGGCCACGCCCCGGGTCGAACCCGAACAGCGATGACCAGGTCCCACCACCGGTGGCCGATTCCGCGGGCCAAGACCGCCGTTCCCCGGCTGCCGGCCACCTTCGTGGCCCGCGCGCGGGTGCGCCGCCGGCTGGCGCGCCTGGCGGCGGAGTTCCCGGTGACGCTGGTGTGCGCGCCCGCCGGGTACGGCAAGACCCTGCTGCTCGCCGACTGGGTCGCGGCGACCGGCGACGCGGACAAGATCTGGGTCGGGGTCGACGCCGACGACAACGACGCCGACCGGTTCTGGACCGCCGTGCGAAGCGCGATCCGCGCCCCCGGCGCCACCCAGGACACCGACACCCCGGCCGTGCTCGCCGAGGTCGCCGAGATCATCGACGCGCTCGCCTGCCTGCCGGCGCCCACCTACCTGATCCTGGACGACCTGCACGAGCTCCACGGCGCGGACACGCTGCACGGCATCGCCACCCTGATCCAGCACCAGCCGGACAACCTGCGGCTGGTGCTGTCCACGCGGATCGAGCCACCGCTGCCCCTGGCCCGGCTGCGGCTACCGGCCAGGCTCGCCGAGCTGCG
Source organism: Actinophytocola sediminis (assembly GCF_054779715.1). Lineage (NCBI taxonomy): Bacteria > Bacillati > Actinomycetota > Actinomycetes > Pseudonocardiales > Pseudonocardiaceae > Actinophytocola > Actinophytocola sediminis. The sequence goes on along the minus strand of NZ_BAAGXS010000005.1, from coordinate 123,273 downwards.
GACGGCCGAGCTGCGACTGTCCCATGAGGACACCGCGGAGCTGATGCGGCTGGCCGGCGTGCCGCTCACCGACGACCAGGTTCGGCTGCTCGGCGAGCAGACCGCGGGCTGGCCAGCCGGACTGCGCCTGGCCGCCCGCTCGCTGCGCGCGGTCACCGACCGCGACGCGTTCCTGGCCCGGTTCGCGGGCACCGACCGCGCGGTGGCCGACTTCCTGGTCGGCGAGGTGCTCACCCGGCTGCCGACCAGGACCACGATGCTCCTCCAGGTGGTCAGCGTGTGCGACGAGGTGACCCCGGCACTGGCCACCGAGCTGTCCGGGCAGCGCGACGCCGGCGCGACGCTGGCCGCGCTGGAACGGGACAGCGCACTGGTACTGGGCACCGGCGCGGACCGGCAGTGGTTCCGGCCGCACCCGTTGCTGCGTTCCTACCTGCGCGCGGACCTGGCCCGCCAGCACCCGGACCTGGCGGCCGAGCTGCACGCGAAGGCCGCGCACTGGTTCGCCGCCATGGCCCGGCCGGCCACGGCGTTCGACCACGCCGCGCGCACCGGCGAGCCGTTCACCTCGGTGACACTGCTGCGCCGGCACGCGGTCGCGCTGCTGCTGGCCGGCGACCACCACCCGATCCGGCGCGCGCTGGACACGGCGGGCGAGGTGGTCGGCACCGACCCGTGGCTGACGCTGATCCACGCGCTCACCCACCTGCAGACCGATGATCTGCCGCGCGCGCACGCGGAACTGCGGCACAGCCAGGAGATCTGGCCGGCGCACCCGGACGAGGACCTGGTGACCCTGCACCGGCTCGCGACGGCGAGCTATGCGCTGGCCAAGAAGATCCCCGGCACGACTGACTGGCCGGCGCTTGCCGGTGCGCTGGCCGGCACCGACCTGGAGTCCTGGGCCCGCCTCGGCCTCGGCTGGACCAGGCTGCGCGCCGGCGACCGGGTGGCGGCCCGGCGCGAGCTCGGCCGGACCACGCGGCTGGCCGGCGACCACGGCCTGGCCTACGTCTCCCAGCAGAGCCTCACCGCCGTCGGCGTGCTGTCCGCTATGGACGGTGACTACGACGCGATGGCGGCGGCCTGCGCGGAGTCACTCACCATCGCGCAGGCCCTCGGCTGGCGCACCGTCCCCGGCCTGGCGCTCAACCACCTGCTGACCGCGCTCTCCCGGCTGCTGCGGCTGGACCCCGAATCGGCGCTGGCGCGCACCCGGCTGGCGGCGACCGCGATCACCCAGCCGGCGCGCCCTGACCTGCGCTACCTGACCGACGTGCTCACCGGGGCGGCGACCTTCGACACCGGCGCCAGGATGGCCGGACTGGCGCTGCTCCAGCAGGCACGCCGGGACGTGCCGGCGGCGGACCTACCGGTGGTGGCGCTCGTCGGCGGCGCGCTGCTCGAGCACCGTTGCGCGGTGGCGCTTGGCAGGAAGCAGCTCGCCACGGACGTGGCCACCTGGACCCGCGCCAACGCGGGGGCGGTCGCCGAGGTCACGCTCATGCGGGCGCTGTCCTGCTTCGCCAACGGCGATGCCGGTGCGGCCGAGACCGCGGTGCGGGAGGTGCTCGACGAGTCCCTGCCGGCGAGCTGGCCGACGACCCGGCTCGAGGCCACGTTGCTGGAGACCGCGGTGGAGATCCGCAACGGCCACCGCACCCGGGCGCGTGCCGCGCTCACCTCCGCGCTGTCGCTGGCAGAGCCGTCGACCCTGATCCGGCCGTTCCACCAGGCCGACCCGTCGGTTCGGCAGCTGCTGCGCGAGCAGCTCGGCGGTTTCGGCCAGGCGGACGGGTTCGCCGCCAGGGTGAGTCGCGCGTTGTCCACCGTGGACGGTCAGTCCGCCGGGGCGCTCACCTACCGCGAACGGGCCGTGCTCGCCCGGCTGTCCACCCCGAGGTCGCTGGACGAGGTCGCCGCGGACCTGACGGTGTCGGTGAACACCGTCAAGACCCACGTCCGGGCCATCTACGCCAAGCTCGGGGTCACCAACCGCCGCGCGGCCGTGGTCGCCGGCAGGCGGCTCGGCCTCACCTGAGGTAGCCCACCCGCCACGGGTGATGTCTCCGCGCCCGGACGAATCCACGCTGGACAGTCGCACCGAGGAGGCGCAATGGCCGACGTGATGAAGACCTACCGGGAAGGGGACCGCTTTCCCGGGCGGATCGGACGGACCTACAAGGAGTCCGAGCCGGCGTTCCCGATGCCACCGGCGGCGCCAGACGGCGCACCCAACGTGCTGTACCTCATCATCGACGACATCGGCTTCGGCTGGACCGAGCCGTTCGGCGGGCTGATCCGCACCCCCAACATCCAGCGACTGGCCGACAACGGCCTGCGCTACACCAACTTCACCACCACGGCGCTGTGCTCCCCCACCCGCTCCTGCCTGATCACCGGACGCAACCACCACTCGGTCGGGATGGCCAACATCACCGAACTGGCCACCGGGTATCCCGGCTACAACGCCCGGCAGCCGCAGAGCAAGGCGGGCATCCCCGCCATGCTGCACGAACACGGCTACACCAGCTTCTGCGTCGGCAAGTGGCACAACACCCCGGCGGAGGACACCTCGATCGCCGGCCCGTACGACCGCTGGCCGACCGGCCCGGTGTTCGGCTTCGACCGCTTCTACGGCTTCCTCGGCGGCGACAGCGACCAGTGGTATCCCAAGCTGTTCGTCGACCGCGAGCCGATCGACCAGCCCCGGCTGCCCAGCGACGGCTACCACCTGTCCGAGGACCTCGTCGACCGCACGACCAGCTGGTTGGCCCAGCACCGTTCGGTCGCGCCGGACAAGCCGTGGCTGACCTGGCTCGCGTTCGGCGCCTGCCACGCACCGCACCACGTCGCACCACAGTGGACAGACCGCTACCGCGGCCGGTTCGACCTCGGCTGGGACGCCTACCGCGAGCAGGTGCTGCGCCGGCAGAAGGAGATGGGCATCCTCCCCGAGCACACCCGGCTCGCGCCGATGCTCGAGGGCGTCCAGCGCTGGGACAGCCTGTCGGCGGACGAGAAGACGCTGTTCACCCGGATGGCCGAGGTGTACGCGGGGTTCATGGAACACACCGACGCGCAGATCGGGCGGCTGATCGACTTCCTCGAGGCGACCGGGCAGCTCGACAACACGCTGATCTTCGTGTTCGTCGGGGACAACGGGTCCTCCGGCGAGGGCACCCTCAACGGGCTGTTCAACGAACAGTCGGTGGCCAACATGATCCCGGAGACCGTGGCGCAGAACCTGGCCAGGCTCGACCACCTGGGCCAGCCAGGGTCCTACAACCACTACCCCATCGGCTGGGCGATCGCCGGCAACACCCCGTTCCAGCTGTGCAAGCAATATGTCCACTTCGGCGGCGTGCGCAACCCGCTGGTGGTGCACTGGCCGGCCGGCATCGCCGCGCGCGGTGGGCTGCGCCACCAGTACCACCACGTCACCGACATCGTGCCGACCGTGCTCGAGGCGATCGGCGTGCAGGCGCCCCGGTTCGTCAACACCGTCCAGCAGGAGCCGATCGAGGGCATGTCGATGAGGTACTCCTTCGACGACCCGGACGCGCCGACGACCCACCGCACCCAGTACTTCGAGATGCTCGGCAACCGGGGACTCATCCAGGACGGCTGGAAGGTCGTCACCTACCACGGCCGCAAGCCGTGGGAGAACCGCGCGGCGTGGGGGTTCGACCAGGACTCCTGGGAGCTCTACGACCTCACCGAGGACCCGTCGGAGAGCACCAACCTCATGCACGGCCGGGACTCCAGCGACCTCAACGACCCGATGGTCAAGAAGCTCATCGACCTCGTCGGGCTGTGGTGGGCCGAGGCCGGCAAGAACCAGGTGCTGCCGCTGGACGACCGGTTGATGGAGCGCGCCCTCGGCCGGGAGGGGCTCTACGCCGACCGCGACCAGCTGACCTTCTACCCCGGCGCGGTGCGCATCCAGGAGTTCGCCGGGCCGGACACCAAGAACCGGTCCTGGACGATGACCGCCGAGATCGAGGTGCCCGACGGCGGGGCGCACGGGCCGATCGTCGCGATGGGCGGCGACAGTGCCGGCTTCTCCCTGTACCTCAAGCATTCCGTGCCGACGTTCTGCTACAACCTGCCCGGGCCGGTCTACACCTATCTGCGAGCCACCGAGCCGCTCGGCGCCGGCCGGCACACCCTGCGCTACGAGTTCGAGAAGACCGGCGCCGAGGCGTTCGGCGCGGGCGGGAACGCGCGGCTGCTGGTCGACGGCGCCGAGGTCGCGCGGGGCACGATCGACCGCACCGTCGGCATCGGGTACTCAATGGACGAGACGTTCGACATCGGCTGGGACAAGGGCTCGCCGGTGTCGCCGGAGTACGGTCCGATCAGCCAGTTCACCGGCCGGGTGGTCAAGGTCGACTTCGATCTCCAGCCCGGCTGCCACCCCAACTCACGCCAGCGCGAGCAGCACCACGGCGCCCGGTTCACCCACGCGATGCTCCGTCAGTGATCCCGGCGATCTCCGGCGGAGTCGTGATTGGACCGAATGGCCGCCGGTCGAACGCAGGATGTCTTTCGGCGGCCCCGGCTCTACGTTCGGTAGGACAGCACCATCGAGCGTGGGAGTCGGGCGATGACCAACGGCGGGATCAGTAGGCGGACCTTGTTGCACTCGACGGTGGTGGCCGGGGTGGTCACCGTGGTCGGTGGTGGGGCGGGTCTGGCCGTGGCCGCGCCCGGGTTCCACAACCCCTTCACCGGCTACCCGATCACCGGGACGTGGCAGGACCACATCGACCGCGGCTCGCTTGGCGGGATCGACTACGGGATGGGCGTCGGCACGCGACTGCCGGCGGCCGGCGGTGGCGTGGTGACCAACATCCCGGAGAACGGCACCGGCGGCCACACGGTCACCATCGCGCACGACAACGGCTACCGCACCCAGTACATGCACCTGTCGCAGTTCCTGCTCGGCAACGGCACGCGGGTCGGGATGGGCGATGTCGTCGGGCTGTCCGGCGGAGCGCCGGGGGCGCCGGGGTCGGGCAACTCGACGGGCCCGCACCTGCACTGGCACATGATCAACCCGAGCGGCACCCGCATCGACCCGTTGGGCTATGTCGGCGGTGGCGGCGGTGGGCTGCCGAAGACCGCGACCGAACAGGACGGCGTTCCCGGCTCGATCATGTGGCAGCGGGCGCAGAACTGGCTGCGCGCCGAACACGGGTACACCGGCCCGATCGACGGCGCGCCGGGGGCCAACACCTACGCGGCCATGCAACAGGCCATGCGCGGCTACGGCTACACCGGACCGATCGACGGGGTGCCGGGCGCCAACACGTGGTCGGCGGTGCAACGGCTGGGCGCGCAGTGGGGGTACACCGGTCCGATCGACGGGGTCATGGGACCCAACTCGTGGCGTGCGTTCGCCCGTTTCCTCAACCAGGACAAGTACGACTAACACCGCCTCCCGGTCAGTCATTGGACCGGGAGAGTGACAGGACCAGCACTATCGGGGGTTATGGCCCGATTTCCTGCCCTTCTCGCGCGTGCCCGGCAGTAGCGTCGCCGACACGTTTCGCGCGAGGGGGCAGGAAATTGGGCAACGGAAACGACGAGTTCGTGAACGCGCTACTCGACGACCTGACGAGTGCCCGTGACCGAGGCGACAACGCCGAGGTGTCCCGCCTGTTGAACTACGCCACCCAGGAGGCGGGGCGGGATGTCGCGGCGGTTCTGCGCGAGCGACTCAACCTGCGCTATCCGCCGGCTCCGCCACGCGCGCCGGAAACCCCGCCACCGGAGGTTCGGCGCCCCGAGCCGGCGATCATGCTGCCGCCGGCGAGCAACAACCGGCGCGTGCTGTTGGTCTTCTCCGCCGCGATAACGGTGCTCGTCGCCGTGGTGGTGCTGCTGGTGGTCGTCATCATCACCCGAACGTCCACTTCGACCACAACGCTGACCACAACACTGACCCCGGCGCCGACGGTCGTACCGTCGGCCCGCCCACCGTCGAGGACCCAGCCGTCCGCGACGCCCCCGGCAGCCGAGTACACCGTGGCGATCGACCGGCAGCCGATAACCCTTGGCGCGCCCAATGTCTCCTGCCAGATGACGCTCGCCGACCTGGACACCGGCAGCGTCCGGGTCAACAGCACCTCCGAGGACACCGACGACCTGCTGTACTCGCATTGCAGCCCCATCGGCCTACAGCGCTGGAACGCCCAGTACGTCGGCCACGCGCCGTCACCGGTGACCGACGACCCCCAGCAGTGCGCACAACACGCCCGGGGCGACGCGGTCAGCGGGTCGATCGAGCCGGCCGACCTCCACCGTGGACAGTCGTTCTGCGTGGTGACCGATGAGGACAACATCGCGGCACTGACCCTGACCGACAAACCGAGAAGCAGCGGCGACGACCCGGACCTCAGGTTCGAACTGACGGTCTGGAAACCCGGTCAATCCGACTGAGGCCGGGCATCAGGGCTAGGACCACAGTTCGAATGGTTCGTCGATCCGCTCGCCGGCGAGGAATGCCGGGAGCAGCGTCGGCAACCGGCCGGGATAGAAACGTTCGTCGCTGCCGAGGATCCGCGCTATGGGCCACCACCGGAAGTCGAAATAGTCCTCTCGTTCGTAGTCCAGGCGGTGGGTCTCGTCGATGTCGCCGCCGGCGTCCGGCAGTCGCAACGTGACGACCACCTCGTTCTGCACATGCCGGTGCTGCCGGTGCCGAAATGTCGCGCGACGTCGCCAGGTCGGCGACCCGATCCGGGCCGGCTCGGCGACGATCCCGGTCTCCTCGCGCAGTTCCCTGACCGCGGCGTCCAGGTAGGTCTCGCCCGGGTCCATGCCGCCGCCCGGCAGTTCCCACCAGGTGCCGAGATCGGGATGGTCGACCTCGTGGGTGTGGAAGAGCAACACCGTGTCCCGGACGTCGATGACCACCACCCGGACCGCGTCGCGCTCGATGACGGGCAGGTCGTCCGGGATGTCGGGCATGGCGCACATCTTCCCAGCCGAGATCGGTCGGCCACACGCGTGGACTGTGCCAGTGCCGAAACTCGGCAGGAACAGGTTCGGCGATGATCGGCCTGTGTCGCTGGAGGCATATCTCGCCGTCGCGGCACGGTCGTCGCGATGACCGCGGCGCTCATCGCCTACCTACGGCTGCGGCGAACGCCCAGGGTCGGCCCGGCGCACCAACCGATGCCGCGACCGCGCTCGGTGGCCAACGACGACGGGCAGCCACCACGCCACAATCTGCCGGCCCGCGAACAGCTCATCGGTCGCGGCGCCGAGAAGGCGCGGCTGATCGCGGTGTCGCTCCTGGACCCGGTCGGGTTCTACCTGCGCATCACCGAACCGCACGACATCCTGGACTCGTGCTACGCCGTTCCCTGACGGTCACGGCGCTCGCGGGTCGCTCGCATCGGTCCGGCGGCCCGGTGAAAGGAACAGGCCGCTTCCCGAAGGAAGCGGCCTGCTCACATGGTGTAGCCCCGACGGGATTTGAACCCGCGCTACCGCCTTGAGAGGGCGGCGTCCTAGGCCGCTAGACGACGGGGCCAGGATCAGAGAGAACCGTATCAGTAGATGATTTTGGTCTCTCTGCTGGGGTACCAGGACTCGAACCTAGACTAACTGAACCAGAATCAGTCGTGCTGCCAATTACACCATACCCCACTAACAACACGGGCCACTCACTTCCCGTACTGCCGGGAAGAGATGTTAGACCACACCGCCTGCTGACCGGAAATCGGATCCCCCTGTGTCGGCGACACACTGGCCAGCGCGGGTGTTCGGAACTCGGTAACCAGCAGTTCCGGCAGGTCGGCGAGCGTCTCGATCATGTCGATGCCGGTGGCCGGCCGGGCGTCGTCCAGCGAGCGGTTCAGCCACACCCCGTGCAGCCCGGCGTCGCGCGCGCCGAGCGCGTCGGCCTCGAGCAGGTCGCCGACATGGAGCACCTGCGCCGGCTCGACGGCCATCCGCGCGCAGGCCGTGCGGAAGATCACTGGATCCGGCTTGGCGGCACCGAGCTCACCGGCGATGAGCACCGTGTCGAAGAACCGGCTGATGCCCAGGCGCTCCAGTTTGGCCCGTTGGTGCGCGCCTGAGGCGTTGGTCACAGCGGCCAGCTTGAGGCCGGCGGCCCGCAGCCAGTCGAGGCAGGGCAACGTGTCGTCGAACAACCGCCAGGTGGTGCGCAGCTGCGTACACCGCCGGCGTTCAAGATCGGCGACCAGCTCGTCGTCGAGCAGCGCGCCGAGATCGGCCATGAAGGCCTTCGTGCGCGCCTCGTGCATATCCGCGTAGGCGAGGTCGCCGGAAACAACCTTGGCGACATGTTCATCGGTCGTCCGCTGCCATTTCAACCACATGTCGTCGCGGCCGATCATGTCGGACAACGCTTTTCTCGCGGTCGCGGTGAAGTCGACCAAAGTGTCGTCGATATCGAGACATACCGCGTGAATTGTCACGGGCCGGTGCTCCGGACCGTCCCCACGCGTCAGCCTGCGAGCAGCCGAGGCGGCGCTGGCGGGGAATGGCACAAGCCCGAAGGTCATCAGGCGAGGCTAGGCCGTGGCCACCCTCCGCCGATTCGGCTAACGAGGTGATAGTCAGCCAACTGGCTCGATTAAGTGAGCACGACTCCAGCAGTTCCTGATTAGGCTGTATCGCTTGTTGTCAGCCCGGCGTTACGGGTGCGTCAGGAACCGGTCGCGAGCGACCGGCGTGGACGGTCGGCGCCAGCGGCCCGGCTGGACCGGGGACCTGGCAGGACTGTGCCACAACCCGCTGACAAAGATCTCCAGAACCGTCCACTCCGGAAGTGTCCCCAGTGCACTTTGGGCAACCTTGTCACAATCCCCGGCCGGGAGTTGCCCAGAGCTTTCAAGCGGCGATATGCGACACCTCCGCAGCGGGACAATCCCCGGAATTTCCGGCCAGGACCACGCCGGCCCACCCCCACCCCGGCCGGCGTGACCGGCATCGCTTGACGCGCCGGGCGAGCGGAGGCATCCTGGAGTTATTCAACGGTCGATGAAATCTGGAGGGGTCATGGAGAGGACAACGTGCCTGGTCGTCGGTGGCGGGCCGGCGGGGATGGTGCTGGGGCTGCTGCTCGCCCGCGCCGGGGTCGAGGTGCAGGTGCTGGAGAAGCACGGCGACTTCCTGCGGGACTTCCGCGGCGACACCGTGCACGCGTCGACCATCCGCCTGCTCGACGAGCTCGGCCTCGGCGAGGAGTTCCGCAAGATCCCGCAGAGCAGGCTGGAGCGGATCGCGTTCCCGAACCCGGCGGGCGGCGTCGCGGTCGTCGGCGAGTTCGGCAGGCTGGCCCCGCCCTACAACTACATCGCGACGGTCCCCCAGTGGGACTTCCTCGACCTGCTCGCCGACGCCGCCAAGGAGGAGCCGACGTTCACCCTGCGAATGAACACGCAGGTCACCGAGGTGATCCGGGACGGCGGCCGGGTGGTCGGCGCGCGCTACCGCACCGAGGAGGGCACCGAGGGCGAGATCATGGCCGACCTGACCGTGGCCTGTGACGGCCGCACCTCGATCATGCGCGACCAGGTCGGCATGCGTACCAAGGAGTTCCCGGTCCCGTTCGACGTCTGGTGGTTCCGGCTGCCCCGCGACGAGGACAGCGGCGAGGACAGCGGCGAGGTCAGCGGCATCCAGGCCAGCATCCGCCGCGACGAGCTCCTCCTGCTGATCAACCGCGGCGACTACTACCAGGCGGCGTACTTCCTGGAGAAGGGCGCGGACGCCCGGCGACGCGCGGAGGGGGTCGAGCGGTTCCGGGAACGCGTCGCCGCCCTGGCGCCCGCGGTGGCCGACCGAGTCGACACGATCGCCTCCCTCGACGAGGTCAAGATGCTCGACGTCCGGCTGAACCGGCTCAGCCGCTGGCACACCGACGGTCTGCTGCTCATCGGCGACGCCGCGCACGCGATGTCCCCGATCGGCGGCGTCGGCATCAACCTGGCGGTCCAGGACGCGGTCGCCGCCGCCACCCTGCTGGCCGGCCACCTGCGGACGGGCCGGGTCGTCCCGGCGCGGCTGGCCAGGGTCCGGCTGCGCCGCTGGCTGCCGATGGTGGTCACCCAGGCGCTGCAACGGTTCCTGCAGAGCAAGGTGGTCGGCCCGGTGATCACCGGCAGGCGGGCCGGGTTCCCCAAGGCGCCGCTGTTGCTGACCACGAAGTTCCCCGCCCTGCGCAAGGTTCCCGCCTATCTGATCGCGATCGGCCTGCGTCCCGAGCACGCCCCGGAGTTCGCTCGCCGCCGCTGACCGAGACCAGGGCGGCCGCCCTCAGCACTCGATGACGTTGACGGCCAGGCCGCCACGCGCGGTCTCCTTGTACTTGACCTTCATGTCCCGGCCGGTCTCCCGCATGGTCTTGATCACCTTGTCCAGCGAGACCACCTGGTTGCCGTCGCCGTGCATGGCCATCCGCGCCGCGTTGATCGCCTTCACCGCGGCCATCGCGTTGCGTTCGATGCACGGGATCTGCACCAGGCCGCCGACCGGGTCACAGGTCAGGCCGAGGTTGTGCTCCATGCCGATCTCGGCCGCGTTCTCCACCTGTTCTGGCGTGCCGCCGAGCACCTCGCACAGCGCGCCCGCCGCCATCGAGCACGCGGAGCCGACCTCGCCCTGGCAGCCGACCTCGGCGCCCGAGATCGACGCGTTCTCCTTGTAGATCACGCCGATCGCCCCCGCGGTCAGCAGGAAACGCCGCACGCCGTCGGCCGACGCGCCGGGCACGAAGCGGTCGTAGTAGTGCAGCACCGACGGGATGATCCCGGCCGCGCCGTTGGTCGGCGCGGTGACCACGCGCCCGCCGGCGGCGTTCTCCTCGTTCACCGCGAGCGCGAACAGGTTCACCCAGTCCATGACCTGCAACGGGTCGGGTGAGTCCGGCTGCGCCGTCAGCCGCTCGTGCAGCTCCCGCGCCCGGCGGCGGACCTTCAGCCCGCCGGGCAGCACGCCATCGCGCGAACACCCCCGGTGCACGCACTCCCGCATCACGTCCCAGATCCGGGTCAGCCCGGCACCGACCTCGTCGGCGTCGCGCCACGCGGTCTCGTTGGCGAGCAGCACGTCGCTGATCGCGAGGCCGGTGCGCCGGCAGTGGGCGAGCAGTTCCGCGCCGGTGCGGAAGGGGTAGGCGACCTCGGTGTCGTCCACCTTGATCCGATCCGCGCCCTGGGCCTGCTCGTCCACCACGAAGCCGCCGCCGACCGAGTAGTAGGTGCGCTCCCGGGACCAGCCGGCGCCCTCGGCGTGGAACCGCATGCCGTTGGGATGGGCCGGCAGGCTCTTCCGCCGGTGCAGCACCAGGTCGGTGTCCGGGTCGAACGGAATCCCGTGGCGGCCCAACAAGCTGACCCGCCGGGCGGCGCGCAGCCGGTCCACCCGGTCGGTCACCGAGTCGGTGTCGACGGTCTCCGGATCAGCGCCCTCCAGGCCGAGCAGCACCGCCCGGTCGCTGCCGTGCCCGTGCCCGGTGGCGCCGAGCGAGCCGAACAGCTCCGCGCGCACCGAGGTCACGGTGGTCAGCAGACCGTCGTCCTCGAGGCCGGCGACGAACGTGCGCGCCGCGCGCATCGGGCCGACGGTGTGCGAGCTCGATGGGCCGATACCGATGCTGAACAGGTCGAACACGCTGATCGTCACCAGCACATGGTAGGTCGGCCGGTTGTTCGGCTTCCCCGCGCCGACCGGCCGGCTGGCACAGTCCCGGCCCGTCGGCGGTCCCGACGGTCCCGGCGACCGACGATGCCGGCTGAATCTCCCGCTCGACCAGGGTTTCCCTCGGCGCTGGCCGGGTAACCAGGCCGGATGGCCCGGGCAGTGGCGGCCGGGCACCGAGTGCATGGAGTGCGCATGCTCAGCCATGACGAACACCAGCAGCTCAGAGCGATCGAGCAGTGGCTAGAGACCGATGATCCGACGCTCGCCAGGTTGTTGCGCGCCCACCAGTCGCCACCTCGGCCACACGAGCGGCAGTCGGTCCGGCTCGCGGTCGACGTGGCGGGTGGCCTGTTCTTCACCCTCGGTGCGCTCACCGCGACCGCGGTACTCATTCTGCTCGGCGTCATCCTGATCGCCGGCGGCGTCGCCATGCATCTGGCGACCCGCCCCCGGCCACCTGAGCAACTGCCCTGAATGCCTCATTCAGGACGTTGAGCGTCGCCAATGCCCCATTCAGGGCAGGGCCGCGCGCACCCGCGCGGCGAACTCGTAGCCGGGCCGCCAGTCCGCGCCGGTCGGCGCGAAGATCACCCGCTCAACACCGGCCGCCTCGTAGGCCGACAGCCGCGCGGCCGCCACCGCCGGATCGTCGGCCAGCTCGGGCGCGACGACCGTCGCCCTGATCGGTGGCCGGTCGTGGTCGGCGGCCAGCCGGGCGATCTCCGCCAGCGTCGCCGCGACGTGCTCGGGTGACGCGGCGATAGTGGCCCAGCCGTCGCCGAACCTGGCCGCCCGGCGCAGCGCCGCACGCGCCTCCCCGGCCACCATGACCGGCGGCATGGTGGCGCCGGGGCTGAGCGCGACCCGCACGCCGTCCGCGAGGTCCGTCGGCCTGCCGGCGACCAGGTCGGGCAGCGCCAGCAGCGCCGCGTCGGTCAACGCGCCCCGGTCCGCGTAGGACACCCCGGCGGCGCGCCAGCCGATGTCCCCGTGGGCCGGGTTGCCGGTGCCGATCCCCAGGACCAGCCGGTTGCCGGAGACGTGCTGCAGACTGCTCACCTGCTTGGCCGCCCAGGCGACCGGACGCAGGGCGAGCAGCAGCACGTTGTAGCCGACCGTGATCCGCTCGGTCACCGCCGCGGCGGCGGCCAGCACCACGGTGCTGTCCAGCATCGGGCCGCTGGCCACCAGGTGGTCGGTCGACCAGACCGAGTCGAGCCCGACCTCCTCGGCGAAGCGCGCGCTCGCCTGGACATCGCCGAGGATCGGTCGGGTCGGGTCCGGTGTGGACGTCGGCAGGACGACACCGAGTTCGATGGTCATGTCATGCACCAACCCGCGGCGCCGGCACGCCATTCCGCCGGTCAATACGCTGCCGGCATGGCAACCGGCCGGCGCGACCCGGCGTTCTGAATGGGCATGCGGACGTTCGCCAGCTTTGACAAGTTCGTCGAAGACAGGTCCACCGCGCTGCTGCGCACCGCGCTCCTGCTCACCGGGGATCGCGGGCACGCGGAGGACCTGTTGCAGACGACGTTGTTACGCACCTTGCGGCGGTGGTCGAAGGCACGGGCCGCGCCGGAGGCCTATGCGCGGCAGGTGCTGGTCAACCTGTCCAAGGACCGGATCAGAGCGCGGAGCCGGCGACCGGCCGAAGCCGCGATGCCCACCGAGGTGGACATCCTGCCCGCGGTCGACGCCGGCTACGACCGGGTCGCCGACCGGCGCGTGGTGCTGGACGCACTCGCCGAGTTGCCGCTGCGGCAACGGCAGGTGGTCGTGCTGCGCTTCGTCGAGGACCTGTCGGTCGAGCAGACCGCTGAGCTGCTCAGCTGCTCGACCGGAACGGTCAAGTCCTACACCTCCCGCGCGCTCACCAGGCTGCGTGAGCTACTCGCGGATTTCCACGGATCACAGACTGAAATGGAGGCGACCGATGTCCGCCGATGAGGAGTTCGGTCGAGCACTCGGTGACCGACTGCGCCACGAGATGACCGACGTCCACGCCGACCCCGACGTGTTGTCAGAGGTCTACAAACGACAGTCCCGCCGTCGCACCTGGACGATCCGCGCCTCGGTCGGCGCGCCACTGGTCGCCGCCGCGGCGGCGGCCGCGGTGGTCGTCGCCGGAACCGGGACCACCACGCAGGCGCCGAAAGACGACACCCAGGCCGCGCCGCCGGTGAGCACGACCACCGCACAGGTGCGCAACCTCGCGCAGGTGCAGCAACTGGCCATCGAGGCGCTGCGCTCGGCGGAGGACTACGTCATCCACGAGAAGAGCCTGATGGACTCCGGCTACGACGAGTACTGGCGGGACCGGGCGACCGAGCGCTTCCGCCTGGACAGCTACACCAGGCTCCCACCGCCCCAGGTGATCACCGAACCCGGCGACGTAAGCGCCGGTCCCCGGGGCGATGGCGGAGAACCGGCGGACAGCGAGTTCACCCTCCCGGACAAGCCGAACCCGGACGAGGCGCCGTACGGGCCGCTGCGCCTTGCCCGGTCCATCCTGGGCGACGGACCGATGGGCGACGTGCACTACACCAGTGTCGACTACGACCTGAAGACCTGGTCCACCAATCACGACACGTCGCCGCCGATCGAGCTCGAGGTGCCCGACGTCCTCAACGCGGACGGGCTCAGGAAGGCGATCGACGACGGCCGGATGGAGCTGGTCGGCACCGAGACCATCGGCGACCGGGAGACCCACCACCTGCGCCTGTTCGCCACGAAGCGTGGGTATCAGATCGACCTGTGGGTGGACAGCGAGACCTACCTGCCGGTGCGGCAAACCTCGACGGTCATCGACGGTCCGCCGGAGCCGGTGATGACCAGCGAGTACGACTGGCTGCCGAGGAACGAGGAGAGCCTGGCGAAGCTGGAACTGACGCCACCGCCGGGTTTCGTCAAGAACTAGGCGACGCGGGACGCGGCCTGTCGCCGGAGCAGTGCGCTGTTCCGGCGACAGCTCGGCCACTGACCGGGGGCTGACCGTCCACTACGGATGGTCAGCGGATATCGTCACCGGTCGTGCCCGCGAAAAGGAATGCTCGATGACCGCCCCGATCCCCGGCCAGAGCCGCCCGCACATTCCACAGGACAGCGTCAACGCCTTGGCCGCACAGGTCGTCGGCCCGCGAGCCGCCAAGCGCCTCGCCGCCTTCCGCGACGGCGTGCTGTACGTCAAGGCTCGCGAGTGGACGCTGTTGCTGGCCTGGCTGGTCGACTTCGTCGTGTTCGTGCTCGTCGCGGGCATCGGCGTGCTCGTCCTGGCCGGAGTGGACAACTCGGCGAACCTCCAGAACGGCGTGCTGGTGTCGGTCCTGCTCGGGATCCTGTTCCTGGTGCCGATGCTGTACGGCGGGTTGTGCTACCGCAACGGCCGCGCACTCGGCGCGGTGCTCACCGGCACCCAGCTCGTGCGCTACGCGAACGGCGGCCGAATCGGCGCCAAGGCGCCGTGGGCGATGCTGGTCAGGACGCTGCTGATGCCGGTGTTGTTCTTCATCGTGATCGCCGGCGCGCTCACCGGCGGCGGTTCGGCGCCTGGCGGTTCGCTGGTGCGGGTCGGTGTGGACGCCACCGCCACCCGCCAACTCCGCGCCGCCGGCATCACCTGAAACGTCACCGACGGCTTTTCGGTTCGTGAGATGCTGCCGACCGCGCATCCCCTGGACTGAAAGGCTTTCCATGCCGCACCGCACCAGACCCCGAAGACTCGCCGCCACCACGGTGCTCGCCATGGGGTCGCTCACCCTGATCGCGACACCGGCCGGCGCGGACAACATCAGCGTGCCCTGTGACCCGGTCGCCCTGGTCAAAGCCGTCACCACCGCCAACGCCTCCACCGCCCCGGACACGGTGACCCTGACCCCGAACTGCGTCTACACCCTGACCGAGCAGGCCGACGCCACGGTGAACGCGGGCCTGCCGAGGATCACCGGGACGCTCACCATCGACGGCAACCACGCCACCATCGTCCGGGCACCGAACGCGCCCCGGTTCCGGCTCATCTCCAACTGGGGTTCGCTGACCCTCAACGAGGTCACGCTCACCGGCGGCCACGCCCCCGACGGCGTCGGCACCAACTCCTTCGGCGACGGCGACTCCGGCGACTCCGGTGGCGGCATCCAGAACTGGGGCACACTGACCATCACCGACAGCGTGATCACCGGCAACACCTCCGGGGCAGGTGCGCCCGGGGCCGACGCCACCGCCACCACCCGGGCCGGCCGAGGCGGCGGCGGCGGTTTCGGCGGCGGCATCGCCTCCTACACGCTCAGCCCGGCGACGTTGACCGTCACCGACAGCGTGATCACCGACAACGCCACCGGCGCGGGCGCCCCCGGCGGCAACGGCACCGACCGACGGCCGGGCGGCCAGGGCGGCTCGGGTGGTTTCGGCGGCGGGATCGACATCACCAGCGGTACCGCCCTGCACATCACCAACAGCACCATCACCGGCAACCGCACCGCGCCCGGTGCCCGGGGCGGCGACGGCGGCGCCAACGGCGGCGGAGGTGGCGACGGCGGTAGTGGCGGAACCGGTGCGGGGGTGTTCGTGTCCACCGATCCCGGTGAGCCACAGAACCCGGTCATCACCACGACCACGATCACCGGCAACCAGACGGGTCACGGCGGCGACGCCGGTGTCGCCGGCCCCGGCGGATACGCCGGCTATGCCGGCCACGGCGGCAGCGGCGGCGGTCTCGCCGTCTTCTACGACACCCTCACCCTGAACGGCGGAACGATCAGCGACAACACCGCGGGCGGTCCGGGTGCCGGCGCCAATCCGTCGCCAGCCAATGCCGGCGGCATCTACACCCTGAGCGCACAGGTCACGCTGGCGGACGGCGCCGTGGTGAGCGGCAACCAGCCGGACAACTGCTACCCCGCCGAGGACGTACCGGGCTGCCTCAACGCCGAGCCAAGCGCCGCGGCCGACACCGCGCGGAACCGGCAACTCGACGACCTGGCCATCGCGATCTCCGACAGGTGAAGGAATCCGAGACATGCTGCGTTCGTATCGTGGTCGACACGTGCGCGGCATGTCCGGTGCGGGGCACCAACGTCCATCTCGGCCAGCTCACTCACCGGGCGAACGTGGCTGCCTGACAACGTGCAGCCACGCCACCGCGACCGACCCGAACAGGAAGAGATACAGCAGCCCCGCGAGCACGACCGCCAACCACCCGTCCCGCTGCCCGGCCACGACCAGTGCGTAGACCGAGAACGCGATCATGACGGCACCGATGCCGGCATAACTGACCACCGTCTGAATCCGGATGGCGACCGGTTGCAGTGCGATGTCCGCCATTCGTTCGCCCGCCCGGCCACCAACCAGCGGCCGCAACTCGGCGGGCAACCCACTCTGTTCGTAGAGCGCGTCTTCCAACACCCGCACCGACTTGACCCTGGCCATGCTGATCGCCACCAATATCAGGTGATAAGCGTGCAGAAACCAGAGCGGGAACGGACTGAACGCCGCCACCCACGGCCCCACCCCCGGATCCTGGGAGTTCAGGGCGAGTGCCACGAGCCCCATGTAGGTCAGTTGCAGAGCAAGCAGCGCCAACCGAGCGGTAACCAGTGTCGACGAATCCTGACGGTCGGCGCCGTACAGCGCTCCAAGCGCAGCGATCCGATCAGCCGACGATGTGCCGTCACTCATCCCGCTTCCCCTCCGTCAGCAAGCCACGTCGCGCACTGTAGTCGCGGCATCCACCTCGCGATGCCGGTCCGCACGATGCGACGGCGAAACGCGCGAGTGACCTACCTGTCGATGGTCAGGCGGAGACCGGCGCGGCGGGCCCAGGCGCCGGCCGCCAACTCGGCCGGCGACTCAGTCATCCGCGCCGGCCAACTCCGCACGGGCACCATCCAGCGCGGCCTGCGTGAGCGCGGAGACGTTCGGGTCCGCGGCCTTCGCCCGCTCGGCGAGCGATGCCGCGCAGGAACGGTGTGTGTCGCTTCACGGCATGCGGTTGTCACATTCCGGGCATGCGGTCTGTCTGGACAAGTGACCAACGTCGACCGGAAACGAGCATCCATCATGAAGGCCATCATCGTGTGCACCTCGGTGTCGCACGGCAACACCAGAAGAGTCGCCGAAGTCATGGGCCGGGCCCTGAACGCCCCAGTCGTCACCCCTGAACAGTTCGACCCGGCAACGCTCCCGACCTACGACCTGGTGGGCTTCGGCTCCGGGATCTACTTCAGGTCCTTCCACCCAGACCTGCGCAGGCTCGTCAAGTCACTCCCCCAAGGCCAACAACCCCAGGCATTCGTGTTCGCCACCAGCGGCTTCCCCGAAGCACGGCATCTCCTCCCCTTCTCCCGCCCCCTGGTCCAACTCCTCAAGAAGAAGGGCTTCGAGGTAGTGGACACCTTCTCGTGCCGCGGATTCGACACCTGGCTCCCACTCAAACTCGTCGGCGGCATCCGAAAGGGACACCCCACCGCCACCGACCTGAAAGCCGCCAACACCTTCGCCGACAACCTACAAACCCCGCGCACGACCGGTCCGTGAGCATCGGGCCGCTGGACGCGAACCAGTGCTGGCAGCAGGCTGTTGGGATCAGGCGGCGAGCTGATCGGCGAAGTCGAACTCGCCGTCGTCGGCTCCCGCGAGGAAGGCCGACCACTCGCCGTCGTCGAAGCGAAGTTCGACCTCGGTGATGAGTGACGTGACGAGCGTGTCGGTGCCGATCCTGGTGATGGTGACGACTCCGTTGGTGGCGGTACGTCCGTCCCGAACATCGCGCAGGAATGCCGCCCATGCCGGGTGGGAGAAGGTGATCGTGCCCGCGTCGGGGTGTTTGCTGTGCCGGATGACCACGTCGTCGGCTGCCGGGGCGGCCTCGACGCAGTTGCCGGTGGCGGTGCTGTAGCTGCTCTTACGCCAGGTGGTGCGCGCGGGCGTCGGCGGGGAGTCGGGGTTCATGGCAGGTCCTTGATCACGTCGTGGATGAGGTCCAGCGATTCTCGCGGGGCCAGTGCCTGGCTCTGCACGGAGGCCAGGGCGTGCAGGTAGCTGCGGACCACGCCGCCGCGCTCGTGCACCGTCCAGGATGTCACACCATCCACGTAAACGGCCTCGGGATCGGCCTCGTCGGGCCACTGGATGATCACGAACGTATCGCCGAGAGCAGCGTGCGCATCGGCGGTGAAGGGGACGACCTGCACGGTGACGTCGCGTTCGCGGACCAGGCTGGCGATGTGGCGAAGCTGCTCGCGCAGCATGTCGGGGCCGCCGACCTGCTGGCGGATCGCGGCTTCGCCGACGATGGCGGTGACCCGCAGGCCGTCGGTGAGCCGTTGCTGGCGGCGCATCCGCAGTTCGAGGTAGCGGTCGATGTCGGCGGCGCGCATGTGCGGTGAGCCCGCGGTGATGATCCGCTCGGCGTAGTCGCGGGTCTGGAGCACGCCGGGGATGACCTGGCCTTCGAAGGTGCGGATCCAGGAGGCGTCGGTTTCCAGCTCGATGAGCATCTGCACGGCTTCGGACAGGATGTCGCCGTAGTCCTGCCACCAGCCCGGTTCGTCCGCCTTGCGGCGCAGCGCTTCCAGTTGGCCGGCCACCTTCGCGGGGATGCTCAGCACGTCGAAGGTGCGGGTCAGCACGTTCTGGGACACCTTGGCCTTGCCCGACTCGATCTTCGACCAGGTGCCCTGATGGATGTCGAGCCGGGTGGCGAGTTCGGTGCCCGACAGGCCGCTCTGCTGCCGGTAGGTGCCCAGCCGGGCACCGAGACGACGACTGCGCACGGTCGGTCGCATAGGTAGGTCCTCCGTTTCGTCGATCGCCATATTCACAGCCGTTGCGCCGAGCGACCTACGGTGATCACCCAATCAGGCTACTTCCATGTCAGAATAATGCCTGACATCATTCCTAACATGATTGCCGTGCCGTAGCGCACACATTAGCCAGGCATGACGATCACCGGTCACCGGGCCCCGCCGATGGACGGCGGCGCCGGAACATCCAGACAGCTGAGGAGCGATGGACGATGAACGCGGATTCGGTGAGCATCACCCTGGACGGGTACGGCTCGGTCAGGCTGTGGACCAGGCGAAGTGCCGAGTCGGCGTGCCTGGTGATCGAAACCAGTGGGACGTACTGCGAGATCGCGCTGGACCGGACGCACGTGGAGGCGCTTCGCGATCAACTCCCCGACGCGCTGGCCGGCCTTGACCGATGGACAGTCGAGGACGACGGCTGCGTGCGGGCCGGGGCAGCGGAGCAGCGAGCCGTTCGTGCCGCCGCTCGGGCACTGGAACTGGCAGCGGCCGCGGAAGGTGCGGGAGCCCCGGAAGCGGCCACCGCGCTCCACGCGGCCGCGACTGAGGCACGTGTCCGGGCCGACGCGACGGACGCGGCCGTACGAGCCTTCGAGAACGCCACGATCGAGGCCGACTGTGCGACCGAGAAGCTGAACTGCGCTATCAGCGCGGCCGAGGCGGTGCTCCGCCGCCGCGGTGGTGGCCAACTCCTCGAACGAGCGGAAAGCGGTGTCCAGTGATACCGAACCTGCGCCACCCCGGCGCCGTCCGCCACGAGATCATGGAATCAGTTCTGTACGCTCCGGGAGCGTCTTGGCAAGTGCCTGATCAAACGTGGCCAACTGGCCACCCCGGCTGACCGCGAGTTCCGCCAGATAAGCCTCGGTCACCTGACGATGTCCGACGACATGCGTGAGATCGACCGCCGCGTATGAGACAGCATCCGCCCAGAACTCACATCGCGGCGACGCGCGAAAAGCAGCGAGAACTTCCGTTGCTGTCGCGTGCGTTTCGCCAGCACGCAGGAGGTATCGAACCAACGCTCCCTCAACAATGGGGCACAGCGCGATCTGTCCAGCATTCGCGGCCCAACTGGCAGCCCGGTCATGGTGTTCATGATCAGTCACCACGAGCGCGATGAGCGCGTTCGCGTCGAGTAGGTAACCGGCAGCGCTCACTCGTCATCCAGCGCGTCAGCAACATCGGCGGAGGTGACGCGGCGACCAAGGGTGACGGCAGGAAACCCACTGACCGGGTCGGTGGAGACCGTGACCGGCTCACCAAGCGCGGCAAGTCCACGGACGGCCAGGTCCGCCACCACCGCGGAAAGGGACTGGTGTCGCGTCGCCGCGAGTTCGCTTGCCCGACGATGTACCGCAGGCGGTAGGTCAACAGTGGTTCGCATGACTACATCATGCATGAATCACAGTTGATGCACGATGGGTCCCAAGTCTGGTGGTCGTGTGCCATCGGCGTGTTCACCGGCCTGCGCCGGGGTCCGGATCGAAGCTGATGGTCAGGCTGTCGTCGGGTTTGACGGTGGCCTGCCCCATGACGATCAGCGGCAGGGGGAGGCCGTCGGGAAATGCCAGGTTGATGAGGCTGACATCGCCGGTGGCGATGAACGCGAACACCATCGGCTCCCCCTTGGCGTGCGGCGTCGCCGGGTCTGCCATGAGGTCGTCCAACGTTGGTTTCTTGGTGACCCGCACGGTCGTGGTACCGGTGTTCTCCAGCGTGGAGGGGCAGTTCGGCGGGAACGGCGACGCGGTCAGGCAGGTGTTGACGTGCTCGGCGAGCTTGGCGGACACCGTGTCCCGGAACTCGTCGGTCGGCGTGTAGACCAGCGCTACCGGGGTTGGCGCGGAGTCCTCGGCCGGGCGCTCGCCGTCGAAGGGCTCCAGGAACTGGCGGCCCGGCCACTGTTCGAGGTGTCGGGAGAGATCCGGCCCGCGCAACGGGTACAGCGCCGGGTAGACGAACACCGGGTCCGGCTCCTGCCGGGCGCCGAGATCGGTCAACGGCACCGACTCCGAGCCGAACACACCCGTCTCCGCGGGCGCGCCGCCGGCCATGATCGTCACCGGCACCAGGAAGGGGTCGCGCACCTCCCAGGTCTCGAAGCCGAACAGACTGGTGTCGGTGCGGGTGGCCCGCAACGTCACCGAGTCGTCGACGGCCTCCCTCGGCAGGTTCCGCGCGTCCTCTTCAGGGGCATCCTGGAACGTCTCCGCCATGATGCGGAACTTGACGGTGACCTCGACCGTCTCCCCCGACCCATCACCTCTGGTGACCTCGAGGACGGTGATGCGCTCGTCGGCCGACTCCAGCATCTCGTCGGTGAGCATGGCGAGATCAACGTCCTCCGTGAACGTCTTCGGGTCGACCAGATCGTTCGCCGTGGACGCGTCGCCACGCGCGATGGCGTCCATATAGGCCCTGACGGCCTCGACCGGCGCCGCCGCGTTGTCCTCGTCCGCACTGCTCTGAAGGATGAACCACCCCGCAACGACGGCACCGGCAAGCAACACAACACCGGCCAACCAGAGGACCCACCCCCGCCTTCGCCGACCCATAACGTTCTCCGGTTGCCCGGAAACACCTGTCCCAGCGAAGGGATCCGACACCACCGCAGGCACCGCCCACCCCGACAGCTCGGGTCTTTCAGGAGTCGGATCGTCGTCCCGCGTCACATCCACAAGCACTCCAAGATGGCCCGGCAGTCTGCCGCAGCAGCCTATAGACACTCACCTCAACTCTCGAAGCAATTAGAAAACCTGCCGAGCTAGACAACCAGAACTCACGTCGTACCAAGAACATCAAGCACGCCACACCCCACTTTGCCACCACAACAAAGAAGACGCGACACACCGGATCCGCCCACCCACGCAGAGTCAGGACCACCACGCAGGATCGGAACCACCACGCACGGTCGAGGCCACCACGCAGGGTCGAGGCCACCACGCTGGGTCGGAACCACCACGCAGGGTCGAGACCACCACGCTGGGTCGGAACCAACCGCACCGTGGGGGTGTGGGGGGTCGCCCCCCACAACAAGGAAAGGCCCCCGGGAAGGCGCGCCAGCGCCGAACAGGCCAAACGTGGGGCGGGTGGGGCTCGAACCCACGGCCAAGGGATTATGAGTCCCCTGCTCTAACCGACTGAGCTACCGCCCCGGGGATCCAGAACTGGGATGAGCCCTACCGCGCGGGCTCCAAGCGGTCACGAGCGTGTCCGCGTGTCCGCGGGACAAGGTTACAGGGCACGTTCACCCGATCCCGTGAGGCCCCGTTTCACTCTCCTGCTCAATGAGCTGCGCGTACGGGATGCCATCGCCGTATTTGGCCGTGACCTTGCAGATCACCTTGATCCGTCCGGGGCGCATCGGATCGATGCCGTTCACCACGTTGCGCATCGTGCCTTCCGGGAACGTGTCCTCGCCGAGGGCGCTGCACTCCTCGGCGAGGCGCTTGACGGACCAGTTGTGGTCTTCGAGCCACAACCGGATCAGGTCCCGGTTGAGCATTGGCATAGCGGAATTCTGCGGGCTTCTGCGTGATCTGTCAAACGCTGTCACTGCAGCTCAATGACACTGTCTGCGGACGTATGACATGATCGAATCATGGACGACCATCAAGGCAACTCCTCGCCAGGGCTGGCGTTATGCGGAACTCTGCGGCATTCTGCAGTTGTGTCGTCCCACAACCTGCGAACCGCCGAGTACTCGGCACAGGCCCGCGAACGTCTTGGCAAAGCCGTCGGCCAGGCCCGCCGCGCGATCGGACACCGCTACCGCGCGTCGTTCGCCGACGAGACCGGTCTCGGGATCCGCAGCATCGAGGCGCTCGAACGCGGCGAACCGACGGTCGGCGTCACCGTCGTGGAACAGGTCTGCCGAACCCTGAGCCGCCACCTCCGCGGCTGGCACGCCGGCACCGCGGAGTCGATCCTCGACGGCGGCCCGGTCCCCGACCACGACCTGATCGATCCCGAACAGCCACGCAAGGCCAACCTGGACATCGTCTGGGCCAAAGCCCGCCGGGACCTCACCTCGGTGCTCGTCGCCGGCGAGGACACCGACACCTACCTGAGCAAGCTCGAACACTGGCGCCGCCGGTTCACCAACGCGGGCTTCGGCGACGCCGACCTGCTCAGAGTGTCCAAGGAGGCCCAGCAGGCCGCCAAACGCGACCAAAAATAACTATTCCGCCTCCCCGCGCTTCAATGTTTGCGGCTCTCGCTGTCAGGCCGCCGCGCCGGTGCTCGTCTGCGGTCCACCGTGGACGAACAGCGCGGTGAGTTCGTTGGCGCGGAACAACTCCCGCATCGCCGACCGCTGGATCTTGCCGCTGGTGGTGCGCCGGACCCCACCCGGCCGGACCAGCACGACACCCGCGAGCGCGACCCCGAGCACCGTGGCCGCGGTCCGCCGCATCCCCACGGCCAGCCCCAACAGCTCCGCCTCGGTGCGACTGCCCTTGACCTCGTGCACCACCACCAGGGTGTCATCGTCCACAGTGAACGCGGCACCGGCCAGACCGGCCAGTTCCGGGTGCCCGGCCCGCAGCTCGTGCTCGATGTCGTGCGGGTACAGCTCGCGGCCGCGGTGGCCAAGCAGCTCCGCGCGCCGCCCGGTGACGTACAGCTCGCCGTCGTGAAAGGCACCGAGATCCCCGGTGGCCAGAAAGCCGTCCCGGGGCGCGGCGCCCCAGTAACCGGGCGACACGTTGCCGCCACGCAGCTCGATCTCGCCCACCCGACCGTCCGGCACCGGTTGGCCGCTCCCCGGATCCACGATCCGCACGTCCAGGTCGTGCGGTGTGCCACAGCTGACGATGCCGCGCCGCGGTCCGCCGGCGCGGGCGGGCACCAGCACGTGCCGCGCGAGCCCGTCGACGTCCGCGTCGAGCACGGCCGGCCCCCGGCTCCCGGTGGTCGCGACGAGCAGCGTGGCCTCCGCCAGGCCGTAGCACGGGGTCATCGCCTCGCGGCGGAACCCGGCGGGCGCGAGGTGCCGGACGAACTCGTCGATGGTCTGCGGCCGGATGGGCTCCGCCCCGTTGACCGCGTGCCGCCAGCAGGACAGGTCGAGGTCGGCCATCAACTCCGGCGCGACCCGGCGGATGCACATGTCGTAGGCGAAGTTCGGCGCGGCCGACACCTCGATGCGGTGGTCGTGAATGAGCCGCAGCCAGTGGTAGGGCCTACGCACGAACGACGTTGAGGTCATGAACACACAGGAGTCGCCGACCAACAGGGCAGGCAGCAGCTGACCCATCAGGCCCATGTCGTGGTAGTGCGGGATCCAGCCGCCGAGTGTGGTGGTCTCGTCCACCCCGAACGCGCGGCGCATGCTGTCGACGTTGTGCAGGATGTTGCCGTGGGTGACCAGCACGCCCTTCGGGTCGCCGGTCGTGCCGGAGGTGTACTGCAGGACGGCGACCGAGTCGCGGCGGTAGGTCGGCGGGGGTAAGTACGGCGGCGGGTCGGCGTGCGGGCCGTCGGTGGCCAGGACCGGCAGGTCCAGCCCGTGCGCCCGCATCCAGTCGTCGAGGCCGTCCCGGTTGGCCGTGTCGGTCAGCATGGCGACGGCGCCGGAGTCCTCGGCGACACCGCGCAGTCTGCGGCGTTCGTGGTCGCGTCCGGGCAGCGGCACGGGCACCGCGATCATCCCGGCGTAGAGGCAGCCGAGAAAGCCGACGACGAAGTCGAGCCCGAGCGGGTAGGTCAGCAGGAGCCGGTCGCCGGGGGCGAAGCGCCCGCGCAGCCACGAGCCGGTCGCCGCGGCCGCCCGGTCCAGCTCACGGCGGGTCAGGGTGCGGTCGGGCCGGCCATCCTCGACGAATCGGAGTACCACGCGGTGTGCGGCGGTGTCCGCGCGATGGCGGAGAACCTGAGTCACCGCGGACGCGACGGAAATGTCCACGATTCGATTCTCCGCATCGCGGAAACCGCTGTCGTGAGGCAACGGCCCCAACGACTCGGGAAAAGGTCCTGACCGTCCGGGACCGTCAACGTCCTGACAGGACAGTTGGATCTCGTTGGCCGCCATGGTCGGCAGGCCGACGAGGCTACGACCGCGCACTCAGAAGCAGGTAGGTGACGAGTCGGGACCTGGGACGGATACCTACTACCGGATCAGGTTCGTGATGGACCGCCAGTTGCCGCCAACACTCACCTCGATCTGGTCCCGGGCGGGGGTGTCGCCGCAGATCACCTCCACCATCTTGAGGGCCTCGTCCCAGTCCGGGAACGCCTGCCTCAGTGTGACGATCGACAGGTCCATGTACTGGTAGTTGGTGGGCGCCACCGAGGCCAGCGGGAAGCGGTAGAGGAAGGCCCCCGACGACTGCTGGCTGGCCGAGTTCAGCAGATTCTTGACCTGCTGGGGAGTCGGGTCCATCGAGTTCGGGAACAGCGCGGCGTAGACGTTGGTCCCCCAGCCCGGCTTGCTCGAGTCCGTCAGCTCCTTCGGATGGACACCCGAGATCCGGTACAAGGTCGTGCCGTACTGGCCGAGATCAGGCTGATTGGTCTGGTCGACGGTCAGGCCGTACGCCGCGAGGTACTTGACGCCGCCATCCTCCCGGCCGGCCGCCGCGTCCACCAGCGCCTGGGCCTGGTCGCGCACGCCGTAGGTGTCGGCCTCCTGCAGGAACGCCGTGGAGAACGTTCCCCAGGTCGCCCCGTCGCCGTTCCAACGCACCGGAGTCCTGGCCAGGAAGTTGTTCCACAGGGTCGTCGGGTCGACAGTGCTGCCACTCGGCCGGGCGTCGGCGGAGGTGTTCGCCGTGCCCCCCATCCTGGCCACCAGGTCCTCGACCAGGGCTGCCTTCACCTCATCGGTGGACGGCTCGGTTGAACTCATGCTGACGGCCTCTCCTTCGCCAGGCGGTCGCGCACCTCGGCCAGCACCTCGGCCAGGTCCGCCTCGGACAGGTGCTCCGCACCGGGAACCGCGGTCACGGCCTCGGCGAGGGCGGTGTTCAGCCCGGCCTCGGCGGCCGGCTGGGCGTCGGCGGGCGCCTGGATCGCCACGCCGTACTGCGCGAACGTCTCGATCCTGGCGGGCACCGGCTGGGTCGCCAGGTACTCGATCAGCGCGGTCGCCGGTTCGGTCACGCCGCGTTCGCCGGCGTAGTAGAGAAACCAGTCGGCGAACTCCCGCCAGGACTCGTCGGTGCCGTTCCAGGACGGCCCGTTCGTGGTCAGGTACTCGTTCCACACCGCAGGGTCGTACTCGGCGGCGGGCGGCTCGTCGGCCGGGGTGTGGCGCACGAGCAGGTCGTAGGCGACCCGTTCGAGCTCCTCGGACCCGAGAACCTGGGTCCGGTCGTCCTCCGGCAGCTCGCGCAGGTGGTCCACGAGCGCGGCGATCGCCGGGTCATCCTCAGGTTCACGCAGGTCGAGCAGGTTGAGCAGGAACGCCTGGCGTTCGTCCCACGACTTGTCCGGCTGATCGGTGACGTCCCGGCGCCACTCCTCGAGCACGGGGGAAAGACGTGTCCAGGCCTCATCCACGGTGGGCATCACACGGCTCCCGATTGGCTGGTCGGCTCGTTCGCACCACAGCTTCCAGGACCGCCCGTGCCGTCGAAATGCGCGAACGGGCTTGCTTCGGGGCACGCTGCGATGCCCCGAAGCAAGCCGCAAACCTCACCCACAACGGTGAGGAAACCCAGCCTTTCGGGTTTTTCGTAACTCTCGGTGACACGCCCTGGTGATCGATGACGACGTCCACAGCATCCCGGGGCGCGGCCCGATCCGCGGACCCGAGCACCGATTCACACTCCGCGAAGGACGCCGTCATGACCTATCCCCAGCTCGACCAGCAACCACAGCCGTCCGACCCGCCGTCGCCGCCGGCGAAACCCGCCCGTCCGTGGCTCATCCCGTTCGCGGTGGTCGGTTCGGTCGTCGCGATCATCATCACCGTCAGCCTGGTGACGGGCGGTAACGGCTCGATACCCGGCTCGGCATCAGCGAACCCGGCGAACGTCCCGTCCCCGATCGAGGCCGCGCACGACCGCTGCACCGCCGGCGACCTCGGCGACGGCGGCACAACCCTGGTGCTGGACATGGAAGGCGAGGAGTACGGCAGCGGAACCGCGACCTTCGATGACGTGACCTGCGTGCTCGTGGCCCTCGACGTGCCGACCAGCGTCACGTCCCGGATGAACGGCACCCGCGCCCTCGACGGCATGCAGGACGCCGAATGGGACGGGATCGAGGCGTCGTGGACCTACCACCCGGACGCGGGCCTGGACGTCATCCTGACCATGACCGACTAGCACCTGATGGGCTTCAGCGAGGGGCGGCAATATTTCCCACCGTGGATCAGCAGCGCGGATTGGCGCTGGTTGCCGTCCCGCTGCTACTCGTGGCACCGCGGCCCGAACCCGGTGCGCGGAGTGGTCCGGGGCCGCCGCGAGCCTCCGCCAGGCCGCGGTTCCGGGGTGCCGTCGTAGCCGGCGCGCGTCGGCGATCCCGGCGGGACACGTCCCACGACACCAGGATCCTCGCAGGTCAGGAGGTCGGAAACGTCCCAGTGTCCCAGATTGGGCGATATCGGTTGTCAGGGCGACGTCGGCTGGGCACCGTGATGTCATCTGACCCGCACTCGATCCGTGGTGGCGGGTCACGAGTCAGGCGCGGCCACGAAGATCCCCGCTTCACCGCAATGGCGTTGACTCCCCGTCTTTGTCGCACAGTTATTGGAGAATCGATGTCATTCAAGGTGGACCCCGACGCATTGGTCAAGTTTTCCAAAATGATCGACGGCTACGCCGAGGACGCCGAGGCGGTAAAGAAGTTCTTCACCGCCAAGACCGAGGTGGACACGCACGGTCAGGGCTTGCTGACCGCACTCGCCGGCCAGCACGAGGACCAGGTCAAGGAGATGAGCGAGCGCACCGCGCTCATGATCAGCATCGGTTGGGACTCGTCCGCGACCGTGCTGGACGTGGCGGACTACTACCGCTCGACCGACGAGGCCAACGCCGCCAGCCTCGACGACGCCTACGAGAAGTCCTCCTACGACAGCACCCGGGACGATGTCGCCCCGCCGTTGAACAAGGATGACGACGACTTCGTCGACAAGGCCTTCGCGGAACTCAAGTACACCAGCGCCCAGTCCGAGCTCGAGATCAACAAGAAGCCATCCGACATCGAGCCAAAAGGGAGTGAGATCGAGGACTGGGCCCGATATCTGATCGACTGGGTCAGCGCGGCCGCCTGGCTGCGCGAGATCCCCCCCGTCGACGATGCGGTGAACTGGGTCATCGAGTGGTTCACCGGCGACTGGAAAATGTGGGCCCGGTGCGCGCTGGCCTGGCAGGCATGCTCGGAAACTGTTTACAGCATGAGCGGGGAGTTCGACCATATCGACATCACCCTGGAACAGGTGTGGGAAGGCAACGCGGCCGACGCCGCGATCAAGTACTTCCTGGCACTCAAGGACGCGACGAGTACCGAAGGCGATGCGTTCGACTCCCTTTACCAGCAGTGTCTACATCAGATGGAATACTGCTACGAAGCCAGCCAGACCCTGAGCGACCTGGTCAATCTGGTGGTCGACCTGGCATTTGACGCGCTCCTGGCGTTGCTCGGTGGATTCACGGGCAATGCCTACGCGATCGGCCTGGCGATCTTCAACGTGATCTCGAAGATCGGCACTGTGCTCACGGTGGTGATGAACGTCGTGCAGATGGCCGAGACCATCATCTCCAACAGCGACGTACCCGAGGTACCCAAGTGCGACCTGGAGCACCTCAGCACGACCATGGAAACGAACAGCTACCACCATCCCGAAATTTCCTGAAGCATCTGACCACCTGAAGGGATGAGCGCAGTTGTTCGGACCTCGACCTGACTTCTTTCCAGCGCTGAACATTGACCGGGAGAAGCTCAAGAAGCTTCACGAGCGCATCATCCGGGACGCCACGAAGAGTTCGAACCGGGTGGTCGCCGAGTTGGCCAGAGAGGTCCAGTCTGGTCGAATGTCGGCACGCGACGCCATGACGAGCGGCGCCTATCGCGAGGTGTTGACCGGGGGCGCGACCGAACTCCAACGAACGCTGCACGAACGTGGCGATGATCTCAAGAAGGACGCCGAGGGGCGCTCGCTGGACGACATCCTCTCCGAACTGATCGACACCGACGAGCCGGAGAACGACGACCTGGAGGACGACCCCGTCGAACCCGAGACGACCCCGGCACCGGAGATCGACGACACCGACTTCGACGCACCGATCATGACCCGCCAAGCCCCGGCCCACGAGAACACGCTGGGCTCCGGGCCTCCCCGCCGGGCACGGTGGGAACGCCGCCGGCCCTAGATCAGCTACGTCAGCGGGATCGTCGTGCGCACGCAGGCGGCGCGTTCGCTGGCCGGCAACCCCGCGGTGCCCGCGCAGGAGCCGGTCGAGGTCTACGGCGAGATCGAGGAAGCCTGCGCCGAGGCGCTCACCGCCATGCGCAGGCTGGTCGGCATGTTGCGCGGCAGTGAACACCTCCTGCACCGGATCGTGCTGGAGTCCCTCACCAACGCCACCCGGCACGCGCCAGGGACGTGTGCGTCATGGTCCGGCTCGACGGCGCGGAGCCGGACCTCGACGTCAGGAACAGCAAGCCCGACGGTGCCGGCGACCACCGCGCCCCCTGGCTACGGCATCATCGGCATGACCGAACGGGTGGCCGCCCTCGGCGGAACGCTGGACGCGGGACCGGCGCCCGCTGGCACACCCGGGTCAGGCTGCCGCTCGATCGGGATGACCAGCAGACGAGGGGGAGGCTGCGGTGCGGCTGGCCCGCAAGCTGCGGCCCGACGTCACGCTGATGGACATCCAGATACCAAGGCTGAACGGGCTGCGCGCCACCGAACAGCTGGCCGGCCCGCACGCCACCGACCCACTGCGGGTGGTCGTGCCGTGCGCCAGCTCCTCCAGTTGGACTCGAACCAACAACCCTTCGGTTAACAGCCGAATGCTCTGCCAATTGAGCTATGGAGGATCGCAGCCGGATCAGGTCCGGCAGTCGCCAACTTTAGCGCATGCCGGATCCGGGTTCTCCGCCGGTCGGCACCAGGGCCCGAACTGGGGGAAGATGGGCACCACGAAGCAGTGCGAGCCTTGGAGGCGATGACATGAAGGCGTTCGTGTTGGGCGCCGCTGTTGGGTATGTGCTTGGGGCGAAGGCGGGGCGTGGGCGCTACGACCAGATCATGCGCACGTTCCGCAAGATCGCCGATCACCCCGCTGTTCAGGGCGCCGCCGGCGTCGCGCGGGCCAAGGTCGGCGAGCGGGTCGGGTTCGGCGGGAAGTCCAGGTCGGCCTCCTCGCCGGGCGGCAACGGTCAGCGCGACGTCGGTGAACCGGCCTACCACCAGCCGTGAGCCAACCCGGGCCCCCGTACGCGATGTGCGGGGGCTCGCCAAGGCCCACCTGCACCTGCACCTCACCGGCTCGATGCGGCCGGCCACCCTGGCCGAACTCGCGGCCACCCACGGGGTCACCGTGCCGCCGCCCCTGCCAGCCACGGCCGGCACCTGGGCCGACTTCCAGGGCCGCTACGACGCCGCCCGGCAGGCCATCCGCACCCCCGACGACATCCGCCGGGTGATCGCCGAGGCCGCCGAGGATGACGCGCGCGACGGCTGCGGCTGGCTCGAACTCCAGGTCGATCCCACCTCCTACGCACAGGTCCTCGGCGGGCTGCGGCCGGCGCTCGAGGCCGTCCTCGACGGCGCGCGCGCCGCGCCGATCCCCACCGGCGTGATCGTCGCCTCCAGTTGGACGCGCTCACCGGACCACGCGGTGCGGCTCGCCCGGCTCGCGGCCGAGTACGCCGGCAACGGGGTCGTCGGCTTCGGGCTGTCCAACGACGAGCGGCCGGCGACCGTGGCCGAGTTCGCCCCGGCCTGCCGGATCGCCGCCGAGGCGGGGCTGCTGACCACGCCGCACTCCGGCTTCTACACCGGCGCCGAGCACGTGCGCGCCTGCGTCGAGCTGCTCGGCGCGAACCGCATCGGCCACGGCACCTCGGCGGCCACCGACCAGGCGACGCTCGACCTGCTCGCCGACCGGCGGGTGGCCCTGGAGATCTGCCCGACCTCCTACCCGCCGTTCGGGGTGCACGAGTTGGCGACGATCCCGCTGCGCGCCTTGCTCGCCGCGAACGTGCCGGTGGCCGTCGCGACCGACGACCCGCTGCTGTTCGGCACCGGCCTCGCCGGCCAGTACACGATCTGCCGCGATGTCCTCGGCCTCGACGACCACCAGCTCGCCACGCTCGCCAGGGGCAGCATCGAGAGTTCGGCCGCGCCGCCGGCGGTCAGCACCGCCCTGTTGTCCAATGTGGACAGTTGGCTGGCTCAGCCGCGGACGGCGTTGACGGTGTAGGTGACGTCTGGCCCCGGGGTGGTGGTGAAGCGGGCGTTGGGCAGGTACAGCCGGCCGGCGAAGTAGCCCACCGTCGTCGGCACGTCGAAGCGCGGGTCGGTGAGCTGCTTGCCCAGCCGCGCGCTGTCGCCACGCAGCCACAATTCGGTCACCGTGTTCGACCGGTTCTGCACCACGTACAGCGACGAGCCACGCAACAGGAGGCCGTCACCGTTGGTCAGCGTGACCGGCACTGTCACCTGATGGGTGACACCCGACGGCTCGACGCGGAACAGGGAGCCGGTGTTCGACTGCACCACCAGCAGCCCCCGGCCGTCCGGTGTCCTGGCGATTCCGTTGACGTTGAAGCCTTCCTGGTACACCAGATCACCGGTCAGCGGCACCACCTCGGCCTCGGCGGGCAGCCGGTGACCACTCAGCGGCACCCGGTAGAGCACCTGGTTCACCGAGTCGGTGAACCAGGCCGCGTCCGGGGTCAACACCACGTCGTTCACGAACGCCGCACCGGTGGCCAGTTGGTAGCTCGCCAGGACATCGCCTGTTCGGGTGTCCACCACTCGAGCGTCACCGGCGGCACCACCCGCGACGAACAGCCGGCCGCGCGCGTCGGTCTTCAGCCCGACCGACGGCGTGCCGGGGCCCTCGCTGATGATCTGGCCCTGACCGGTTCTCAGGTCGGCCCGGTAGATCGAGCCGTCGGCCAGCGAGCCGAAGTAGGCCACCGGGCCGGGCCCGACGGCGATGCCCTCCGGCTGAAAACCGTCGGGCAGCGCGATGGTGGTGGGGAACTGGGGCGTTGCCGACGCCCCTGGTGACAGGCCGAGAGACGCGAGCGCGGCCAGGAGCAGGGTGAGTCCAACGCGTCGAAGCATCACGACATCCTTCGTTGTTCGCCGAAGTTGGCGGGGACAAACCCAACCTACGCACGGTGCGCGCCAACGGTTCAGCGCCGCAACGCCCCCAGCGCCGAGTCGAGCAGCACCTCGCGCAGCTCGTCGTCGGAGACCTCCTCCTTGAGGTAGGTCACCGAGCTGAGCGCGGCGCCGAGGACCTCCAGCGCGGCGATCGCGCGCAGCCGCTCGGCCATCGTCGGTGCCGGGCCGGCGAGCCAGGTGGTGAGCCGGGTCGCCAGGTCGATCAGGTCCTGCCACAACGATCCGGCGGCGGCGACCACCCCGGCCGGGTCGCGCAGCATGATCCCGGTGAGCGAGCGGTTGTCCAGCATCACGTCGAGCACCGTGGACAGCACGTGCCGCACGGTGTCCGGCGTGTGCGCCATGTCCTCGGCATCGTGGGTGATCGAGCGCCATCCGTCGAGCAGCGGGGACACGATCGCGATCAGCAATGCCTGCTTGGACGGGTAGTGGTAGTACAACGACGCCTTGGTCAGCCCGACCCGCTCCGCGATCTCCCGCAGGCTGGTCTGGTCGAAGCCGCGCGTGCCGAACAGCTCGAGCGCGACCTCCCTGATCGTCTCGCGAGTGTCCCCGTCCATCCGCAAGCACCCTCCTCAGCGATTTCTCAGCCCGCCAACGTTAGCGTTCCGCCCGTCGGGGACCGCCGACGGATTTTACCTACCGTGCGGCAGGTAGCCTGGCTTCACGACATCTCATGGGGAGGTCAGATGTTCGAAAGACTTGGTCGGTTCGTCGTCCACAATCCGTGGAAGGTGATCGCGGCCTGGGTGCTGATCACCATCGCGGTGGTCAGTTTCGCGCCGACGCTCAGCGACGTGGTGAACCGCGACCAGGCGAACTTCCTGCCGGACGACTACGAGTCGGTGCAGGCGGCCGAGCTCGCGACCGACGCGTTCGGCGAGCAGAACGACGCCAGCGCGACGATCGTCATCCGGCGCACCGACGGCGCCGAGCTCTCCGACCAGGACAAGTCCGCGATCGGCGGCCTCGCGCAGGACCTGCAGGGCCAGCAGATCGAGCGGGTCACCCAGGTGCTGACCGGCGATCAGGCGGTATCGCCCAACGGCAAGGTCCAGCTGGTCAGCGCCGGGCTCGACGGGTTCGGCGACGACCCGAAGCTGGTGGAGGCGATCGAGAGCATCCGCGACACCACC
The DNA here is from genome assembly GCF_054779715.1 of Actinophytocola sediminis. Taxonomy (NCBI): domain Bacteria; kingdom Bacillati; phylum Actinomycetota; class Actinomycetes; order Pseudonocardiales; family Pseudonocardiaceae; genus Actinophytocola; species Actinophytocola sediminis. The sequence goes on along the minus strand of NZ_BAAGXS010000005.1, from coordinate 89,332 downwards.
GGGTCGACCCTCGGGGACAGCGGGCTGGAGTACGCGGTCACCGGCGACGTCGCGATGTTCGCCGACAACGCCGACGCGTTCGACACCGCGTTCGTGATCGTCGGCGCGGCCACCATCGTGCTGATCATCGGCCTGCTGCTGTTGATCTACCGCAGTCCGATCGCGGCCCTGCTGCCGATCGTGACGGTGGGTCTGGTGAGCGCGATCGCGCCGGGGCTGATCGCCTGGTCGGCCAAGGCGTTCGGCTTCCAGGTCGACCAGACGGTGCAGATCATCATGACGATCGTGCTCTACGGCGTCGGCACGGACTACATCGTGTTCCTGCTGTTCCGCTACCGCGAGCGGCTGCGGGCGGGCGATGACCCGAAGGTCGCGCTGGTGGCCGCGGTGGCCAGGGTCGGCGAGGTGATCGCCTCCGCGGCGGCCGCCATCATCATCGCGTTCATGGCGTTGCTGCTGGCCGTGTTCGGCGCCTTCACCAGCTTCGGTCCCGGGCTGTCGATCGCGGTGGCGCTGATGGCGCTGGCGTCGGTGACGCTCATCCCGGCGGTCGTCTCCCTGCTTGGCCCCAAGGTGTTCTGGCCGTCCAAGTCCTGGCAGCGCACGCCGAAGGGCACCACGTTCCAGCGGCTGGGCAAGTTCACCGGCCGGCGGCCCGCGGTGGTGGCGCTCGCCTCCGGCGGCGTGATGGCCGCACTGGCGCTGGGCATGCTCAACTTCAACACCGACTACGACCAGAACGCCCAGCTGCCGAGCGGCACCGAGTCCGCGCGTGGCCTGGAGTACATGGAAAGCGGCTTCCCGGCCGGCGCGCTCAGCCCGACCTCGGTCTACGTGCGCGCCGACGGCGACGCGCTCGATCCGGCCGCGCTCCAGGACTACGCCGCCACGCTGCAGGACGTGGACGGGGTCGGCGGGGTGATGCCGGGGCCGACCGGGGTCGCGACGGTCAACGAGGACGGCACGGTCGCCAAGATCGACCTGTTGCTGGAGGACAGCCCGTACGCCAACTCCTCGCTGGACCTGGTCGGCGGTGAGCTGCGCACCATCGCCAAGGACTCCGCGCCGGCGGGCACCACGGCCTACGTCGGCGGGCTGAGCTCGGCGTTCGCCGACATCAGGGACGCCAACAACCGGGACCTGTGGGTGATCTTCCCGGTGGCCGGGCTGTTCATCGCGATCGTGCTCGGGTTGCTGCTGCGCAGCATCATCGCGCCGATCTACCTGATGGTGGCCGTGGTGCTCGGCTTCTTCAGCACCATGGGCGCGACGGTGATCGCCTTCCAGGGCATCGGCGACCGGCCGGGAGTGTCGTTCATGCTGCCGATGCTGGTGTACCTGTTCGTGGTGGCGATCGGCACCGACTACAACATCCTGATGATCGCCCGACTACGGGAGGAGGCCAAGCTCGGCAACGATCCGCGCACCGCGGCGGATCTCGCGGTCGAGCACGGCGGCCCGTCGGTCGGCGCGGCCGGGGTCATCCTGGCCGGCACGTTCGCCTCGATGATGCTCGGCGGCATCTCCTTCCTCGTGGAGATGGGTTTCGCGGTGTCGATCGGCATCATGATCGCGGCGTTCGTGATGTCGATGTTCCTGGTGCCGAGCGTGACCGCGCTGTTGGGGCACAAGGCCTGGTGGCCAGGACACGGCGACCGGCCGACGACCGAACCGGTCAGGGAGCGGGACACCGCCGAGGTCGCCTCGTAGGCCTGGACAACGGCGCCGTCATCCCTGGGGGATGACGGCGCCGCTCACGGGACTCTGGCGACCGCGAAGACCCGGCGGAACGGAAACCAGGTCGTGCCGTCCGCGCGGGTGGGGTACCGCGCGCGCAGCCGGGGTGCCAGCTGGGCGCGGAACTCCTGCCACGACTCGGCGTCCAGTGCCGCGCGGATCGGGCGCAGCGCGGTGCCGGTGACCCACTCCAGTACCGGGTCCGCGCCGGTGAGCCGCTGCAGGTAGGTCGTCTCCCAGGCGTCGACCGCGCAGCCGAGGTCCGCGAGCAGCGCCGCGTACCCGTCCGGGTCGAGCACCGCGTCCTCCTCGCGCAGCACCACCGGCTCCAGCCGGTCGCGCCAGGTGTCGGTGGCCACCAGTGCGCGGGCCTCGGTATGGGAGTGGGCCGCGAAGTTGCCCGGCACCTGGAACGCCAGCCACGCACCGCTGCGCAGCTGGCCGACCCACCGCGCCAGCAGCTTCTCGTGCCCGGGCACCCACTGCAGCACCGCGTTGGACACCACGACGTCGGTGTCCGGTCGCGGCGACCACTCGCGCACGTCGCCGACCTCGGCGGCCAGCCCGCGCGCCCGCGCGGCGGCCACCATCTCCGGCGAGGAGTCCCGCGCCTCGACCACCGCCGACGGCCAGCGCGAGACCAGCGACTCGGTGAGGTTGCCCGGCCCGCAGCCGAGATCGGCCACCCGGCGCGGGGCCTCCGCGCCCACCCTGGCCACCAGGTCGAAGAACGGCCGCGACCGGTGGTCGGCGAAGTCGAGGTACTTCCCGGGGTCCCACATGCCGCCTCCCAGCAAACCGTACGAACGTACTGTTTACTGTACTGCGTTCCGGATCTTCGCGGCCACCTCGGCCGCCACCCGGCGCACCTGCTCCTCGTCGGCCCCGGGATCCGGCCGGACCTGCAGCACGATCCCGTCCTGGCCGGGCACCTTGCGCTGCACGAACCACGCCCCGCCGCCGGGCAGCTCACGCCGGTGCCGGGAGCGGATCGAGCCGTTCACCCGTTGGTGGACGACGTCGGGCAGCTTGTTCGGCCGCTCCAGCGCGTACCGGACCGGGCTCAGGTCGGCGAGCAGCACCGCGTCGCCCGCCGTGGCCGACTCCCGCGACTCGATCACCTCGAGCACGCCGTTGCCCCAGGTGGCCTTGCTGATCAGGTGCCAGCCAATGCGTCGGCGGCCGTCCTCGTCGGGCACCCACAGCCCGAGCGTCGAGGCGAACAGCGACCCGGAGCCGCGCAGGCCCGCGGTCGCCACCACGTGCTCCTCGCGCTCGAGCACGCCCTCGAGCTCGGCCGGCACGCCACCGCCGAACAGCTTGCGCCACAACGTGGTCACGACAACCCGCCAGCCGCCTGGTCGCCGAGTGCCTTGCGATACTGCTCCAGCGCGACCAGATCACCGAACAGCGTGCGGTAGTCGTCGGCGTTCTCCACCGGCGACAGCCGCTGCAGCCGTGACTTCAGCTCGGCGATCTGGTTGGCCACCACCGACTCCTGCAGCGCGGCGATCAGCGTGCCGACAAACCGCGCGTCCGGCTCGGCCTTGCGGTGCAACGCCTCCACCGCGAGCTCGGTGACCAGCGAGCGCACTGTCTGATGTGGACATTCCTGGCTGGCGGCGTCGACCAGCGCCGGCCCGGACAGGCCCGAGGACGTGCCACCGACGGCCAGCAGCGCCTCGTACAGCTCCCGGTAGGCGGGGTGGGTGAACGCCTCCTTGGGCACCGAGCTGTCGTAGTAGGGCCCGGCCAGCTCCGGGGCCTGCAGCGCGGCCTTGAGCGCCTCGCGCTGCACCCACAGCCGGGGGTCGTTGCGCGGCGGTCGGGGCGGGCCGTCGACGTCGACGGCCAGCGCGCCCTGATCGGGGTCGGCCTGCTGGGCCCGGCCCCGGCGCGCGGGCTGGGGCGCGGCGCCCGAGTGCTCCCTGACCCGGCGCACCACCGTCGCGGTGTCCTCCCAGCCGACCCAACCGGCGAGCTGGCGGGCGTACTCGTCGCGCAGCGCCGCGTCCTTGATCCGCGCGACCATCGGCACCGTGCGCCGCAACGCGTCGACCCGGCCCTCGGCGTTGTCCAGGTTGTGCTCGCCCAGCTCGGTGCGGATGGCGAACGCGAACAGCGGCTGGCGGCGGGCCACCAGATCGCGCACCGCGACCTCGCCCTTGGCCTGGCGCAGCTCGCACGGGTCGAGCCCGTCCGGCGCGATCGCGATGAACGTCTGCGCGGCGAACTTCTGGTCGTCGTCGAAGGCCTTCAGCGCGGCCTTGCGCCCGGCGTCGTCCCCGTCGAAGGTGAAGATCACCTCGCCGCGGAAGGCGTCGTCGTCGATCAGCAGCCTGCGCAGCACGGTGATGTGTTCGGTGCCGAACGCCGTGCCGCAGGAGGCCACCGCGGTCAGCACCCCGGAGGCGTGCATGGCCATCACGTCGGTGTAGCCCTCGACCACCACGACCTGGTGGCGGCGGGCGATCTCGCGCTTGGCGAGGTCGAGCCCGAAGAGCACCTGCGACTTCTTGTAGACCGGGCTCTCGCTGGTGTTGAGGTACTTCGCCTGGATCTGGTCGTCGTCGAACAGCCGGCGCGCGCCGAACCCGACCACGTCCCCGCCCAGGTCCCTGATCGGCCACAGCAGCCGCCGGTGGAACCGGTCGATCGGCCCCTGCCGGCCCTCCTTGGCCAGCTGCGCCTTGTACAGCTCGGCGAGCTCGAAGCCGCGGCCGAGCAGGTACTTGGTCAGCTTGTCCCAGCCGGTCGGCGCGTACCCACAGCCGAACGTGGCCGCCGCCGCCTCGTCGAACCCACGCTCGGCGAGGAACTCCCTGGCCTTGAGCGCTTCTGGCGTGCGCAGCTGCTCGGCGTAGAACTCCGCGGCCGCCCGGTGGGCATCCACCAGCCGGGTGCGGGTGCCCTTGTCCCGCTGGCGGTTGGGCGTGCCGCCCTCGTAGGTCAGCGTGATGCCGCTGCGCTCGGCGAGCCGCTCGACGGACTCGACGAAGCTCAGGTGGTCGATCTGCATCAGGAACGCGATGACGTCGCCGCCCTGACCACAGCCGAAGCAGTGGAACGTGCCGTGGGTCGAGCGCACGTTGAACGACGGGGTCTTCTCGTCGTGGAACGGGCACAACCCCTTGAGCGCGCCGCCGCCGGCACGGCGCAGGGACACGTACTCCCCGACCACGTCATCGATTCGGTTCCGTTCGCGCACCTGCGCGATGTCGCTTTCCCGGATCCGCCCCGCCATGGTTCCCGAGTCTAGGCTGGCCCACCGACGCACGGCGGTCAGGTCATACCATGGCCTGGTGACCGTCAGGGACGATGTCCTCGCCGAGCAGTTCGCCGAACACCGCTCGCACCTCATCGGGGTGGGGTACCGGCTGACCAGCACACTGTCCGACGCCGAGGACGCGGTACAGGAGGCGTGGCTTCGCCTGTCCGGACTGGACGACCCGCGGCGGGCCGCGATCCGCGACCTGCGGGCGTGGCTGACCACGGTCGTCGGCCGGATCTGTCTCGACCGGCTGCGCTCGGCCACCGCCCAGCGGGAGCGGTATGTCGGCCCGTGGCTGCCCGAGCCGATCGTCACCCCGTTCGGCACCCCGCGCGACGACGATCCCCTGGAGACGGTCGTGCGCACCGACGAGGTGCGCCTGGCGGCCATGGTCGTGCTCGACCGGCTCACCCCCGAGCAGCGGGTCGCGTTCGTGCTGCACGACGCGTTCGAGGTGCCGTTCGCCGAGATCGGCGAGATCCTCGGCTGCGCGCAGGCCACCGCCCGCCAGCACGCCTCCCGCGGTCGCCGCGCCGCCGCCGAGGCCGACCCGCCGCCCCGGGCGGCCCTCGACGAACAGCGCGTCATCGTCGAACAGCTACTCGCCGCGATCATGAGTGGCGACGTGCCGGCCGTGGTCCGGCTACTGCACCCGGACGCCGTGCTCGTCGGCGACGGCAACGGCAAGGCCCGCACCTCCCGCCGCCGCATGGTCGGCGCCGACAAGATCAGCCGGTTCCTGCGGGCGCTGCTCACCATGTACGGCGCGCACCGGGTCCTGGTCGGCGACCTCGTGCTGGTCAACGGGGACATCGGATTGTCGATCCCCGACGTGCCGGCCGACGGCGAGTACATCGCCCTCGCCCGGCGGATCACCACGTTCGCCGTCCGGGACGGTCAGATCACCGCCATCTACGACATCGTCAACCCGGACAAGCTCACGCACCTGGACGGGTGACCTCGGCGTCGGCCGGCACCGGGATCAGGCAGGCGTCGCCGGAGGTGAAGCCCTGGTCCCGGATGTCGAGCGCGCCGTAGCCCCTTGCCCGCATGTTCTCCAGGCTGACCTGGTAGGTCAGCTCGAGCACGCCGTCGTCGCCGAACTCCTGGCGCAGCTCGGCCACCTGCTCGTCGGTCACCGTCGGCGGCGTGGCCGTCATCGCGTCGGCGTAGCCGATCGCCAGCCGTTCCTGGTGGTTGTAGGCCGACGAGGTCTGGTAGTCGTCGATCTCCTTGAGCCGTTCGATGTCCAGGTCCGCGTGCTTCTGCAGCATGGTGCCGAAGTCGACGCACCACGTGCAGCCGATCTGGCGGGCGACCCGGTACACCGCGATCTCCCGGACATTGACCGGCAGGACCTTGCTCGCCCGCTCGACGGCGAACTCGTGGCGGCCGGCGGCCATCATCAGCTTGCGGTGGCGGGCCAGGACGCTGAACGGCTCGGGCACCGCGCCGTAGCGACGGGTCGCGAACCGGTAGAACAGGCGCAGTACGAAACCGGCCTCCTTGCTGGACACCCCTGGGATCCTCGGCATGTCGCCCTCCTTGTGTTGGTCACCCACAAGGACGAGGCTCATTGCCGGAACGTGACAGGGATGCCGGCCCTCACGGCTCGGTGACCCTGGTCATGAAGTACAGCACGCCGGTCGCCGCGTGCCGCACCAGCAGCAGGAACGGCCGGTCGACCACCATCCGCTCGCTGCGGGTCGGCATCGAGACCAGCCGCATCATCACCGCCGTGGCGGCCGCGCCCTCCAGCCCCTGCTCGTCGATCCGCAGCACCGACTCGTGCAGCACCGACTCCACCGCGAGCGGCGCGGTGGAGATCCCGCTCAGGTCGGCCCGGGGGGTGAACACCGTGCGCGCGCCGAGCTGCTCGAGCTGGGCGGTCAGCTCGGTCTTCGTGGTCACCGCCAGCTTGGGCAGGGCGAGGTCGACCTGGGTCAGCCTGGGGGCGTCGAGCAGGGCGGCCAACGACCCGGCGGCCAACGCGTCCTCGGCGTCGGCGAGGTCGCCGTCCGGCAGCAGCACCACTGCCTCGACACCGCCGACCGCCCGCAACGTCGCCACCTGCCAGCCGTCCCGCGCGGCGTAGCCGATCCGTTCCGACAGCGTCATGGTCGCCACCTCACGGGTGCCCGACGGCGCGTGGAACGGGCGCGGCGCGGTGGCGTCCTCGGTGAACCTGGCACGCCAGGCGCATTTCAGGTACAGGGCGTTGACCAGCGCGGACACCGTCTCGGCGGTGATCGCGGTCGGCGGCAGCAGTTCGGGGATCAGGTCCCGGGTGGTCTTCGCGACGTCGAGGTTGATCAGGTCGCGGGCGCTGGCCGGCGCGGCGGCGAAGGGCGCCGCGCGCACCGTGCCGGTGGACCAGCGGCCGAGCTCCTCGACGAAGGACGGCTGGATGTCGATCGACTCGTCGGTCCACAGCGTGTTGGCGACCGCGACCGTCGGCTCGTCCTCCTCGCCGCGTCCCGGCTCCAGCTCGCCCGCCTGGGACAGCAGCTTGCCCAGTGCGCCGAGGTCGCTGCCGCGGTCGCCGAGCAGCAGGGTCGCCAGCTCGTCGCGAGTCGGCCCGTGTGCGCCCTGCGCGACCAGGCCGAGCGCGCTGGCCACCGAGAACGGCGACCAGCACACGGTCTCGCCGGCATCGGGGGCGATGGCGCGGTGCAGGGCGAGCGCGAACGCGAGATGTGCGCGATCCGTCACGAACTCTCCTTCACCGCGGAATCGGTCATAACCCGAGTGTGCCACGTCACACGGGCCGGCCGAGCACGAACACCTCGTGCCAGCGAACGGCCTGGGCGTCGGTGAGCGCGGCGACCTGGTCGACCACGGCCCGCAGACGCGCGGCGTCGTCGGCGGCGTCCTGCCAGGCCGGCACGAACGCCGGCTCCAGGGCGGCGTCCCCCCGCCGGACGAGCTCGGTCACCAGCGAGATCAGCCATTCCCGCTGGGTGGCCTGCAGCGCGCGCCGGCCGGGGTCGCTCATCACGTAGCGCAGTGCCACGGCCTTGAGCAGCGCGACCTCGGCCGCGACCCGCGCCGGCACGACGAGGTCGGCGGCGTACCTGGTCAGCACGCCGTCGCCGTGCTCGCGGCGGGTGGCGGTGACCGCGGCCGCGACGAACCGGCCGACCAGTTCGCTGGTCAGACTCTTGAGCGCGACCTGGGCGCCGAGCGAGCCGTCGTACCCGATGGCGACCAGGTCGGCGACCACGGGCAGTGCCAGCAGGTCGGTCGCGACGTCCTCGAGGCCGGAGACCGGTTCGGCGCTGAAGTACTTCGCGGCGAGTTCGGCCACCACGGTGCGCTCGTCCGCGTCGGCGAGCGCGGGGAAGGAGATCCGGCCCGACCGCACCCCGTCCTCCACGTCGTGCACCGAGTAGGCGACGTCGTCGGCCCAGTCCATGACCTGCGCCTCGAGACAGCGCCGCTGGTGGGGAGCGCCGTCGCGGATCCACTCGAACACCGGGAGGTCGTCGGCGTAGACACCGAACTTCGGTGTGCCGGCCTGGCGGGGCCACGGGTACTTGGTGGCCGCGTCGAGGCAGGCGCGGGTCAGGTTGAGGCCGTGCTCCCGCTCGCCGAGCACCTTGGGCTCGAGCCGGGTGAGGATGCGTAGCGTCTGCGCGTTGCCCTCGAACCCGCCGCAGGCCTGCGCGACGGTGTTCAGCGCGCGCTCGCCGTTGTGTCCGAAGGGTGGGTGGCCGATGTCGTGCGCGAGGCCGGCGGTGTCGACGACGTCGGGGTCGCAGCCGAGCTCCTCGCCGATGTCGCGGCCGATCTGGGCGACCTCGAGCGAGTGGGTCAGCCTGGTCCTCGGCACGCCGCCGAACTCGGTCCGCTCCCCCGGGCCGACGACCTGTGTCTTGCCGGCCAGCCTGCGCAGGGCCGCGGAATGCAGCACCCGGGCGCGGTCGCGGGAGAAGGGACTCCGGCGGGCGGGTGGGCTGTCCGGCAGGCGGGCGCTCTTTCCCGGCTCGAGATACAGGCGCGCCGCGTCGTGCTCGGCGTATCCGGGGATCTCGGCGTGTCCGGGGGTCATGGCCGGAGGCTACTTGTCGGCGGCGACATCCTCGGTGAGGAAGACGCCGTGGGCCGGGGCGCGCGTGGCGCGGTAGTACAGCAGGGCGGCGGTCTCGCGCAGGATGTAGCGGATCTGGACCTCCCTGGTCTGCACGATGGGGCCGCTGTGGGTCGGCGAGGTCCAGGCGTCCAGACCGAGTTCGGCGGCCATGGTGCGGGCCCGCAGGGAATGCCACGGGTCGCTGACGATCACTGCGGTGTGCCAGCCGCGCCTGTTGGCCTGCTCGGCGGCGGCGCGCAGGCTGCCGAGCGTGTCCCGGCCCTCGCCGACGCCGATCACCGCGTCCTCGGGGACTCCCTCGTCGGCCAGCCAGATGGCACCGGCCTCGGCCTCGGTGTACTCGTCACCCGGCTGGCGACCGCCGGTGGTCACGATGTGTTCGGCGATGCCCTGCTCGTACAGGATGCGCGCCTTGCGCAGCCGGGCCTCGAGCACCTTCGACGGCCGCCCGTCGTACTGCGCGGCGCCGAGCACGATGACCACGTCGGCCTTGGTCTGGTCATCGACCCTGGCCACCTGCCACACCCGGAAACCGGTGCCCCCGACGACCAGCACACCCATCAGCAGCACACCGACCAGCAGGCGGCGGGTGAACCGGAGCACCGGCCTCGGCCTCACGTCAACGGGTGTCACCGGACCGATCCTTCCAGACTCGTTGGGTAACGGCTCGCGCCAGTGACCAAACCTCGAATCTTACCGCCCACCACCGACAACACCCCCACCTCACCAACCCCGAACCAACCACTTGTCCACAACCCACCCACCTGTCCACAGTTTGATCTTCCCGACCCGCACACCCCACCCCCACCCGGTTTCCTGGCTCCATGACCAACCGCGCCCTCCTCGACCTCGACGCCCTCCCCCAACTCTTCCGCCACCAGGTGGCCCAGGCGACCGACCTGGTCGCTCTCGGCCTGTCCGGAACCGCGATAGCCCAACGCTGCGAAGACGGCCCCTGGCGCCGTCTGCAACCCGGCCTGGTGCTGCTGGGCGACAACCCACCCACCCGCGCCCAACGCATCCAGGCCGCACTGACCATCGCCGGCCAGGACGCGATCCTGACCGGCGTGGACGCGCTGACCAGCCACGGCCTGAAAGCCGCCCGGCTGGAAGGCCCGGTCCACGTCCTGATGCCCCCACGCCGCCATTCCCGCCTGGTCGACGGCGTCTTCTTCGAACGCAGCCACACCCTGCCGGTGCCCCAGTTCAGATCGGGCTTCCCGGTGGCCCCGTTGGCCAGAGCCACCATCGACACCTGCCGCCGAGCCAAGTCCGCCGAGCACGTCCGCGCCCTGCTGACCGAGGCCATCCGCCGCGGCCGGGTGTCCCCCGCGACGCTGCGCGCGGAGCTGACCCAGGCCGCGACCAGAGGCGCTGCCCTCCCCGGCCGGGTGCTGGCCGAGATCGACGACGGCGCCTGTGCCCTGGTCACGGCCTGGGCACGACGCCTGGTCGCCAACGCCGGCCTGCCGGCGCCGCAGTGGCGCGGCCCCATCTCCGGCCCGACGGGCGCCCACCTGGCCACCCCGGACGCGTGGTGGGAGGACGCGAGGTTGGCCTGGGAGTTCACCGCGTACGCGTTCGACCCGTCACCCGAGCAGCTCAGAGCGACGCTGGCGGCGGCCAACAGACTGGCCGCCGCCGGCATCCTCGTGATCAACACGCCACCGACCCAACTGCGCGACGACCCGGCCCGGGTGGTCGACCTCCTGCGCGACGCCTACGAACGAGCCCGCACAGGCGTCGACGAGGCGGTGCTGGCGGCCTGAGTCAGGGCGTCAGGCGATGGAGATCCCGGGGGAACAACGTCGTCCACCGAATGTTGCCCAGCCCGAGCAGCCGCGCCGTCCACCGCTCCAAACCCAACGCGAACCCACCATGTGGAGGCATCCCATGTGCGAAGACATCCAGATAGTCCCGATAGATCTCCGGGTCGACGCCCTGTTCCCGCAACGCGGCGAGGTAGTCGCCATGCCGGTGCAGCCGCTGCCCGCCGGTCACCAGTTCCATACCCCGAAACAACAGGTCGAAACTGTTCGAGAACCCGGGCCGAGCCGGGTCGGGATGGGTGTAGAACGGCCGCTTCACCATCGGGTACCCGGTGACGAACAGGAACTCGGACCCGTGCGTGCGCAACGCCCAGTCCGACAACGCCCGCTCGTGCGCGGGAGCGAGGTCCGGTTCTCCCCTCGGGTCCTCATCGGTCTCGCGCGCCAGCAGTTCCTGCGCGTCCTGGAAATGAATGACCGGTATCTCGTCAGGCACGGTCGGCACCGCGTCAGGAACCAACTCGGCGACCGCGTCAACCATGCCGGCCACAGCCAGCCGCAGCACCTCCATCACGTCCCGATGGTCGGCCACAAAGCCAAGTTCCGCGTCCAGACTGGTGTACTGCGCGAGATGACGCCCGGTGTCATGCGGCTCAGCCCGAAACACCGGCCCCACCTCGTACACCCGCTCAAACACACCCACCAACGCCTGCTTGAAGAACTGCGGCGACTGCGCCAGAAAGGCACGCCGCCCAAAATAGTCGATGCCGAACACGTTGGCCCCCGACTCGGTGGCCGACGAGACGATCTTGGGCGTGAACGTCTCCACAAATCCCAAGCCGTCCAAAGCGGACCGAAACCCGGCCACACTGGCCGAGGTGACCGCGAACCGCTCCCGCAACCGGGGGTGCCGCAACGCGACCGCGGCGTTGTCCAACACCGTGGGCAACGTGGCCGGCACCGTAGGCCGATAAAGATCGAACGGCGGCGGCACCGCCGGCTCGGACAACATCGAGAACTCGGCCTCGGTCAGCTCACACCCACCCGGCGCCTGCCCGTTGGCGACCACGGTGCCAACGACCTCGACAACCGTCTCCTCCCCAAACGGCACCGAACCGGAGGAGGGCGCGACCACGACCTGCGCGACCCCCGACCGATCCCGGACCAGGACGAACGTGACAGCTTTCAGCTCCCGCCGGCGATGTACCCAACCAGCGATCTTCACTCGACCGCCGACGTGCGCAGGCAGGTCGGCAGCCAGAATACGAGAGATCATCACACTCCACAGTGGATTAGGTGCGCGACCCCTTGGGAGTGCGGGCGAGAAGGGAACTCGCGGTGCCACCGCACTTTCACCGCCAGCCAAGCCGACGGCCTCATACCGGCCCATCACGGAAGCCAACCGGCGGGGCATTGGGCAACAGCCGTTCCTCCCCGCACTCGGGAGGGTCTTCACCCGGGGCGCGAGGCCACCGTCCCAGCAACCGGCGGCTCTCTCCTACTCGCGTGCTCCCCGCGCTACTCGTCTCCGTCCACGCGTTGCCGCCACACTAGGTCCACCACCGCACCACCCGCACCAGATTTACCCGCCCCAGCACGACCACCCAACAACCTCAACCACCGCACGTCCGTCGGACCACCGTCCGCAAACTCATCCAGGTCTCTCAGCCCCGGCCCCGCGGCGAGTTCGGGGCCGACGACGGTGCCGCTGCCGCCACCGCGGCGTTCAACCGAGAGCTGCTCGTCCCTCGATCGCCGGAACGTCCCTGACACCCGGCGGTTCGCGCCTCAGACGTTGACGTAGCCGATATGCCCTTCGACGACCAGTGACAGATAGACGGCCAGTCGCAGGCTCACGCCGATCGCCCAGGCTCCAGCTGGGACGCTGAGCCACAGCCAGCGCCGGTCGGTGAGCGAGCGGTAGCCGGCCGCGGTGGTCACGACCGCGACGGCGACGGCGAACACCCCCGCCATTCCCGAGTTCCAGCCGAACTGGACGGCGAGCAGCAGCGTGCCGATGAGGATCAGTGGGAAGCGTGCGAGGAGCCAGCCAAGCTCGACCAGCCGCAGGGTGCCGAGCATTCGGGACGACGCGGCGCCGAGCAGGAGCTTCCGTGCCGTCCGGACCTCGGGCAGCTCCGCGACGGCCGCGACGTCGCGACCGAGTTGGCCGACCACGAACCAGGAGGCGACAAGGACCAGGGCGATGACCGGCATCGAGTATCGGGCGTCGTTGCCGAGGAGCTGGTCGGAGATGAAGCCGCCGTATGCCGCGGTGCCCGTGGCGAGCACGAGCACCCCCAACGCGATCCGCGCGGTGAGCGTCCGTCGAGTGCTGCCGGTCGGGAAACCCGCAGCGGCCCGCAGCTCGGCGGCCAGCTCGGCCGGGGTGCCGAGTTCCTCGGCCACCGCCGCGTCCGCGAGCTGCGGTATGACGTCCTCGACGATCGCGTCGACCTCGGCGCGCGGGAGATCGGCGAGCGCGCGCCTCAGCTCGGCGATGTAGGCATCGTGGCTGTCCATCTTGCTGTCGCTCGTGTTCACGCGTTCGCTCCCAACAGGTCGGTCATCGTGGCGGCGAAGCCACGCCAGGTGGCTCCGGACTCGGCGAGCCGGCGGCGGCCGGCGGCGTTCAGGCTGTAGTACTTGCGATGCGGGCCCTCGTCGCTCGGCACCACGTACGAGGTGAGGGCGCCCTGGTTGTAGAGGCGGCGCAGCGTCCCGTAGACCGAAGCGTCGCCGACACCGTCCAGCCCCGCCAGCCGAAGACGGCGGACGACGTCGTAGCCATAGCCGTCCTCTTTGTCCAGCACCGCGAGAACGGCGAGGTCGAGCACACCCTTCAACAGCTGACTGACATCCATGCGTTCCCCGCTCATCAGTATCCGGCAATGAACAGTACCACGCAATGCGTAGTAGCGGTGCGGTACGAGGTCTGTCAACGAGCCACACGAGTTCGTTTAACAGACCCTGGAAGCGCACCTGACGACCGGAAAATCTTCGCGGGTCGGTGACTGATCAGTGTTTGTGGAAATGACTGGCCAGCCAGATGGTGAGGTCCTTGGCGATCTGGTTACGGTCGGCACTGAGCATCCGTGGGAACGCCTGCTGGTCCGGGCGGCGGCGTTCGACCTCGTAGGTGCCATCGCCAAGCAGAGACACCGAGGCGCGCCAGCCGGCCGCCACATCGACGGGGTTGACCGTCAGGAAGGTGTTCCCGGGATGGGCGAGGTCGGCGATGAGCATGAACAGGGCGTCTTCAGACGGGTCGTCGATGTGGTCGCCGTTCTCGGTGTCGGCGAGGTAGTAGTCGGCCGTCATCCCCGGTCTCTCCCGGTATGTTGATCAGTGGGCGTCAGGATCGCACCCCGCCTCGCCACCTGGAAATCTCATGAGCACACCGCCGCACCCGACCGGCGGCACCCGGCAATGGCCGACCAACACACTGACCGCCTTACGACTGGGCCAACGACTGGTCGCCGAGGTACCAGCCTCCCGACCCGGCCGACGGGCGTTCGTCGACATCACCCCGCTCGCCACTGCGGCCGACGCCGACGCCCACACCCACGGCTGGAAACGAGCCGACCACGCCCGCACCTACACACTGCGGCACTGGGACTACGACACCGACCGCCTCGACGGCTTCGACTACGACATCGGCGCGGTGCTGATCAGGACCGCGACCGCCACCGGTGAGCCGGCGCTGACCACCACCCTCGAAACCTGGCACCTACGCCCCGACCAGTTCCGCTACCCCTGGCACACCGACGACCCGAGGTGACCCTCAGCCACTCAGATCAGCACCCGATCAGCTGACCACCGAGGTAGTTCTCGAGCTTGTCGACCGAGATGCGCTGCTGCACCATCGAGTCACGCTCGCGCACGGTGACGGCGTGGTCGTTGAGCGAGTCGAAGTCGACGGTCACGCAGAACGGGGTACCGATCTCGTCCTGGCGGCGGTAGCGCCGACCGATGGCGCCCGCGTCGTCGAAGTCGACGTTCCAGTGCCGGCGCAGCGCCGCGGCGACGTCACGGGCCTTCGGGGTCAGGTCGGCGTTGCGGGACAGGGGAAGCACCGCGACCTTCACCGGCGCGAGCCTGCGGTCCAGGCTCAGCACGGCGCGCTTGTCCACGCCGCCCTTGGCGTTGGGCGCCTCGTCCTCG
The DNA here is from genome assembly GCF_054779715.1 of Actinophytocola sediminis. Classification (NCBI taxonomy): domain Bacteria; kingdom Bacillati; phylum Actinomycetota; class Actinomycetes; order Pseudonocardiales; family Pseudonocardiaceae; genus Actinophytocola; species Actinophytocola sediminis. Next base: position 74,298 of record NZ_BAAGXS010000005.1, on the reverse strand, counting down.
CGGTAGGCGTCGAGCAGGAAGGCCATCAGCGGGCGGCCGACCCCGGCGGCGGGTTCGATCACGAACGGCCGGTACCGCGAGTTGGTCATCTGGTCGAAATAGGACAGGTCGACCCCGGAGTTGTTGGCGTGCGTGGTGAGGTCGAAGTCCGTGCGGTTGGCGATCCCCTCGAGTTCGCCCCACTCCAGGCCGCCGAACTCGAACCGGTACTCGATGTCGACCGTGCGCTTGGCGTAGTGCGCGAGTTTGTCGGCGGGGTGCTCGTAGAGCCGGAGGTTCTCCCGGCGGATGCCGAGGTCGGTGTACCAGCGCAACCGCTCGTCGATCCAGTACTGGTGCCATTCCTCGTCGGTCCCCGGCTCGACGAAGAACTCCATCTCCATCTGTTCGAACTCGCGGGTGCGGAAGATGAAGTTGCCCGGCGTGATCTCGTTGCGGAACGACTTGCCGATCTGCCCGATGCCGAACGGCGGCTTGCGTCGCGCGGTGGTGAGCACGTTGAGGAAGTTCACGAAGATGCCCTGCGCGGTCTCCGGGCGCAGGTAGTGCATCCCCTCGTCGGACGCGACCGGACCGAGGTGGGTCTTGAGCATCATGTTGAACTCGCGCGGCGGGGTGTAGGCACCACGCACCCCGCAGTTCGGGCACGGCACGTCGGTCAGGTTGTCCTCGGCGGCCGGCTGGCCCTCGCGGGCGATGTACTCCTCGGCGAGTTGGTCGGCCCGGTACCGCCGGTGGCACGCGGTGCACTCGACGAGCGGATCGTGGAAGGCCGAGGTGTGCCCGGAGGCCACCCACACCTGCTTGGGCAGAATCACCGAGGAGTCGAGCCCGACCACATCCTCGCGGCGGTGCACCATCGTCCGCCACCACTCGCGTTTGATGTTGTCCTTGAGCTCCACGCCGAGCGGGCCGTAATCCCAGGCCGAGCGGGTGCCGCCGTAGATCTCTCCGCAGGGGTAGACGAAGCCGCGACGCTTGCACAGGCTGACAACAGTCTCGACGCGATCGGCGGGCATGGGCACTCCAACTGCTGTGCGCTCGGGGCCAGGGCGTTCAATAGGGGCATTCGACGAACCCTTGGCGGGGGCACAGCCGTGAAAGCCTAGCCCCATCACAGGTTCCACGAACGGGTGACAGATTGGGTCGACCACCCCAGGACTGTCGTTACAAACTGTAATCGATGATGCGTCCGTAAGGAGGATGGGTGCGCGGCAAGCGATCGATGAAATCCAGGCTGCTACCTGGCGACGGCCCGCTCGCGCGGGTGGCGCCGCTGGTGGCGTTCCTGGTCGTGGCCGCGGTGTTCGTCACCGGTGTCCTGATGCGCGGGGTAACCGGCGCGCTGCTACTCGGCCTGCTCGCGGCCGCCGTCGCGGCCATGCTCAGCGCGACCTGGCAAGTGCTCTCGCCATCTCAGCGGGTCGGCCGCATGCTGGTGCTCGCCGTCCTGGTGGCGATCGCGATCTCGGTGCTCTGAGAACCGGTGCTCTGAGAAGTGGCGGCTGAGATCTCGGTGCGCTGAACGGAACACTCCCACGCCGTAGGATGTTGAACACGGTAACCACTATCGGGAGGATGTGTGCCGTGACGTCGGACGCCACCGCGCGGACACCCCCGCAGCCGAGTGGGCAACCAGTCGGTCACCGCCCCGCGGGCCGCCGCTCCTCGGCCGCCCTCGCCGACGGCGACCCTGCTTCGGTGGCGAGGCGCGGTGGGGAACTCACCCACAGCGAGCAAGCCCGCCCCACCGAGGACCTCGCGGATCAGCTCGTCGGCGAACTGGCTGGCCATGCCGACCCGCTCGGCGACCCGCTCACCGCCGATGATGACCATGGAGTCGAGCACTGGTCGGAACGATCCCCGGTCGATGTCGGGGACGGGCGGCCGAGCGCGGCCATGTCGGCGGCCGGCGACCTGCTGCGCGCACTCGCCGCACCGGTGCGCATCGCGATCGTGCTGGAGTTGCGGGAGCATGACCGGTGCGTTCATGAGTTGGTCGACGCCCTCAGCGTCGCGCAGCCACTGATCAGCCAGCACCTGCGGGTGCTGAAGTCCGCCGGCGTCGTGCACGGTGAGCGGCATGGCCGTGAGGTCGTCTACAGCCTGGTCGACGAGCACTTGGCGCACATCGTGGTCGACGCCGTCGCGCACGTCGAGGAGGGCAGTTGACCAGCAACCATTCCACGCCGACCGTCCCGGGGCGGCGTTCGACCAGACAGCGGGCCGCGGTCGCCACCCTGCTGGAGCAGCTCGACGACTTCCGCTCCGCTCAGGAACTGCACGAAGAACTCCGTACCCGCGGTGAGGGCATCGGGCTGACCACGGTTTACCGCACCCTCCAGTCGCTGGCCGACGCGGGCGAGATCGACGTCCTGCGCATCGACAGCGGCGAGGCCGTCTACCGGCGCTGTTCGCGGCATCACCATCACCACCTCGTGTGCCGTGCCTGTGGCCGTACGGTCGAGGTCGAGGGTCCCGCGGTCGAGAAGTGGGCGGAGAAAGTCGCAGCCGAGAACGGGTTTTCCCAGGTGAGCCACACCGTCGAGGTGTTCGGCACCTGCGGGAGCTGCGCGGGCTGACACCGCTGGCGACGCCAGCCGGGCGCGCACTGAGGGCGCTCGGTCGTGGGTGCGGTCACGATCCGAGCGCCCTCCCACCCCCGGTGGTTACTCCGCGGGCAGTCCGTTGCGGGCGATCACGTCGGCATACCAGTGCGCGCTCTCCTTCGGCGTGCGCTGCTGGCTCTCGAAGTCGACGTGCACCAGGCCGAACCGCTTGGCATAGCCCTCGGCCCACTCGAGGTTGTCCAGCAGCGACCAGTAGAAGTACCCGCGCAGGTCCACGCCCTGCTGGATCGCCGCCAGCGCAGCGCGGAGATGCCCGTCCAGGAACGCGATGCGGTCGTGGTCCACGATCGTCCCGGCCGGGGTCACCTCGTCGGGATAGGCCGCACCGTTCTCGGTCACGTAGAGCGCCACATCCGGGTACTCCTCGTGCAACTTCACCAGCGTCTCGGTCAACCCCGCCGGCTGCACCTCCCAGTCCATCTCCGTGCGCGGCTGGCCGCTGGACAGGAACCGCACGCCCTCGACCCCGACCCACTCCGTCGGCTCGCCGTCCGGCGGCGCCGTGGGGGCTCCGACCAGCAGGGCGCGGTAGTAGTTCACGCCAAGCAGGTCGACCGGGGCACCGATGATCGCCTCGTCACCGTCCTTGATCAGCTCGGGCAGGCCGTACGGGGTCAGGTCGGCCAGCACGTCCTCCGGGTAGGCGCCACGCAGCACCGGGTCCAGGAACACCCGGTTCTGCAGGCCATCGACCCGCCGGACGGTCTCCGCGTCCTCGTCGGACTCCGTCTCGGCGTGTACCGGGAACAGGTTCAGCGTGATCCCGGCGGGCGCCGCCGACGCCGCGCGGATGCTCTCCATCGCCAGCCCGTGGCCGAGCAGCAGGTGATGCACCGCCGCGACGGCCGCGGTGGGCGAGGTCACGCCCGGCGCGTGCCGACCCGACCCGTAGCCGAGGAACGCCGCGCACCACGGCTCGTTCATCGTCATCCAGCCGGCCACCCGGTCGCCCAGCCGCTCGGCGACGGTGGTGGCGTACTCGGCGAACCGGTAGGCCGTGTCCCGGGACGTCCACCCGCCGTCGACCTGCAGGGTCTGTGGCAGGTCCCAGTGGTAGAGCGTGGCGTAGGGCGCGATGCCCGCGGCGAGCAGCCGGTCCACCAGGCGGTCGTAGAAGTCGAAGCCGGCCTCGTTCACCGGTCCCGCGTCCGGGCGCACCCTCGGCCAGGACACCGAGAACCGGTACGCGCCGATACCCAGCGACGACATCAGGTCGACATCCGACCCGTATCGCCGGTAGTGGTCGGCCCCCGGATCACCGGTGTCGCCGTTCACCACGGCGCCTGGCCGGCGGCAGAACTCGTCCCAGATCGAGTCCGTTCGACCGTCCACAGTGGTCGATCCCTCGATCTGGAACGCCGCGGTCGCCGCACCCCAGACGAAACCAGTGGGAAAACGCAGCGACACGGACTGTGCTGACTCCGGCAAAACTGACATGGTCACCCCTTCACGGCGCCTTGCATGATCCCGGCCACGATCTGGCGGCCGAGTACGACGAAAACGATCAGGATCGGAATGGTCGCGAGCGTGGTTCCCGCCAACACCAGCGAGTAGTCGACGTAGAACCCACTCTGCAGCCGCTCCAACGCCAGCTGAACGGTCGGGTTCTCCGCGTTCAGCACGACCAGCGGCCACAGGAAGTCGTTCCACGAGGTCATGAACGTGAACATGCCGAGGAACGCGGCGGCCGGGCGCACCGCCGGCAGGCAGACGTGCCAGTACACCCGGATCATCGAGCAGCCGTCCACCCTGGCAGCCTCGATGAGCTCGTAGGGAACCACCTGCATCGTGTACTGCCGCATCCAGAACACGCCGATCGCGGTCACCAGGTTCGGCACGATCACCGCCTGCAGCTCGCCCGCCCAACCGAACTCGGCCATCGCCATGTACAGCGGGATGATGCCGAGCTGGGTGGGCACCGCGAGCGTCGCGACCACGACCACGAACAGCGCGTTGCGGCCGCGGAAGCGCAGCTTGGCGAAGGCGAACCCGGCCAGGGTGGAGAACAGGACCGTGGTCAGGGTCACCGTGCCGGACACGATCACGCTGTTGCCCAACGACTTCCAGAACGGCACGGAGTCGAAGACCCTGGCCGCGTTGGACAGGAAGTTCCCGCCGGGCAGCAGCGGCGGCAGTTGCTCGGTGAGCATCGAGCTGTCCCGGCTCGCGACCAGGAACGACCAGTAGAACGGGAAGATCGAACCGATCAGGAACGCGATCAGCAGTCCGTACACCCAGAACCGGGCGCGGCGCGCGCCCGTCGCGTCGACCGTGTGCCGGCGGACCCGCACCGGTAGCGCGATCATCGGGCACCGTCCTCGGCCGAACCGGTCGACGCCAGCCTACGGGTGAGCAGGAAGTTGATCAGCGCGATCACGATGATCAGCACGAACAGCACCCACGCGACCGCGGACGCGTAGCCGAGATCCTGGGTCTCGAACGCGGTTTGGTACATGTACAGCGTGATCGTCTGGAACTGGTTGGACGATCCGCCGTTGTTCGACCCTGGCATCGCGTCGAACAGTTTGGGCTCGGTGAAGATCTGCAGCCCACCGATGGTCGAGGTGACCACCACGAAGATCAGCGTCGGCCGCAACAACGGCATGGTCACGCTGAAGAACCGCCGCATCGCGCCCGCGCCGTCGATCATGGCGGCCTCGTGGACATCCCTCGGGATCGCCTTCATCGCGGCCAGCACGATCAGCGCGTTGTACCCGGTCCAGCGCCAGTTCACCATGACCGCGATCGCCACGTGGGAGGCGAACCGGTTGGCCTGCCAGTCGATCCGGTCGAACCCGAGCAGCTCGAGCATCCCGTTGACCAGGCCGTAGTTCGGCCCGAACAGGTTGGCGAAGATGATGCCGAGCGCCACCAGGCTCGCCACATAGGGCAGCAGGACGCCCACCCGCCAGCCGGTTGGCGCGCGCAGGCGGGTGTTGAGCAGCGCGGCCAGCGCGACCGCGACGATGATCTGCGGGATGGTCGAGAGCAGGAAGATGCTGACCGTGTTGCCCAGCGCGGTCCAGAACTGGGCGTCGCCGAGCAGGGTCGCGTAGTTGGCGAACCCGACCCAGGTGCCCTCGATGTCGAGCAGCTCACGATCGAACAGCGACAGGTACGCCGTGTACAGCACCGGGAAGAGCCCGACCACCCCGAACACCACGAAGAACGGCGCGATGTACAGGTAGGGCGACCACGTCACGTCGAGCACGCTCAGCCGCTGGCGCCAGGTCAGCCGCGGTTTGGGTGACCGAGGCGGGGCGGGCGCCGCTCTGCTCGGCACCCGCTCCGCGTTCGTGTCGACCGAACTCGTCATCAGCCGGTGATCCTCTTGGCGGCGTCCACCGCCTGCTGCCAACCGTCCTCAGGGGACTTGTTGCCCTGCTCGACCGCCTGCAGTGCCGGGCTGGTGGCGTTCTCCTGGATCTTGCCGTCGCCGGGGCCCTTGTACTGGGCCTTCTCGACCTTGTTCGCCTGCGTGGCGAACAGCTCGCCGGCCTTCACGCCACCGAAGTACTCGTTGGTGAAGTTCAGCAGCTCCGGCGAGGACAGCGCGTCGACCTGGCTGGGGAAGTTGCCGGTCTTCTGGAAGGCCTTGACCTGCTGCTCCGGCGCGGTCAGCCAGGCGGCGAGCTTCGCCGCCTCCTCGGGGTGCTGGCTCTGCTTCGGCACGGCGAGGAAGGAACCGCCCCAGTTGCCGCCGCCGCCGGGGAAGGCGTCGGTGACCGCCCACTTGCCCGCGTTCTCCGGCCCCGCCTGCTCCTCGACCACGCCGAGCATCCAGGACGGGCAGGTCTTGGTGGCGAAGGCGCCCTGCTTGAAGCCGTTGTTCCACTCCGGACTGAACGCGACCAGCTTCGCGGTCTGACCCCGGCTGCCCGCCGCGGTCACCTGGTCCCAGTTGGCCCTGATGTCCTTGTTGGACTCGATCGACAGCTTGTTGTCCTCGTTCAGGTAACCGGTCTCGAGCTGGTTCTGCATCGCGTTGAAGATCTGGGAGTTCGAGTCGTACCAGGCCTTGCCGGTCTCCTCGACGTAGGTGTCGCCCGCCTCGAAGTAGGACTCCCAGGACTCGAACAGGGGCTTGACGGCCTCCGGGTCGGATGGCAGGCCCGCCGCGTCGAACAGGTCCTTGCGGTAGCACATCGCCAGCGGTCCGATGTCGGTGCCGTAGCCGATCCAGGTGCCGTCCTTGGCGGTGGCCGCCTCGACCTTCCAGTCCAGCCAGCGGTCCGGCTTCACGTCGGCGGGGCCGATGTCGCCGAGGTTGTTGAACAGGTGTGGCTTGTCGAGGACGTCGGGGATGTGCCCCTCCTCGATCGCCACGACGTCCTCCAGGCCGGAGTTCGCCGCGAGCTTGGTGAACAGCTGCTGGTGGTAGGGCCCACCCTGGCCGGTCTTGTGGTGGGTGATCCGGACCCCCGGGTTCAGGCGCTCGTACTCCTTGAGCAGGTCCTCATAGCCGAACTCGGTGAACGTGCCGATGGTGAGTTCAATCTGGCCGCCGTCGTCGCCGCTGCCCTCCGACGGGGAGCCGTCTTCGCCACAGGCAGTCAGACCGACCATCGCGGTGAGCGAGATCGCGCCGGCTAACACCCTTGTTTGCATACGTCGCACGTCTGTCGTCCCTTTTGTCTGACTGAATTCTGGGAGCGCTCCCAGAACGAGATACCGAGTGTGGTCCGGAGCACTCCAGGCTGTCAAGGAAAACACCGCGCCCTTTATCCAGATCGTTAGGGAGCGCTCCCAGAATCTGCCGATAGACTCCCTGCGTGCCACCCCGCTCCCAGGACGAACGCCCGACGTTGGAGGACGTAGCCGCCTACGCAGGCGTGTCTCGTTCCACCGCGTCCCGCGCGCTCAACGACGATGCCTATGTCAGCACCCGGTCACGGGAGAAGGTCCTTGGCGCGGCAAGAGAGCTCGGCTACTCCCCCAACCAGGCGGCCCGCTCGCTGGTGACCCGCCGGACCGGGGCCGTGGCCGTGATCCTGTCCGAGCCGGAGTCGAAGGTGCTGGACGATCCGTACTTCGCCACGGTCATGCACGGCGCGTACCGGGAGCTGTCCGCGACCGGGGTGCAGATGCTGTTGATGTTCGTCGACAGCCGCGAGGACGTGCCGAGGACCATCCGGTTCCTCGAGGGCGGCCACGTGGACGGGGCGATGGTCTTCGCCCCGCACCAGGGGGACCCGCTGCCTACCGCGCTGCGGTTGCTGCGCCTGCCGGTGGTCTACGGCGGCCGGCCAGGCTCGGTACGCCGCGGGGTACACGCGGTCGACTTCGACAACCGTGCGGGTGCCCGGCTGGCCGTGCGCCACCTGCTGTCGACGGGCCGGCGCCGGATCGCGACCGTGACCGGCATGCTCGACCATCCCGCGGCGTCCGACCGGCTCGCCGGCTGGCAGGACGCCCTGGTGGAGTTCGGCCTCGACCCGACGGGGCTGTCGGAGGCCGGGGACTTCACCATGCCGAGCGGGGAGCGCGCGATGACCGCGTTACTCGAACGGGCGCCTGACCTGGACGGGGTGTTCGCGGCCAGTGACCCGATGGCCGCGGGGGCGATGCGGGCCATCCGCGCCGCCGGGCGCAGCATCCCCGACGACATCGGCATCATCGGCTTCGACGACCAGCCGACCCTGGCCCCCGCGATGAACCCGCCGCTGACCTCGGTGCACCAGGACCCGCGCGAGCAGATCCGCCACATGGTCCGCACGCTGATGGCGCTGCTGGCCGGCGACCAGGTGCGGCCGGACACGATCGTCCTGCCGGTGACCCTGGCGGTGCGGGACTCGGCCTGACGGCGAGGCGCCTAGTGCTCGTACGGGTCCGCCGGCTCGGCGACCGGGCGGACGGCGTGCACGGTGGCCGTGGGGATGTAGCCGTTGGCCTTGGTGGCCGAGTCGGGGACCAGTTCGACGGTGGCCTCGACCCAGCTGTCGTTGGGGTAGCCGGCCAGGTCGGTGCCGGTGAGCTTGACCTTGACCGGGTAGGCGTCGGCGGCGCAGCAGCCGATGGCGATGCGGGCGAGGTAGCTGGTGGCGCCCTCGTGCACCACGAAGCCGGTCAGCCGGATCTGGCGGCTGTCCAGGGAGTCGCCGGAGTCCCAGGCAGCGCGTTCGATGAAGTCGGTCAGCGGGAGCACGGGCGGCGCGCCCGCCGGCAGCGGCGGGTAGTCGATCATGCCGTCGTCGGTGTTGGCGACGACGCGTGGGGCGGAGTCGGCGGCGCGTTGGACCGAGTCGGCTCCCAGCGCGGGCGGCGCCACCAGGAACACGGCCAGGACCGGGAGGGCCAGCAGCCACGCGCTGCGGGTCGAGTGGGAATGGCCGGCTTCGGCATGGCTGTCCGCATGGCTGTCCGCATGGCTGTCAACGTGGTCATCGGCGTGGCTGTCGGTGACGGTGCCGTCGTCCGCGTGCTCATCGGGTCGGTGCTCGGCGGGCTCGCCATGGTGGTCATCGGTGTGAACGGCCGGGGCGCGGCCGGTCAGGTCGCGGACGATCGAGACCACGGCCAGCACGAGCATCACGACCCCGGCCAGGACCAGCAGCCACTGGTGGGCCGGCTTGACGTAGCGCAGGTAGGTGCCGGTGAACGAGATCTTCAGCAGGGCGCCGCCGAGGAGCACCAGCAGGATGTTCTGCGTCTCGCGCCTCACAGGAACACCACCCCGGCCAGCACCGCGCACGCCACGGCGACCACGAAGGTCAACGGGGCGAACCGGAGCGCGAAGCGGCGGCCGAGCGTGCCCGCCTGCAGGGCGAACAGCTTGATGTCGATGGCCGGCCCGACCACCAGGAACACCAGCCTCGGCAGCAGCGGGAGCGCCGACAGCGACGCCGCGACGAACGCGTCCGCCTCGCTGCACAGCGCGAGCAGCACGGCGAGCACGGCCATCACGATGATGCCGAGCACGACCTGGTCGCCCAGCGTGTCGATCCACGAGCGGGGCACGGCGACGTTGAGCACCGCCGAGGTCAGGCCGCCGATCACCAGAAACCCACCGGCCTCGACGAGATCCTGGCGGGCGGTCTCGGCGAACATCGCCCAGCGGGAGCGGCCGCCCCTGGGCGGCGGCACCCGGCGGGTGGCCCACGAGGAGAACCACTCCCCCCGGCCGAACCGGGCCCAGAGCCAGCCGACGACCAGGGCGGTGGCCATCGAGCCGGCGAACCGGGCGAGCACCATCATCGGTTCGCCGGGGAAGGCGACCGCGGTGGCGACCAGCACGATGGGGTTCACCGCCGGCGCGGCGAGCAGGAAGGTCAGCGCGACCGACGCGGGCACGTCCTGCTGGATGAGCCGCCGGGCCACCGGCACCGCGGCGCACTCACAGTTGGGCAGCGCGACCCCGGCCACGCCGGCGACCGGCACGGCCAGCGCGGCCCGTCGCGGCAGTACCCGGCGCAACATGTCGGCGGACACGAACGCCGCGATCGCGCCGCTCACCAGGACGCCAAGCACCAGGAACGGCAGCGCCTGCACGCACACCGCGACGAACACGGTCGCCCCGGTCCGCAGCGCCGGGGCGTCGAGCGCCGAGGCGATCCAGGTCTGGCCGACCAACGCGACCACGAACAGCACGCAGAGGACTTCGAGTGAGGTGAACCGCCGCCTCGACCGAGCGGCGGCAGGTGCCTCGGCGGTCACCGCTTCGGTGCCTCGTCCAGCAGCTCGGCACGCAGCTGGGACGCCGTGGAGACGACCAGCATCAGCAGCGTGCCGAGGGCGGTCTCGGCGATCCCGTCGGCCGGGAAGGCATAGCGCAGCGTGACGTCCATGCCTTTGTCGGTGTGTACGACGCCGAGCGTGCCGAACAGGCCCTCACCCGCGCGCTCGGCCGCGGAGGAGGCGAGCTTCGGGTCGTCCGGCAGATCCCACGCGACCACGCAGGTCAGGCTGAGCACCGTCAGCCCCTCGGACAGCTGCATGGCCTGCACCGCGCACGGCACGTCGACGTGCCGGAAGCTCAGCGCGCCGTCGTCGTCCACGTGCACGTCGTGGAAGGTCTCCAACGCCTTGCGGGCCTTGGTGAGCAGGTCGGCGGTGGTGAGCGCCTCCTGTTCGGTCATGCTTCCCCCTCGCTGTCCGTGGCCGTCGCGGCGTCGATGGCGCCGCCGAACCGGCGGTCGCGGCGCGCGTACTGCTCGCACGCGCGCCACAGGTCGCGCCGGTCGAAATCCGGCCACAGGATGTCCTGGAACACCAACTCAGCGTAGGCGGACTGCCACAGCATGAAGTTGGAGGTCCGCTGTTCACCCGATGGCCGGATGAACAGGTCCACGTCCGGCATGTCTGGTTGGTACAGGTACTTGGCGATCGTCCGCTGGTCCACCTTCTCCGGGTTGAGCTTGCCGGCGGCGGCGAGCCGGGCGATCTCCCTGGCCGCGTCGCCAACTTCGGCGCGACCGCCGTAGTTGACGCACATGGCCAGGTTGAGTATGTCGTTGTCGGCGGTGCGGCGCTCGGCGGACTCGAGTTCGGTGATCACACTGCGCCACAGCCGGGGGCGCCTGCCCGCCCAGCGGACCCGCACGCCCATCGCGCCGAGTTCATCGGTGCGGCGGCGGATGACGTCACGGGAGAAGCCCATGAGGAAGCGGACCTCCTCCGGGCTGCGACGCCAGTTCTCGGTGGAGAACGCGTACAGCGACAGCCACTTCACGCCCAGCTCGATGCAGCCACGGGCGGCTTCGACGACCACCGCCTCGCCGCGTTTGTGTCCTTCGACCCGGGTGAGCCCGCGTTGGTTGGCCCACCGGCCGTTGCCGTCCATCACGATCGCCACGTGTTGGGGCACGAACTGCGCGGGGATGGCGGGGGGCCGCGCGCCGGACGGGTGCGGAGCCGGCGGTTCGAATCTCTCCGCCTGTCGGGTGGGTGTGCTGGTTCGTCGCCGAAGCAACTTGTCCTCCATGGGTCGCTCGGGTCCCGACCCTACTGACCGCTCGGCACGCCCCTGCGCTCCACCAGTGGCAGCGAGCGGAGTTGCCGCTCGAGGTGCCATTGGAGCAGCGCGGCGATCAGCCCGCTGCCCTCCCGTCGCGCGGTGAGCGTGGCCGCCTCGGCGACGTCCCACGTGCCGTGCGCCAGCGCGTCCATCAGGGCGATGGTGTCCTGGGCGGGGACGGCGGACCCGGCGGGGCGGCAGCGCGGGCAGACCGAGCCGCCGGCCTGGATGGAGAACGACTTGTGCGGACCGGGCTCGTTGCAGCGGGCGCACTCGCGCACGGCCGGTGCCCAGCCGGCGAAGGCCATCGCGCGCAGCAGGAACGCGTCGAGGACCAGGGAGGCGTCGCGCTGCCCGTCGGCCAGGGCGCGCAGGGCGCCGGTGAGCAGCAGGTACAGCCGCAGGACGGGCTCGCCTTCCTCGGCGGAGAGGCGGTCGGTGGTCTCCAGGATCGCGCAGCCCGCGGTGTAGCGCTGGTAGTCGGAGATGATGCCGGCGCCGAACGCGTCGAGCGTCTGCACCTGGGTGATGATGTCGAGCGTGCGGCCGGTGTAGAACTGCACGTCGACGTGCGCGAACGGCTCTACCCGCGCACCGAAGCGGGAGGTGGTGCGGCGCACGCCCTTGGCGACCGCGCGCACCTTGCCGTGCTTGCGGGTGACGAGCGTGATGATCCGGTCGGCCTCGCCGAGCTTCTGTACGCGCAGCACCACACCGGTGTCGCGGTAGAGGCTCACCGGTCCATCGTCTCATTCCCGGCCGACGGTTTCGTGGCCGACACGATGCTGCTGCTCCGTGGGCCCGCGAGCTGCCGGACGCCCAGTTCCTGCCGGACGACCTGCCGCCGCCGGCGGCGAACGTCAGAAACCCAGGCGGCGCAGCTGCTTCGGGTCGCGCTGCCAGTCCTTGGCGACCTTGACATGCAGGTGCAGGTAGATCTTGCTGCCGAGCAGTGCGGCGATCTGGCGGCGGGCGGTCGAGCCGACCATGCGCAGCCGCTCCCCCTTGTGTCCGAGCACGATGCCCTTCTGGCTGTCGCGTTCGACATAAAGGTTGGCGTAGACGTCCAGCAGGTCGTCGCGGTCCGCCCTGGGCACGATCTCCTCGATGGTCACCGCGATCGAGTGCGGCAGTTCGTCTCGCACGCCTTCGAGCGCGGCCTCGCGGATCAGCTCGGCGATGAGGATGGCCTCCGGCTCGTCGGTCAGCTCGCCGTCCGGATAGAGCTGCGGTCCCTCCGGCAGCCGGGCGACCAGCACGTCGGCGAGCGAGTCGACCTGGAAGTCGTCCACTGCGGACACCGGGATGAGGTCGGCGAACGTCATCACGTCCTGCAGAGCCATCAGCTGGTCGGCGATCTGCTGCCGGGAGGCCAGGTCGGTCTTGGTGACCACCCCGACGACGGGCGTGTGCCGGGACAGCTTGACCAGTTCGGTCGCGATGAACCGGTCCCCCGGACCGATCTTCTCGTTGGCGGGCACACAGAGACCGACAACGTCCACTTCGGACCAGGTCGCCCGCACGACGTCGTTCAGCCGCTGCCCGAGCAAGGTCCGCGGGCGGTGCAGGCCGGGAGTGTCGACGATGATCAGCTGCGCGTCCGACCGCTGGACGATGCCGCGAATGGCGTGCCGGGTGGTCTGCGGCTTACTGGAGGTGATCGCGACCCTGGCACCGACGAGCGCGTTCGTGAGCGTGGACTTCCCGGTGTTGGGACGTCCGACGAAGCAGGCGAAGCCAGAGCGGTGCTGAACGTCCGGTGTGGTCACCTGTCCATTGTCGCCCGCGTTCAGCGAACGGTGCCCGACGGGTCCGCGTGCAGCACCGGGGCATCGGGGCTGAGGTCGGCCACCGCGGCCAGGGAAGCCGGGTCGAGTTGTCGCTGTGCGGTGACCACGACCGCCGCCTCGAGTCCCTCGACCCCGGACGAGACCGCTGCCGCGACGGCCGCCTGGAGTGCGGTCAGCGACAGTGACGGCAGCGAAACCGTTGCGGCCACGTAGGTGCGGCCGTCGAGGTCGCGCACGGCGGCCCCCTCCTCGGCACCGGTCCGCGCGCGGGCCGACCTGGCCAGCGTGATCAGCTTCGCGTCCTCGGGGTCAAGGTCAGGCACGCTCCGCGCTCCTCTCGTCCTCGGTGCGTTCCAGGTCGCCGGTTGGCAGGCACCGCACCACGACCGAGGTGATCCGCATGCGGCCTCGGCTGTCCTTGCCACCCTCGGCCAGCATGCGTAAGCCCGAGATCTCGGCCTCGGTGCCGGGCAACGGGACCCGGCCAAGGCGTTGGGCCAGCAGACCGCCGACGGTCTCCACATCGTGGTCGCCGAGCTCGATGCCGAACAGTTCGCCAAGGTCCTCGACCGGCAGCCGGGAGCTGACCCGGATCGAGCCGTCCGTGAGGTGGTCGATCGGCGGGCGGTCGGCGGTGTCGGACTCGTCGGTGATCTCGCCGACGATCTCCTCCAGGATGTCCTCGATCGTCAGCAGCCCAGCCGTGCCGCCGTACTCGTCGACCGCGATCGCCAGATGGTTGCGGGACAGTTGCATCTCGCGCAGCAGGTCGTCGAGGCGTTTGGTGTCCGGCACGAAGGTGGCCTCGCCCATCAGGTCGCCGACGGTGGCGCGCGGCTCCCCCTGGTCCAGCGCCTCCATGGTGACTTTGACCAGGTCCTTCAGATTGACCACGCCGACGATCTCGTCGACCGACTCGCCGATCACCGGCAGCCGGGTGTACCCGGTGCGCAACGAGAGCGCGAGTGCCTGGCGAACCGACTTCGCCTGCTCGATCCACACCATCTCGGTGCGGGGCACCATGACCTCACGGGCGATCGTGCCACGCAGTTCGAACACCGAGTGGATCATCTCCCGCTCGCCCTCGTCGACGACGCCGCTCTCCTGCGCCATGTCGACGAGTTCCCGCAGCTCCACCTCGGAGGAGAACGGTCCCTCCCGAAACCCCCGGCCGGGGGTGATCGCGTTACCGACGACGATCAGCAGCCGCGACAGCGGACCGAGTACCGAGCCGAGCGCACGCACCGGCCCGGCGGCGATCAGTCCGACCGCGTACGGATGCTGTCGCCCGAGCGTCCTCGGCCCGACACCGACCAGCACATAGGACACGACCAGCATGCCGACCGCCGCGACCAGGCCGGCCAGCCAGCCGCGTTCGATCAGCTGCATGCAGGCCACGGTGACCAGAACCGTCGCGGCCAGCTCGCAGCTGAGCCGCAGCAGCAGGAGGAGGTTGATGTGCCGCGGCCGATCGGACACCACCGCGATCAGCTGGCGTGCCCCGGCGCGCCCACTGCGCACCAGCCCTTCGACCCGGGCTCTCGAGACCGCCGACAGGGCCGCGTCCGCGCAGGCGAACATGCCAGCGGCCACCACGAGCAATACTGCGATCACCAGTAGACCGGCCGTGTCTGACACCGCTTCTCCCGTGCAGCTACTCGGCCGGCTCGTCCGGCGGTTTGGGCGGTTGCGGTGCTGTCAGGCCGACGGCGCCGAGCAGCTTGTCGTCCTCGCGCCGCTGCGCCGCGCGCCGCTGGGCGGCCGCCCGTTCGGTCTTGAAGTCGGCCAGGATCCGCTTCTGCAGGGTGAACATCTCGCGTTCCTCGGCCGGCTCGGCGTGGTCGTAGCCGAGCAGGTGCAGCACGCCGTGGATGGTGAGCAGGTGCAGCTCGTCCATCAGGCTGTGACCAGCCTTGTGCGCCTGGTCACGGGCGAACGTCGGGCAGAGCACGAGGTCGCCGAGCAACGTCGGTCCCGGGTCGGGTGCGTCCGGCCGGCGGGCCGAGTCCAGTTCGTCCATGGGGAAGGCCATGACGTCGGTCGGCCCAGGCAGGTCGAGGTAGCGCTCGTGCAGGTCGGCCATCACGTCCAGGCTGACGAGCATCACCGACAGCTCGGCGAGGCGGCTGACCTGCATGCGGTCGAGCCCGAACCGAGCGGCGGCGACGATGGATGGTTCGTCAACCGCCACCCCCGACTCGTTGGCGATCTCGATACTCACGGTCTCAGCGCCCCCGTCGGGCCTGCCCGCGCGGCCCCTGGTGGCGCACGTTCTCCTGGGCGTCCTGTGTGGCCTGCCACCTGTCGTAGGCGTCCACGATGTCGCCGACCAGCCGGTGTCGTACCACGTCATGGCTGTTCAGCACCGAGAAGTGCACGTCGTCGACCCCGCCGAGGATGCCCTGCACGACCCGCAGGCCGCTCTGCTGCCCGCCGGGCAGGTCGACCTGCGTGATGTCACCCGTGACGACGATCTTGGAACCGAACCCGAGACGGGTCAGGAACATCTTCATCTGTTCCGGCGAGGTGTTCTGCGCCTCGTCGAGGATGATGAACGCGTCGTTGAGCGTGCGGCCGCGCATGTAGGCGAGCGGCGCCACCTCGATCGTGCCGGCCTGCATCAGCCGAGGTATCGACTCGGGATCGACCATGTCGTGCAGCGCGTCGTACAGCGGGCGCAGGTACGGGTCGATCTTCTCGTAGAGCGTGCCCGGCAGGAAGCCCAACCGCTCACCGGCCTCGACGGCCGGCCGGGTGAGGATGATCCGGTTGACCTGTTTGGCCTGCAGTGCCTGCACGGCCTTCGCCATGGCCAGGTAGGTCTTGCCGGTGCCGGCCGGGCCGATGCAGAACACGACGGTGTGGTGGTCGATCGCGTCGACGTACTTTTTCTGGTTCAGCGTCTTGGGGCGGATCGTGCGCCCGCGCCGGGAGACGATGTCCAGGCTGAGCACCTCGGCCGGGGACTCGGAGGCGCCGGCCGAGAGCATGGCGACCGTGCGGCGCACGGCGTCCGGGCCGAGCTGCTGGCCCTTGCCGGCGAGCGTGACCAGCTCGGCGAACACGCGTTCGGCGAACGCGACGTCGCTTGGCTCGCCGGACAGGGTCACCTCGTTGCCGCGAACGTGGACGTCGGCGTCGAGCAGCTCCTCGGCGACCCGGAGGTTCTCGTCGCGTGAGCCGAGCAGCGCCAGCACCGCCTGATCGGGGACGACGAACCTGGACTGGCCCGGCGAGTCGAGGGCGCCTGACTTGTTGGGGCTGGTGGTGGACTGCGCAGAAGTCTGAGGCTCGTTGCCCCGTGCGGTACCGGTCACGTGCTCTCGGTCCTGCCTTCTGCGCGCACTGCGCCAACTCGTCGGTGTGTGTCTCCAGCAATGCTAGTCGCAGGCACCGGCATCCCGCATCGACGTTGCGCCACGTCAGCCCGTCGGCCGACCGAACAAGCCGAGTTGCTCGCCGCCGAGCACGTGCAGATGGGCGTGGAACACGGTGCGCCCGGCGTGCTCACCGGTGTTGAAGACCAAGCGGTACCCGGGCTCGGTCATGCCCTCCAGCCTGGCCACCTCGGCGGCGGTGGCGATGACGTCGGCCAACAGCCGCTGGTCGGCGGCGGCCAGCGCGGCGGCGTCCTCGTGGTGCACCTTGGGTACGACCAGGACATGCACGTCGGCCTGCGGGTTGATGTCCCGGAAGGCCAGGGTCGTATCGGTCTCGTGCACCGTGGTGGCCGGGATGTCCCCAGCGACGATCTTGCAGAACAGGCAGTCCGACATGCGCTGCAGGCTAATCGGTCCCGTCCGGCTCCTCGGTCACCGGGAGATCGTCCCGATCGGCCCAGTCCAGGAGCCGCTCGAGCGAGTAGACGGCCTGGTCGATGCCTTCGTGCAGGTCACCCAGCTTGGCGTAGCGACCGGGCACGGTGGCGATGGTGAACTCTCGCGGGTCGACGTCGGCCAGCTCATCCCAGGCGATCGGCGTGGACACCCGCGCCTCCGGCACACCGATCACCGAGTACGCGCTGCGGATCGTGTGATCGCGGGTGTTCTGGTTGTAGTCGACGAACACCGTGCTGGGGTCCCGATCCTTGCGCCACCAGGTCAGATCCACCAGGTCATCGGCTCGCCGCTCGACTTCCCTGGCGAACGCGTGTGCCGCTCGGCGGACGTCCGCGAACCCCCATCTCGGCTCGATCCGGACGTAGATGTGCAGCCCTTTGCCACCGGAGGTCTTGAGCCAGCCGACCGCGCCGAGCTCGTCGAGCACCTCCTTGACGACCACGGCCACCTGCCGGACCCGGTCGAAGGAGCAGTCGGGCATCGGATCGAGGTCGATCCGCCACTCGTCCGGCTTCTCGGTGTCCGCGCGACGTGAATTCCACGGATGAAACTCCACACAGGACATTTGGGTGGCCCAGACAACGCTCGCCAGCTCGGTGACACACAACTCGTAGGCGTGCCGCCCGTAGCGGGGAAAGTCGACCCGCACCGTCTCGACCCATGGCGGCGCCCCGCGCGGCAACCGCTTCTGGTGGACCTTCTCCCCGTCCACGCCATCGGGAAACCGATGCATCATGCAGGGTCGTTCCCGCAGCGCACGCACGATGCCATCGCCGACAGACAGGTAATAGCGCGCGAGATCGAGCTTTGTCTCGCCCCGCGCGGAGAAATACACCCTGTCGGGATTGCTGATCCGCACGACATGGTCACCGACCTCAAGCTCCGCAAAGGGAGTCGACTTAGCCGCCACAGAGGCAAAGGTAGTGGCCATGACGGTCGGTTGTGCAATGAAACCGAGTGACACATGGTGTTTCGGTGTCAGAGGAAGGATGCCGCGTTGCGGTGAAGCCTGGGGGTCGCTCCACCGCAACGCGGCGCCGCCGGACCGAGGGGGGAGGTGTCCGGCGGTAGCCTCACGCTCAGCTGGAGGAAACCAAACCCCCCATGCCTTGCACTGCAAAGCGTAGACCGTCGCGCACGCTCAGCGCCAGCGTCGAGTGAGTACTCCTAGCGCAGCTATAGCAGCCGTTCCAGCGGTCGACGCGCGCAGGACCGTCGGTCCCAGCCTCGCTACCTGCGCTCCTGCCGCGACCAGGGTCGCCAACTCATCATCGGAAATACCTCCCTCCGGTCCGACGATGATGATCAAATCGCCATCGGCGGGTAACGGAAGGGTCGCGAGACCGTCGGTGGCGCGGGAGTCGAGCACTATGGCGGATGCGGCTTCCGAGACCAGGGAAGCCAGTGCCGACGTGCTCCTCGGCGTGACCACGTCCGGAACCCAGGTGCGCCGGGATTGCTTGGCCGCGGCGCGTGCCGTGCTTCGCCACCGCGCCAACGCCTTCTCCCCGCGCTGGCCGTCGTCCCACTTCGCCACGCTGCGGGACGCCCGCCAGGGCACGACCGCGTCGACCCCGCATTCGGTGGCGAGTTCGACGGCCAGCTCACCACGATCGCCTTTCACCAACGCCTGGGCCAGCACCAGCCGAGGAGCGGGCGCCGGGTCCTGCCAGCGACGGGCCACCGTCAGTGACAGGGCGGTCTTCCCGTCCACCGACTCGACCACGCAGGCAGCGGCACCGCCCTTGCCGTCCGCGATGACCAGCGGCTCCCCCGGTTCGAGCCGGCGCACCGCGGCCGCGTGCCGGCCCTCCGGCCCGTCGAGCACGAACGACGAACCGGCGGGCAACGCCGGCACGAGGAAAACCGGAGCGGTCAACGGTGCCGCGCGCGCAGCCGCGAGAAGATCCCGCCGGCCCGTCCGTTGGTGGACGCGACCACGTGTTCCTCCTCGCCCCGCAGGTTCGCGAGCTCGCGCAGCAGCTCGGTCTGCTTGGCGTCGAGCTTCGCCGGGATGTCGACCTCGACGTGCACGTGCAGGTCGCCGCGACCGTCGACCCGCCCGGAGGAGCGCAGCCGAGGCAACCCCTGCCCGGCCAACACCAGCTCGGTGTTCGGCTGGGTGCCCGGCTCCAGCTCCAGGTCGACCGTGCCGTCGAGGGTGTCCATCGGCAGCACCGAGCCGAGTGCCGCGGTGGTCATCGGGATCCGGATCGTGCAGTGCAGGTCGGCGCCGTTGCGTTCGAACGTGGGGTGCGGTCGCTCGACGACCTCGACGTACAGGTCGCCCGCCGGGCCACCGCCAGGACCGACCTCGCCCTGGCCCGACAGCCGTACCCGCATGCCGTCGGCCACGCCCGGCGGGACCTTCGCGGTGATCGTGCGCCGGGCCCTGACCCGACCGTCGCCGCCACACTGCCGGCACGGGTCGGGGATGACCTCGCCGATCCCCCGACACACCGGGCAGGCACGCGCCGTGACGACCTGGCCGAGGAAGGACCGCTGCACCGACTGGATCTCGCCACGACCCGCGCAGGTGTCGCAGACCTGTGGCGAGGTGCCCTCGGCACAGCCGGAGCCACGACACACGTCGCACAGCACGGCGGTGTCGACCGTCAGCTCCCGGCTGACTCCCGTGTTGCACTCCTCCAGCGTCAGCTCGATACGAATGAGCGCGTCCGAGCCAGGCTGTACCCGGCTGCGCGGGCCACGACCGCCACCAGCGCCCCCGCCACCGAAGAAGGCGTCCATGATGTCGCCGAGCCCGAAGCCGGCGAACGGGTCGCGACCGCCGCCACCACCGTTGCCGAGTGGATCGCCGCCCATGTCGACGATCTTGCGCTTCTGCGGATCGGACAGGACCTCATAGGCCGCGGTCACCTCGCGGAACTTCTCCTGCGCCGCCTCGTCCGGGTTGACGTCCGGATGCAGCTCGCGCGCGAGCTTGCGGTAGGCACGCTTGATCTCCTCGGATGTCGCGTCCTGCCGCACCCCGAGAGTGCCGTAGTAATCCCTCGCCACCGTTGTCCCGTCCTCCTGCCCGGGTGCACCTTGCACCTGGGTTCGCATGAATCCCTACGTTCGTTTCCGGTCGGGCGTCAGCGCCCGGCCAGAATGTCTCCCACATAGTTGGCAACGGCCCGAACGGCCGCGATAGTGCCGGGGTAGTCCATCCGTGTGGGGCCGACCACACCCATACCGCCGAGCAGCGTCTCGTGTGCCCCGTAGCCGATGGAGACGACCGAGGTGCTGCGCATCTCCATGGCCTCGTTCTCCTCCCCGATACGCACCATGACCGTGCCCGGCGAGCCGGCCGCCGCGAACAGCTTGAGCACGACCACCTGCTCCTCGAGTGCCTCGAGGACCTGACGCAGGGAACCGGGGAAGTCGGCGGCGTTGCGGGTCAGGTTGGCGGTGCCGCCGAGCACGAGCCGCTCCTCCGGATGTTCCACCAGCGACTCCACCAGCACGGTCGCGACGCGGGTCATCGCGTCGCGCAGTTCTGATGGCGCCTCCTCGATCAGGTCGGCGACCTTGGCCGCCGCGTCGGTGACCCGGTGATCGACCAGGGTCGAGTTCAGCATGGTGCGCAGCCGGGCGACGCTGTCATCGGTGACGACATCGCCGAGATCGATCATCCGCTGGTCGACCCGACCGTTGTCCGTGATGAGCACGAGCATCACGCGGGCCGGGGTGAGCTGGACCAGCTCGATGTGGCGGACCAGCGAGTGGGTCAGCGTCGGGTACTGGATGATCGCCACCTGCCGCGTGAGCTGCGCCAGCATGCGGACACTACGGCGCAGGACGTCGTCGAGGTCGATCGCGCCGTCGAGGAACGAGCTGATCGCCCGTCGTTCCGCGCCGGACAGCGGCTTGACCTCGGACAACCGGTCGACGAACAGCCGGTAGCCCTTGTCGGTGGGGATCCGGCCCGCGCTGGTGTGCGGCTGCGCGATGTAGCCGTCCTCCTCGAGGGAGGCCATGTCGTTGCGCACGGTGGCGCTGGAGACTCCGAGGTTGTGCCGTTCGACGATCGCCTTCGACGCCACTGGTTCCTGGTTGGAGACGTAGTCCGCGACTATGGCGCGCAGCACCGCGAAGCGCCGCTCATCCGTGCTCACCAAGCTGTCACCTCCGTCCTCACCGCAAGTTTACGGAGTTGGGGACGGCGATCGGTCGAACTGGTGCCGAACAGATGTACACCGGGCCTGGACCTCACTATTGAGTTGTCAAACAGCAGGTCGGCGGACGGGGCGCTGGACCCGACCCACCTCGCTTCGAACGATGTTCGCTCGACGAATTCTGTTCTACTTGCGAACGTCGTTCGTGTCAAGTACAGTGTTCGTTGTCAGGAGAAGGAGGTGGTGTCGATGACCTGGCCCCGAGCGGAGGAGCGGCCCGTGCGCCGCGCGTTGAGTCAGGACCTGATCGTGGACACGGCGTTGTCGATGCTTGGTCAGGAGAGTCTCGACACGGTCAGCATGCGGCGGGTGGCCCAGGAACTCGACACTGGCGCGGCCTCCCTGTACGCCCACGTGAGCAACAAGGACGAACTGCACGAGTTGATGCTCGACCGATTACTCGGCCGGGTCCCGCTGCCAGAGCCCGACCCGCAGCGCTGGCAGGAACAGATACGGGAGATCGCCCGGACACAGTACGAGGTGCTGACGGCCCACCCGGGCATCGCCAGAGTGGCGATGGAGACCACCGGACCGACCGGACCGAACTCACTACTCCTCACGGAGGGCGTGATCGCCGTCTTCCGCAAGGGCGGACTGTCGCAGATCGAGGGTGCGCTGGCCTTCGGACTGCTGTCCCAGTGGGTGGCGGCGTTCGCCATGGAGGCCGGTGCCGTGCACACGAACGAGATCAGTGACGAGATCGAGAAGAGAGGAGCCCAGATTCGCAACTACATGAGGTCCAGGTCGGCGACGTTCCCCAACCTGCTCGGCCTCGACTCGATACCCGGGTCGACCTCGGTCGCCGAACGGTACGAGTTCGGGCTGAACGTGTTTCTGGCGGGACTGCCGGGCAATCGGTGAGGTTCCTGGATCGCGGTCGAGTCGGCCGATGATCGGTCCGGGGGTGGTGGAGCAAGGGAGTGCGTTATTCGATCGGCGGTGCGTGCGAGAATCGGGACTGTCCATGACAGTTCCGTGCGGAGGTTCTCGTGTTCAGCCATCGGCCCTGCTGATCGTCCCGAGCTGACCACCGGCCAACCGAAACTAGGACCTTCTCGTGAAGATGGACAACAGCCCCGCGAGGGGTACCCGTGACCTGCTGCCCTCGGCCGTCGCCACCCGTGACCGGGTGCTCGGCGTCATCCAGGACATCTACCGGCGGTATGGCTACCAGCGCATCGAGACCCCGGCGTTGGAGCGGATCGAGCGGCTGACTGGCGGGCAGGGGGGTGACAACGAGAAGCTCCTGTTTCGCATCCTGCGTCGCGGACTCGACGAGCAGGTGTCCTCCGGTGCGCTCGCCGACCTGGTGGACCTGGGGCTGCGGTACGACCTGACCGTGCCGCTGACCCGGTTCTACAGCCAGTACCGGGCCGAGTTGCCGCAGCCGTTCCGTTCGTTCCAGTTCGGTCCGGTGTGGCGGGCGGAGCGTCCGCAGCGGGGCCGATACCGCCAGTTCTACCAGTGCGACATCGACCTGCTCGGTGAGCAGAGCGTGCTCGCGGAGGCCGAACTGATCGAGGCGACCACCGCGGCGCTCGCCGCGGTGGGGCTCACCGGCACGACTGTGCGGCTGTCCGACCGGCGGTTCCTCGCCGCCCTGGCGAGTGCGGCCGGCGTCCCGTCTGCGGCCAAGGCCGGGTTCTTCGTCTCGGTCGACAAGCTGGACAAGATCGGCTGGTCGGGGGTCGAGGCGGAACTGACCGGGGAACGCGGTCTGTCCGGGGAGGTCGTGCGCGCGGCCAGGGACAAGCTCGACGCCCTGGGCGACCTGTCCACCGACAAGGTCGTCGACGTGCTCGCCGACGCGGTGCCGAACCTGCCGGCGGCCGTCGCGGAGGATCTGGCCACCACGATTGCCTGTCTGGCCGAGCTGCCGGACGCCACGCGGTGGTCGTTCGACCCGACCCTGGTGCGCGGCATGGGTTACTACACCGGGCAGATCTTCGAGATCTCGCACCCGGACGCGGCGGGTTCGATCGCTGGTGGCGGGCGCTACGACGAGTTGGTCGGTCGCTCTCTCGGCACCGAGGTGCCGGCGTGCGGGTTCTCGATCGGCTTCGAACGGATCGTCGACCTGGTGTCCGCCGCTCCCCCAGCTGAGCGCCTCGCGGTGCTCTTCGAGGCGGACGTTCCGGTGGCCACTGCGCTTGCGGTGGCCCGCAGGCTGCGGACCGAGCGGGACGCGGTGGTGTCGCCGGTTCGGCGCAGCGGTAAGTTCCCGGCCCAGCTCACTCGGCTGGAAGGCTGGGGATTCACCGGATTCCTGTCGGTGAAGGCCGATCAGGACCTCACCGAACTGCCGGACGTGCGTCCCCTTCGCGGCAACTAGGAGGCTTGCCAGTGCACGAGGAACTCGCCAGGACGTTCGCCGAACTCGACCTGAACGAGGACGGTCAGATCACCGAACAGGAATTCCTAACCGCCATGTCCGCTCGCGGCGAGGAGATCACCGAGCCCGAGCTCAAGTCGATCTTCGCCGACGCGGACGCCGATCGGGACGGCAGGATCTCCCTGCCGGAGTTCACGGTGGCGTGGAACCGGGCTGGTTAGCGCGCCGCGCCTGGACTTTCCGGTAGCTCCAGGCCAGCAACGCGAACAGCACGAGTCCGGAGACGATCAGGCTCGACCCGGTGCTCCAGCCGGGGAAGGGCAGCCACGGGAACACTCGCGACCCCCACACCACGCCCGCGGCGATGAGCCCGACGCCGGCAAGCACTGAGCCGGCGATGCGCAGCGGCGAGGACACATTGTCCTCGGCGGCCTTCATCGCCCGGTCACGCACCGGGTCGACGTACTGTTCCAGCTTCGGGAACTCGCCGGCGAGGATGATCAGCCCGGCGAGGACGAGCAGCAGGCCCGGCCCGGGGAGCACCAGCAACGCGACGCCGATCAGCAGCACCAGACAGCCAACGATCGACATCGTCACGCGCTTCATGTGGTCCTTGGCGGGCATAGTGCCATCAATCCTCACCCGTTCGCGGAGATTTCGCTGCGCGTCCGCCTGGACCGGCACTGACCACGGCGGCCGGCTGCCCGGAATTCAGCGGGCTGGGGGCCTTGGCCGCGACCGGACAAGCTCAGGTCAGGCGGCGGACCACGGCATCAGCGAGGAGGCGGCCGCGTGGAGTGAGCACGCACCGACCGAACCGGCCGTTGACCCCGGCCAGGGCCGCCGGGTCGAGCAGGCCTTCCGCCGCCGCTCGTCTGGCCTCCTGTTGGCCGTCCGGGTCCAGCGCGTCGATCACCAGGCCGTCGACCAGGCGCAGTTCCAGCATCACCCGCTCCAGCTGGCGGTCCGCCACCGTCAGCGTCTCCCGCGCGGCCGCGGGCGACCGGCCGCTCGCCAACAGCTCGGCGTACTTCGCCGGGTGCTTGACGTTCCACCAACGCACCCCGCCGACATGGCTGTGCGCCCCCGGCCCGGCACCCCACCAGTCCGCCCCGCGCCAGTACCCCATGTTGTGCCGGCACCAGGCCGCCGGGCCCGCCGCCCAGTTCGACACCTCGTACCAGTGCAGCCCCACCGCCGACAACGCCGCGTCCACCTGCTCGTACCTCGCCGCCAGCACGTCGTCATCCGGTGGAGGTAGGTCGCCTCGCCGGATGCGGCGGGCCAGGGCCGTGCCCTCCTCAACGATCAGCGCGTAGGCCGACACGTGATCAACACCTGCGGCAAGGACCGCGTCCAACGAGGCCGCCAGGTCCATCGGGCGCTCGCCCGGCGCGCCGTAGATCAGGTCCAGGTTGACGTGCTCGAAACCGGCCTCGCGGGCCTCTTTCGCGGCGGCGACGGCCCTGCCCGGCGTATGAGTCCTGTCGAGGACCGCCAGCACACCGGGCGCCGCCGACTGCATCCCCAGCGACACTCTCGTGTACCCGGCCGCCCGGATGCCGTCGAAGAACTCCGGTGAGGTCGACTCGGGGTTGGACTCCGTGGTCACCTCGGCATCGGGGGCCAGGCCGAACGTGGTCCGGACAGCGGCCAGCACCTCGGCCAGGACCTCCGCACCGAGCAGGGACGGGGTGCCACCGCCGACGAACACCGTGGCTACCGGCGGCGGCTCGACCAGCACGCCGGCCGCCAGGTCCAGTTCGCGGCGCAGACCGTCCAACCACGACTTCGGCGACGCCGGTGACTCCGCCAGCTCGGCCGCGGTGTAGGTGTTGAAGTCGCAGTAACCGCACCTGGTCGCGCAGAACGGCACGTGCACATAGACCCCGAACGGCCGGCGCCCGAGCCCGCGCAGGGCGGACTCGGGCAGCGACCCGTCCAGGGGCGCGGCGTCGCCGTCAGGTAGCGCGGATGGCACTACCCCATCCTCCGCCCGCGGCTCAGCGGAACACGAGCAGGGTCACCACCGACGCCCCACCGGCGATGATCAGGAACACGATCCCGTAGATCGACGGCTTGCGGCACCAGTGCGTATTACGGTCGATCGAGGCCCGGCCAGGACCGGTGAACAGCAGCACGAACGCGGCCGCCGCGTACACCATCTCCAGCTCGACGCCACCGAGGAACAGGTTCCAGTCGCCCTTCACGACGATGACGTTGGCCATCACCGCGAGCACCGCGGCCGCCCCCGCCGGCGTGAACAGGCCGACGACGAGCAGCGCACCGCCAACGGTCTCGCTGAGCGCCAGCACCCAGGCGAGGATCTTCGGCTCGGTGAAGTCGAATCCGGTGAGCATCTGCTCGATGCCGTCCATGCCACCGGAGTCGGTGAACCACCCGAACAACTTGTCCAGGCCGTGCACGACGAACAACCCGCCGAGCACCAGCCGCAGCACCAACAGGCCGAAGTCAAGCCCGCCGTGCCACTTGACGCGCCGGTCCGGCTCGTCGAACGCACTGCCGAAGTCGTCGTCGTCATCGTTGTCGAAAGTCGAACTCCCCGGGATCATCGTGGTCGGCGAGGAGTAGCCGGCATCGTCGTACATCGACGAGTCCGACGAGGACTGGCCGGCGAAACCCAGATCCTCGGTGTCGGCGTTGTATCGGCCGCTATCCGCGTAACCGCCCGCGGCCCGAGGGCGGTTGTCGTCAGTAGTCACCCCGCGCAGGGTAGGGCATTGCCGGGAGTAATCACCCGAACGGTCGATGTCAGTACTCGCCGTGCACCAGGTTCGCCGGCCGCGCACCACTCGCGAACCTGGCGACCTCCTCGGCCACCACCGCATACGCCCGCCTGCGGACGTCGAACACGCTGCCGGCCACGTGCGGGGTGAGCAACAGCCCGGGCGCGGTCCACAGGGGGTGATCCGCCGGCAACGGCTCGGGGTCGGTGACGTCCAACGCCGCCAGCAGCCGCCCGCTGGTCAGCTCCGCCAACAGCGCCTCGGTGTGCACGACCTTGCCCCGCGCGGCGTTGACCAGCACCGCACCGTCGGGCATCCGCGCGAGGAACTCCGCGTCGACCAGCCCGGTCGTGCGCGCGGTCAGCGGCACCATGAGCACCACCGCGTCGTGCTCGCCGAGCAGGTCGGGCACCTCGTCGATGCCGTGCACCCCCGCCCTGGCCCGGGTGCCGACCAACGTCGCGGTCGCGTCGCCGGCCTCCAGCCTGCGCCGCATCCGCTGGCCGAGGTCACCGGCACCGAGCACCAGCACCCGCTTGTCCTGCAACGTGTCGGTCGGCCGGCGGGTCCAGTCGCGCGCCTGCCGGGCCCACTCGAACGGGATCAGCTCCCGGTAGACCGCGATCAGCGCGCCGAGCGCCCATTCCGCCGTACTTCCGCCGTGCGCCCCGCGCGCGGTCGACAGCAGCACCCGTTCCGGGATGCGGCCGACCCAGTTCTCCGCGCCGGTGGTCTGCAGCTGGATCAGCCGCAGGCTCGGCAGTTGCGCCACGTACACGGCCGGATCGACCTCGGACAGGAAGCTCGGCACGAGCACGTCGGCGTCGGTGGGCAGCGGCCGTTCGGGGTCGTAGCGGACCACGGTGATGCCGTCGATCCCGGCCAGCGCGGCCACGCCCTCATCGTCGGGCACCAGGACAGTGATCGTCACGATCGCCCAGCCTCTCACGTGCGATTCACTCGTGGTCACCTAGCTTGGGGACATGGCGGTCTGGTGGCGAAGGCTGATGGCGACGGTGACCGTCGGTGGTGTACTGGTCACCGTTGGCTGCGCCACGGTCGCCGAGCAGCCGGAGGACTGGCGCCCGCAGGAGGAGATCCAGCCGCAGGCCGCCCCGGAGCCGCAGAACCCGGACGGCGGATCGAGCAGCGGCCCCGGCGGCGCCGGAGGACAACCGCCGCCGTCGCAGGTCCCGCCGCCGGACGGCTGCACCGACTTCCACCCCGCCGTGATCGCCACCTGCCTCAACCAGCTCACCGCGGTCGCCGCGCTGCCCGGCGACGGCCGGGACCCGTCCGCGCTGGTCGGCGAGCGCACCACCGGCCGGATCCTGCGGGTGAAGAAGGACGTCGCGCCGGAGGTCGTCGCGGTGGCCCCGGTCGACGCATCCACCGACGGCGGTCTGACCGGGCTCGCGCTGTCCCCGACCTACGCCGAGGACCAGCTGATCTTCGCCTACCTCAGCACGCCGACCGACAACCGGCTGGTGCGCATCGCCCCCGGCGACACCCCGAAGCCGGTGCTCACCGGCATCCCGCGCGGCGCCACCGGCAACCGGGGCGCACTGGCCGTCGACCATCGCGGCGCGCTGCTGCTGGCCACCGGCGACGCGGGCAACCCCGCGCTGGCCGCCGACCCGAAGTCCCTCGCCGGCAAGGTGCTGCGACTGGACGCCAACGGCCGCCCCGCGCCGGACAACCCCGACCCGGCCACCGCGGTGATCGCCAGCGGCCTGCGCACCCCCGGCGGCGTGTGCGCCTCGCTCGACGGCTCCCGGATGTGGGTCACCGACCAGGGCGCCGACCGCGACCTGCTCTACCTGCTCCAGCCGGGCGAGCCGATGTCCGCGCCGGCGTGGAGCTGGCCGGACCGGCCGGGCGTCGCCGGCTGCGCGTCCACGCCGAACGCCCTGTGGGTGGCGACCGCGCGCACCGGCAGCCTGCAGACCCTGCCGATCGCCGAGGACGGCTCGTTCTCCGGCAAACCGGTCGTCAACCTGGCCAAAGAAGACGGCTTCGGCCTGCTCAGTGGCATGGATCTGGTGAACGAGCAGGTGGCGATCGGCGGCACGATCAACAAGGGCGCCGGCGGCCAGCCGGTGTCCAGCGACGACCGCGCGGTGACCATCCTGATGACCAACAGCAGCGGCAGCGGCGGCCCGGACTAGCCGCCTCTGTGTGCGTTCCGTATGGCGGGCTTTCGTAACGTGGTCACCCGGTGATCAGCCACGGCCAACGAGGGGTGCCGTCTGGGCGATCACCGGCAACCCTCGTTCCATCCAAGGAGCAGCACACTCGTGTGCACGTGGTTGCCCGCCGGTGGCGAGTACGCCACGGCGGTCAGGTAGCTGACGGGGAACGGGCGCCGGACACGCAGGGGACATCCGGCTCCCGCCCCCGATCAGGCCTGGTCAGGTTCAGCAGCAGCACGTACAGGGTCTGGGCGTTGGCGTCGCGGGGGTCGGCCAGCGTCTCGGCCTCCGCCAGCGCGGCCGCGGCGGCGCCCCGCTCCCCCAGCGCCTCGTGCGCCGCCGCCAGCAGCCGCAGGGTGACCGTCGCCGAGGACAGGCTGCCCATCGCCCGGTACTCGCGCACACACCGGCGCAGCTCGGGCACCGCCTCGGCCGCCCGCCCGTCGCCCACCCAGCTCGCGGCGATCGCCCGGGTGCCGGACAGCACCCGGGGCAGCTCGTTGATCTCCCGCGCGATCGCCCGGCTCTCCTCGAACGCCGCCACCGCGAGCGCCCGCTCCCCTCGGCCGGCGTGGATCGCGCCGAGTGTGCGCAGTCCCCTGGCCAGCGCGGACCGCGCGGTGGTCGAGCGCAGCAGCGACACCGCCTCCCGCGCCGCGTCGGCCGCCGCGTCCAGTGCCCCGGTCAGCGCGAGGCTCCACGACAGGCTCTGCAGCGCGGGCGCCACCCGCCGGGACGTGCCGGCCGCTCGTGCCCTGGCGACCGCGGCGGTGTCGATGCGCACCGACTCGACCAGCCTGCCCATCCGGTTCAGTGCCGCCGACCTGGTCCTGGGCACCGACGCCGCGCCGAGCTCGTCGGCCGGCAGGGTCGCGAACAGCTCCTCGGCCTCGTCGACCAGCCGCAGCGACTCCTCCGGTTCGCCGAGCCCGATCAGGCAGTTCGCCAGGTTGGTCCGCACCCAGGCCAGTGCCTGCCGGTCGCCGAGCTCGGCCAACTGGGCCGCGCAGCACCGGTAGGCCGCGACCGCCTCCGTGTACTGGCCGCGCACGTGCAGCAGCAACGCGAGCACCGCCGCCGCCCTGGCCGCGACCTCGGGGTCCCCGGCCCTGGTCAGGGTCTGCGCACAGGTCCGCAGGTCCGCGTAGTGCCCGTGCAGCCACAGGTGTCTGGCGAACCGTTCGAAGATCAGCCAGGCCGCGCGGTACTGGTGGACCCGGCACAGCACGCCGATGCCCTGCACGAGCACCGGCCGCTCGGTGGCGAACCAGGCGTCCGGCTCGGCGAGCAGCCGCCGTTCGGTGTCCCCGGCCAGCGGCGAGGTCACCGGCTCGCCGGTCAGGTCGGGCAGCGGCGCGACCCTGGGCAGCCGGCGCGCGGCCGAGTCGACCAGCGCGAGCACGGCGCCCACAAACCGGTCGCTGGCCGCGCGCCTGGCCGCCAGCCCGTCGGCGCGCAGCGCCAGCTCCCTGGCGTAGGCGCGGACCAGGTCGTGCATCTGGTAGCGCGGCTCGCCGGTGCCGTCGGCCCCGGCCGGTTGCAGCAGGCTCGACTCGACCAGCTCCTCGACCGGCCCGTCGGCGTCCCGGCGCAGCACGTCGATCGCCCACGCCGGCAGGTCGTCGAGGTCGACGATGCCGATGAGCTGGAAGGTCTCCTGGGCGGCCTGGCTCAGCGCGCGGTAGCTCAGCGCGATGCTGGAGCGGACCTGCAGGTCGCTGACGGTCAGCTCGTCGAGCCGGCACAGCTCGTCCTCCAGCCGGTCGGCCAGCGTGCCGATCCCCAGCTGGGGCCGCAGCGCCAGCCGGGTGCCGGCGATGCGCAACGCCAGCGGCAGGTTCCCGCACGCGGCGACGATCCTGGCGGCGTCGGCCGGCTGGCCGGTCACCCGCTCGCCGGCGATCCGCGCCAGCAGCCGGCCGGCCTCGGCGTCGGTGAACGGCTCGACGGTGGCCCGGTGCGCGCCGACCAGCCCGGACAGCCGCTGCCTGCTGGTGACCAGGACCGCGCTGGTCGAGGTGCCCGGCAGCAGCGGACGGACCTGCGCGGGGTCGGCGGCGTCGTCCAGCACGACCAGCACCCGGCGGTCGGCCAGCCGGCTGCGCAACACCGCCGCCTTGGCCTGCAGGTCGTCGGGGATCGCCGGGCCGGTGACACCCAGCGAGCGGAGCAGGTCGGTGAGCACGCCGTCGACGCCGCGCGGCCGGGTGGCGCCGGCGAGGTGGGCGTAGAGCTGGCCGTCGGGGAACGCGGCGCGCAGCCGGTGGGCCACCCGGACCGCGAGCGTCGACTTGCCGACCCCCGGCTCACCGGTGAGCACGACCAGGGGCGCGTGCGCGAACAACGCGACCAGCCCGTCGACCTCCCGGTCCCGGCCGGAGAAGTCGGCGACGTCGGCCGGCAGCTGGCAGACCGGCCAGTCCGGCTCGTCGCCCGGTGCGCCGTCCTCACCGCGCAGTACGTCGGTGTGCACGCCGCGCAGCTCGGCGCCCGGCTCGATGCCGGTCTCCTCGATCAGGGTGGCGCGGGCGCGCCGGTAGGCCTCCAGCGCGTCCGCGCGCCGGCCGCAGCGGTGCAGGGCGACCATCAGCAGCGCGGTGAGCCGCTCGCGCAGCGGGTGTTCGGCGACCATCGCCTGTAGTTCACCGACCAGCTCGGCGTCCCGGCCCTCGGCCAGCTCGGCCGCGACGCAGTCCTCGAACACCGCGAGGCGCTCCAGCTCCAGCCTGGTCACGTCGGCGTCCAGTGCCGGCACGTGCAGGTCGGCGACCGGCCGGCCGCGCCACTGGGCCAGTGCCGCCCGCAGGTGTCTGGCCGCGGCGGCCGGGTCGCCAGCGCGCGCGGCGCGGCGACCCAGCCGGGCCTCGGTGGTGAACACCAGCAGGTCCAGGTCGTCGTGGTCGACGTCGAGCCGGTAGCCGTTGCCGGCCCGGTCGATCACCGGCCCGATGCGCTCCCGCAACCGGGAGACGTAGGTGTGCAGGTTCGACGCGTAGGACTTGGGCGGCAGGTCCGGCCAGAGCGCGTCGACCAGCCGCTCGGTCGGCACCTGCTCGCCCGCGTGGAACAGCAGCATGGCGAGCAGCGTGCGCTGCCGGTCGCCGCGCAGACGCAGCCACTCGCCGTCCCGCCCGACCGCGCGCAGCGGTCCCAGTACGCCGAATCGCACCGTCAACCGGTGCAGCGTTCCAGGATCAGCTCGCGCACCCGCTTGGCGTCCGCCTGGCCCTTGGTCGCCTTCATCACCGCGCCGACGATCGCGCCGGCCGCAGCCACCTTGCCGCCCCGGATCTTGTCCGCGACGTCGGGCTGGCTGGCCAGCGCCTCGTCGATCGCGGCGTAGAGGGCGGTGTCGTCGGAGACCACGGCCAGCCCGCGCCGCTCGACGATCTCGTCCGGCGCACCCTCGCCGGCGAGCACGCCGTCGACGACCTCCCTGGCCAGCTTGTTGGTCAGCTTGCCCTCGGTGACCAGCACGGCCACCCGGCCGACCTGGGCCGGGGTGATCGGCAGCTCGGCGAGCTCGACGGCCCGGGAGTTCGCCTCCTGGGACAGGTAGTTGACCCACCACGAGCGGGCCTGGTCGGGGGTGGCGCCCGCGTCGACGGTGGCCGCGACCAGGTCGATCGCGCCCGCGTTGACCAGGTCGCGCAGTTCGAGGTCGGACAGCCGCCAGTCGGCCTGGATGCGCTTGCGGCGCTCCCACGGCATCTCCGGCAGCGTCGTGCGCAGCTGCGCGACCCACTCCACCGAGGGCGCCATCGGCACCAGGTCCGGCTCGGGGAAGTAGCGGTAGTCCTCGGAGGTCTCCTTGCGCCGCCCGGCCGAGGTGCTGCCGGTCGACTCGTCGAAGTGCCTGGTCTCCTGCACGATCTCGCCGCCGGCGGTGAGCACGGCGCCCTGGCGGGTCATCTCGTAGCTCACCGCGCGCTCGACGCTGCGCAGCGAGTTGACGTTCTTGGTCTCGGTGCGGGTGCCGAACACCGTGGTGCCGCGCGGCATCAGCGACACGTTCGCGTCACAGCGCAGCGATCCCTGGTCCATCCGCACGTCGGACACGTCCAGCCCGCGCAACAGGTCCCGCAGCGCGGTCACGTACGCGCGGGCGACCTCCGGCGCGCGGGCGCCGGTGCCCACGATCGGCTTGGTGACGATCTCGACCAGCGGCACGCCCGCCCGGTTGTAGTCCAGCAGGGAGTGCTCCGCGCCGTGGATGCGCCCGGTCGCGCCGCCGACGTGCAGCGACTTGCCGGTGTCCTCCTCCATGTGCGCGCGCTCGATGCCGACCTCGACCACCGTGCCGTCGGCCAGTTCCAGGTTCAGCGAGCCGTTGAACGCGATCGGCTCGTCGTACTGCGAGGTCTGGAAGTTCTTCGGCATGTCCGGGTAGAAGTAGTTCTTCCTGGCGAACCGGCACCACTGCGCGATCTCGCAGCCAAGCGAGAGTCCGATCCGGATCGCCGACTCGACCGCCTTGCCGTTGACCACCGGCAGCGCGCCGGGCAGGCCCAGGCACACCGGGCAGACCTGGGTGTTGGGCTCGGCGCCGAACGCGGTCGGGCAGCCGCAGAACATCTTGGTGTTGGTGGACAGTTCGACGTGCACCTCGAGCCCGAGCACCGGGTCGAAGCGCTCGAGCACCTCGTCGTAGTCCAGAAGGTCCACAGTGGACAGACTCATCGGGCGACCTCCAGCTCCGGCACGCGGTTGATCAACGAGCCGCCGTCGGCGGCGTCCCTGGCGAACTCGTAGGCGGCGGCCACCCGGTACATCCGCTGCTCCTGCAACGCGGGGGCCATGACCTGCAGGCCGACCGGCATACCGTCCTCATCGGACAGTCCGGCCGGGACGCTCATCGCGGGCGTGCCGGCGAGGTTGGCCGGGATCGTGCACAGGTCGGCCCGGTACATGGCCACCGGGTCGTCGATCCGTTCGCCGATGCGGAACGCGGTCGTCGGCGTGGTCGGCGAGACCAGCACGTCGACGTCGGCGAAGGCCCGCTCGAAGTCGCGCGAGATCAGCGTGCGCACCTTCTGCGCCTGGCCGTAGTAGGCGTCGTAGTAGCCGGAGGACAGCGCGTAGGTGCCGACCATGATGCGCCGCTTGACCTCCTCGCCGAAGCCGGCCTCGCGGGTCAGCGCCATGACCTGCTCGGCGCTGTTGCCCTGCTGGTCGCCGACCCGCAGGCCGTAGCGCATCGCGTCGAACCTGGCCAGGTTCGACGACGCCTCGCTCGGCGCGATCAGGTAGTAGGCGGGCAGCGCGTAGTCGAAGTGCGGGCAGGAGACCTCGACCACGTCCGCGCCGAGCTGGCGCAGTTGGGCCACGGCCTGCTCGAACGCGCCGAGCACCCCGGCCTGGTACCACTCGCCGGTGAACTCGCGCACCACGCCGATCCGCACCCCGCGCAGGTCACCGCCGGCGCCGGCACGGGCCGCGGCCACCACCGGCGGCACCGGCGCGTCGATCGAGGTGGAGTCGGCCGGGTCGTAGCCGGCGATCACCTCGTGCAGCAGCGCCGCGTCCAGCACGGTGCGCGCGCACGGCCCGCCCTGGTCGAGCGAGGAGGAGAACGCGACCAGGCCGTAGCGCGAGACCCCGCCGTAGGTCGGCTTGACGCCGACCGTGCCGGTGACCGACGCGGGCTGGCGGATCGAGCCGCCGGTGTCGGTGCCGATCGCCAGCGGCGCCTCGAAGGCGGCCAGCGAGGCCGACGAGCCGCCGCCGGAGCCGCCGGGGATCCGGTCGAGGTCCCACGGGTTGCGGGTGGGACCGAACGCGGAGTTCTCCGTGGAGGAGCCCATCGCGAACTCGTCCATGTTGGTCTTGCCGAGCACGACGATGCCGGCCGCGCGCAGCCTGCTGGTGACCGTCGCGTCGTAGGGCGGGACCCAGTTCTCCAGGATCCGCGACCCGCAGGTGGTCGGGATGTCCTTGGTGGCGAACACGTCCTTGAGCGCCAGCGGCACCCCGGCCAGCGGCGAGGCGACCGGCCGGCCGGCGGCCACGTCCTGGTCGACCGCGTCGGCCGCGGCCAGCGCGCCCTCGGTGTCCACGTGCAGGAAGGCGTGCACGGTCGGGTCGATCGCGGCGATCCGGTCCAGGTGGGCCTGCGTGACCTCCACCGAGGACAGTTCGCCGGCGTGGATCTTCGCGGCCAACTCAGCAGCGGTCTTCCGAACCAACGGGGTCATGCTTCTTCTCCCAGGATGCGGGGGACGCGGAAGCGTCCGTCCTCGACGGCGGGGGCGCCGGCCAGTGCCTGCTGCTGGGTCAGGCCGGGGCGGATCTCGTCTGCCCGGTAGACGTTGCGCAGCGGAACGGCGTGCGAGGTCGGCGGAATGTCCTCGGCCGCCACCTCGCCGACCCTGGCCACCGACTGGAGGATGACGTCCAGCTGACCGGCGAACTTGTCCAGTTCGTCCTCGGTGACAGCTAGCCTGGCCAGGCGAGCGAGGTGGGCGACCTCCTCGCGGGAGATGTTGGGCACTGGACGAACTCCCTGCGTATGTGCTGAGTTTGGTGGACCGAGTCTATTTCGAGTGCCTGGCGCGACCCGAACGGGTTGTTCGGGCTGCAAAGCTGGCCGGTGCCGCTGTCGGCGGATCCCGGCACGTGGACGGCAGGCGCGGGGCGCATCTCGCGTCTGCGAGAATCGTCGGCCGGCACGAGACTAGGAGGCGTTCGCCTTGTCCTTCCTGATCCGGGTTCAGCTCCCGGACGTCCCGGGGGCGCTGGGCGCGGTCGCGACCGCGCTCGGTGAGATCGGGGCAGACATCCTGAGCGTGGACGTGGTGGAACGAAACTCCGGCCAAGCGATCGACGACCTCGTCGTCGAGTTGCCGAAGGGCCGGTTGCCCGACGCGCTGATCACCGCGGCGGAGTCGGTGAGCAATGTCGAGGTCGACGCGGTTCGACCCTACGCCGGCGTGCTGGACACCCACCGCGAGCTTGAGCTGGTGGAGGACGTCGCCGGCAAACCGGACCAGGGCTTAGCCATCTTCACCGAGGGCGTGCCGCGGATCGTGCGCGCGGGCTGGGCGATGGTGGTCGGCCCCGGTGACGAGGGGGCGCGAACGCTCACCGCGAGCACGGCGGCCCCGCAGCTGAAGGTGCTGGACCTGCCGTGGCTGCCGTTGGGCCGGGCGACCGTGCTCGACGGCGAGGAGAGCTGGGTGCCCGAGACCTGGCGGGAGCTGGGCACCGAGCTGGCGGCCACGCCGCTGGGCAAGCCGGAGCGGGTGCTGCTGGTCGGCAGGCCGGGCGGGCCGCAGTTCCGGGCGGCCGAGGTGGCCCGGCTCGCGCACCTGGCGGGCATCATCGCGGTGGTGCTGTCGGGCTAGTCACATTCTGATTAGTCAACAATGTGACTATGGTCGGGGCGTGGCCCTGCGACATGCCGTGCTGGCGGCGCTGCTGGACGGCGAGTACAGCGGCTACCAGCTGGCGAAGGCGTTCGACGTCGGCGTGGCGAACTTCTGGCACGCGCTGCCCCAGCAGCTGTACGCGGAGCTGACCAAGCTGGAGCGCGCCGGGCTGGTCGCCGGCCGCGAGGTGGTCCAGGAAACCCGCCCGACCAAACGGCTGTTCACGGTGACGCCGGCGGGGGTGGCGGAGCTGACCCGCTGGGCGGCGACCCCGGCCAAACCGTCGTTCATCCGCGACGACCTCCTGGTGAAGGTCCAGGGCATCGACGCGGTCGCGGTCCCCGGCGTGCTCGCCCAGCTCGACGAGCGGGTGGTGATGGCCGAGGCCAAGATCCGGATCTTCGGCGACCTGCTGGCCAGGATGCGTGGCGACCTGTCCGAGGAGCGGTTCCTGCGCGATGGCGAGCGGATCGGCCCGTACCTGACCTGCCTGCGGGGGCTGCGGTTCGAGCGGGAGCACCGGGACTGGTGCGCGGAGGTGGCGACGGTACTGCGGGCACGGGAGGCGCGATGTACGAGCGGTATGTAGCTCTTGGGGACAGCCAGACCGAGGGGATGATGGACTGGGACCCGGGGCGCGGCGAGTACCTTGGCTGGGCCGACCGGCTGGCCGCCGCGCTGGCGGCGGCGAACCCGGAGCTGCGGTACGCGAACCTGGCGGTGCGCGGGCGGCGCGCCTGGGAGGTGCGCCAGGAGCAGCTGGCCTCGGCGGTGGCCATGCGCCCGGACCTGGCCTCGGTGATGGCCGGCGTGAACGACCTGTTGCGCCGGCGGTTCGATCCCTCGGCGGTGGCCGATGAGCTGGCGGCGATGTTCGCGGCGCTGGTCGGGGTCGGGGCGCGGGTACTGACGGTGGTGTTCCCCGATCCGGCGCGACTGGCGCCGGCCGGGCGGTTGCTGTCGGCGCGGACGGTGGCGTTGAACGCGGCGATCCGGGCGGCGGCCGCGCCGCACGGGGTGACCGTGGTGGATCTGACGGCCTATCCGATCTGTACGGACCCTCGGCTGTGGAGTGCGGACCGGTTGCACCTCAACGAGTTGGGGCACGCACGGATGGCGGCCGCGGCCGCGCACGCGCTCGAGTTACCCGGCAGCGACCTGACGTGGACGGATTCCCTCACCCCACAACCGAAGCCGACGGCCTGGCGGCGGGTGGACACGGAACTGCGCTGGACCGCGAGCTTCGCCGGCCCGTGGATCATGCGCCGACTACGCGGCCAGTCCTCCGGCGACGGCCGGGTGGCCAAACGCCCGGACCTCACGCCGGTCCTCGGTGCGGAGTGATCGCGGTGGCCTTGAAGAAGGTGTAGTTGAACGTGCCGCCGGGATCGGCCGTGTGGCGGAGGTCGGCGATGCCGGTGGCCCACTCCTGCTCGGTCATCAGCCCGGCGGCGATGGCCCGCGCGCGCACCGGCTCGATCATGGCGACGAACGTGTTGCGGGTGAAGCCGTCCACCAGTGCCGGCCGGGAGTCGTCGACGTAGACCACGCGGGGGGTGACGGTCACGTCGTGGTAGCCGGCGGCGGTCAGCAGTGGGTGGAGTTGGCGGCCGAGC
Organism: Actinophytocola sediminis; assembly: GCF_054779715.1. NCBI lineage: Bacteria > Bacillati > Actinomycetota > Actinomycetes > Pseudonocardiales > Pseudonocardiaceae > Actinophytocola > Actinophytocola sediminis. Next base: position 36,651 of record NZ_BAAGXS010000005.1, on the reverse strand, counting down.
AGTGCGTCGCCGGGTTGGAGGCGTACCAGGCAGTCGATCGTGCGCTGGGCGAGTTCGCTGTGCGGGTGGAAGTAGGCCGAGCCGTGGTCGCCCTCGATCACGGTGATCGTGCCGCCGGGACGCAACACCCGGTGCAGTGCGCGCAACGCCCGCGTCGGGTCGGGCAGGTGCTCCAGCACGAAGCACACGAAGAGGTGGTCGAACTCGTTGTCGGCGAAGGGAAGTGCGTGCAGGTCGGCCTGCTGCCAGCGCACCCGCTCGCCGACCCGCGCCCGCGCGACGGCCAGCGAGTCGGCCGACACGTCGACGGCGGTGAGCTCGGCGCCGGGGCTGGACGCGAGCAGGTGGACGGTCTGCGCGCCGACGCCGCAGCCCACCTCGAGCACCGTGCTCCCCGGCGGGTAGCCGGTGTCGCCGTGCAGCAGCTGGGCCAGGGTGTCGGCCTGGTCGTCCAGCCGGCGGGCCTCGAGCGCGGAATAGCCGTGTACGTAACGGGTCGCGGTGTCCATGGGGTCAACCCTGCCCGCCTGGTGGCACACCGAACAGGTCCACAGTCGGACCCGCTAACTGGACCACTCAGCGGTCGAGGCGGAAGGTGAGCAGGACTTCGTGGCCGTTCGGGCTCCAGTCCCGCTCCGGCGTGCGCTGGAAGCCGAACCGGCGGTAGAGGCGGTGGGCGGCGGTCATTCCCTGTTGGCTGCTGAGCATCACCGCGCCAAGGCCCAGTTCCGCCGCCCGGTCGATGACCGCCAGCACGAGTGCCTCACCCACGCCCCGGCCGCGCGCCGAGGAGGCCACCGCGAGCATGCGGAACTCCAACTCCGCCGGCTCGGCCACGTTGACCAGCGGGGAACCGGGTGGCGCGATCGTGACCGTGCCGAGGATCGAGCCGTCCGGGTCCACCGCGACCAGTAACTCCGCGTCGTGGAACCGCGAGGTCGCGTCGGCCAGGGTCGCCGCGTAGTCGTCCTCGGCCGCGACGAAGCCCTCGGCCACGTAGGTCCGCACCGTCAGCCGGCCGACCTCGGGCACCTCGTCGGCCCCCGCCCGCCGAACCACGAACCGGCCCGCCTCCCCGGGGTTAACTGCCGTAGTCACGTTGAGCTGTGTTCCTCCTGTGCCGCACGTGTCGATGGCTCCCCTTAGGTGCGGTTGAGAGCCGCGTGGCTCACTCATCTGCTTGTTCCCCGATCGTGGCTGTGGCGGTGGCCGCTTCCGGGCCCTGGTCGAGCAGGACGGCGAAGCCGTCCTCGTCCAGCACCGGGACCTTGAGCTGGATCGCCTTGTCGTGTTTGCTGCCGGGGGCCTCGCCGACCACCACGAACGCGGTCTTCTTCGACACCGAGCCGACCGCCTTGCCCCCGCGCGCCAGGATCGCCTCCTTGGCCTCGTCGCGGGAGAAGGTGCGCAGCGAACCGGTCACCACGATCGACAACCCGTCCAGGTTCCTGGGAATCGACTCGTCGCGCTCCTCGGCCATCCGCACGCCCGCGCGTGCCCACTTCTCGACGATCTCGCGCCGCCACGGGGTGTCGAACCACTCGCGCACCGCCGCCACGATCGTCGGGCCGACGCCCTCCGCGGCGGCCAGCTCCTCGTCGGTCGCGGCCATGATCCTGGGCAGGGAACCGAACTCCTGGGCCAGCGCGCGCGCCGCGGTCGGCCCGACGTGGCGGATCGACAGCGCCACCAGGACCTTCCACAGTGGACGCTGCTTGACCGTGTCCAGGTTGTGCAACAGCTTCTGGCCGTTGGCCGACAGCGTGCCGGCCTTGGTGCGGAACAGTTCCACCGACAGCAGCGCCTGCTCGTCGAGGTCGAACAGGTCGCCCTCGTCGCCGAGCACGCCGGAGTCGATCAGCGCGACCGCCGCCTCGTAGCCGAGCACCTCGATGTCCAGCGCGGACCGGCCGCCGATGTAGGACAGCCGCTCGGTGCGCTGGCCGGGACAGCCCTGCGCGTTGGGGCAGCGGATGTCGGCGTCGCCCTCCTTCTCGTAGGCCAGGTACGTGCCGCACGAGGGGCAGCGGTCGGGCATGGACCACTCGTGCTCGGTGCCGGTGCGCGCGTCGACGACCGGGCCGAGCACCTCCGGGATCACGTCGCCCGCCTTGCGGATCACCACCCGGTCGCCGATCAGCACGCCCTTGCGCCTGACCTCGCTCGCGTTGTGCAGCGTGGCCAGCGCGACCGTCGAGCCGGCCACCTTCACCGGATCCATCACCGCGAACGGGGTCACCCGGCCGGTGCGGCCGACGTTGACCTGGATGTCCAGCAGCGTGGTGGTCGCCTCCTCCGGCGGGTACTTGTAGGCGATGGCCCAGCGGGGCGCGCGCGAGGTCGAGCCGAGCCGCCGCTGCGCGGAGACCTCGTCCACCTTGACCACGATGCCGTCGATCTCGTGCTCGACGTCGTGGCGGTGGGCGCCCCAGTACTCGATATGGGCGAACAGGTCGGCGCGCGTCGTGATCACCTTCGCGTGCGCGGACACCGGCAGGCCCCACGCGGCCAGCGCCCGGTACGCGTCGGACTGGCGGGCCGGCTCGAAGCCCTCGCGCCGGCCGAGGCCGTGGCAGATCAGCCGCAGCGGGCGGCTCGCGGTGACCTTCGGGTCCTTCTGCCGCAACGAGCCCGCCGCGGTGTTGCGCGGGTTGGCGAACGCCGGCTTGCCGGCCTCGACCAGCTTCGCGTTCAGCTCGGTGAAGTCGGTGACGGTGAAGAACACCTCGCCGCGGATCTCGACCAGCCCGGGCACCGGGAACTCGGCGGTGCCGGTGAGCTGGTCGGGCACGCCGCGCATGGTGCGCACGTTGAGCGTGACGTCCTCGCCGGTGCGACCGTCGCCCCTGGTGAGCGCGCGGACCAGGCGCCCGTCGCGGTAGAGCAGGTTGATCGCCAGGCCGTCGATCTTGAGCTCGCACAGGTACGGCGTCGGGCCGAGCTCCTTCTCCACCCGGTCGACCCAGGCGCCGAGCTCGTCGGCGTCGAAGGTGTTGTCCAGGCTGAGCATCCGCTCCAGGTGGTCGACGGCGACGAACTCGGTGGAGAACGTGCCGCCGACCCGCTGGCTCGGGGAGTCGGGGGTGACCAGGCCGGGGTGCCGCTCCTCGATGCTCAGCAGCTCGTGCCACAGCGTGTCGAACTCGCCGTCGGCGATGGTCGGGGAGTCGAGCACGTAGTAGCGGAAACGGTGGCCGTCGATCTCCTCGGCCAGGGCGAGATGCCGCTCCCGAACCGGCGTCGGCACGTCCTCGATGCCCTCTTGCTCACTGCCATCAACACTGGTCACGGTAGGCAAGACTAGTCGTCGGGTCCGACATTTCCCGGCGCCGGCGGCGGTGGTCGCAGGCCCGCCAACTCGTGCACCAGATCGCGTAGTTCGAGCAGCCCGATCGTGTCCTCCGGCTCACTCTGCGCGGTCTCCACCCGGCGCAGCCGCTCGGCCGCCAGCCGCTCCCCCAGCGCGGCGTCCAGCGGCAGGTAGGTCATCGCCGAGCGCGCGTTCGGCTCCAGCTCGGGCATCGCCGGGTGGTGCACGGCGACGTCGACCACGCCCTCCTCCCGGTCGACCTGGGCGACCACCCGCACGTCGGCCAGCCGGATCCGGTGCTCACCGAGGTTGACGGTCACCAGTGTCGGGTCGGGCACCGGCGGCACCGCGTCGTGGTACTCCCAGATCGCGTCCTCCGGCGGGGCGGCCGCGCGCCAGGCGTCGGTGTAGGGGCGCAGCCGGGGGTCCTCCTGACCGGTGACGACCAGCGCGTAAATGGCCCGCTGACCGCGTTCCAGCGAGAAGTGCAGCTCCGGGTGCAGGTCGGCGACCAGTTGGCAGAGCAGGTTCTCCACCCGGTTGGGCTCCCGGTCGCCGAGCGCGGCCGCGATCTCGGGCAGGTTGTCCAGCCAGCCGTGCCAGAACCGCTCGGCCAGCGTCGCGAAGTCCGGTCGGTCGGGGGCAGCGGCGGCGGGGCGGCGACGGAACCAGTTCACGACTCCATGGTGCCCGCTGTGGTCCGCAGGCCGGCGAGCACCACGGACAGCAGCCGGTCCACCCCCGCCTCGTCGGCGTAGACGGTGGTCGAGGCGACCGCGTGCCCGAGACGCAGCAGGTCGGCCGGTTCGACGTCGGCCCGGACCACCCCCGCGGCCTGCGCCGGGGCGAGCAGCGTGCCGAGGGCCGCGCGGAGTTCCCGCTTGCAGTAGGCGAACGTGTCCGAGTCCCGGTCCATCGCGGCCTTGAGCGTCTCGGCGAGCCCGCTGCTCTCCCGCGCCCAGCGCACCTCCTCGCGCAGCCACGCGGCCACCGCTGCTGCCGGTGGCAGCTGGTCGACCAGTTCGCGGGCGCGGGCGGCGAGCTGGCTGACCTCATCCCGGTAGACCGCCTCGATCAACGCGTCCCGGTTCGGGAAGTGCCGGTACAGCGTGCCGGCGCCCACCTTGGCCCGCCGGGCGATATCGTCCAGCGGCACGTCGACGCCGTGCTCGGTGAACGCGGCCCGCGCGGTCGCCACGATGCGCTCGTAGTTGCGGCGGGCGTCCGCCCGCATCTGCCGCGGCACGTCATCGGCCACGCCGACCCACTTTCAACCGGAGAGATTCTCCGGATAGTCTTGCGCATCCGGAGAGAGTCTCCATATGCTAACCCGAGTCCATCCGGAGACTCTCTCCGCTTAGGGGAACCTGCCTTGACACAGCTCACGTTGTCGCCCCCGGACCTGCGCCGGCCGGGACTCGCGCTCACGATCATCGTCGCCGCGCAGTTGATGCTGACGGTCGACGCCACGGTGATGAACGTGGCGCTGCCCAGGATCCGGACCGAACTCGGCTTCACGCCGGCCGGCCTGTCCTGGGTGATCAACGCCTACACCCTCGTCTTCGGCGGCCTGCTGCTGCTCGGCGGCCGCATGGGCGACCTGGTGGGCAAGCGCCGGACCTTCCTCGGCGGCGTCGCGGTGTTCACCGCCGCCTCGCTGCTCGGCGCGCTGGCCGACTCGGCCACGTTGCTGCTGGTCGCCAGGATGCTCCAGGGGCTCGGCGCCGCGGCGGCCGGGCCGAGCACGATCGCGCTGATCACCACGACCTTCACCGCGCCGACGGCCCGCATCCGCGCTCTCGCGGTGTTCTCCGGCGTGACCAGCGCCGGCTTCGCGGTCGGGCTGATCATCGGCGGCCTGCTGACCGAGTGGCTGTCGTGGCGGGCGGTGCTGTTGATCAACATCCCGCTCGGGCTGGCCATCCTGGCGCTGGCCACGCGCTACCTGGTCGAGCCCGCCCGCCACCCTGCCCGGCTCGACCTGCCGGGCGCGCTGGTCGGGACGGCCGGCACGGGATCGTTGGTGTACGGGCTGATCCAGGCCGCCGAACAGGGCTGGCACGCGCCGACGCTGGTCCCGCTGGTCGCGGGAGTGGTGCTGCTGGCCGGGTTCGTGGTGGTCGAGGCGCGGACCAGACAGCCGCTGATGCCGTTACGGCTGTTCGCCGACCGGAACCGGGCCGCCGGCTACCTCAGCGTCCTGCTCGGGACGATGACGCTGATGCCAACGTTCTTCTTCCTGACCCAGTACCTGCAGGAGGTTCGCGGGTACGGCGCGTTGGACACCGGCCTCGCGTTCCTGCCGCTGGCCGCCAGCATGTTCGCCATGTCCCGGCTGGTGCCCCGGTGGCTGCCCACCCACGGGCCACGCCCGATCACGGTCACCGGCGCGCTGCTGATGGTGGCCGCGCTGGCGTGGCTGACCCGGCTGACCGAGCACAGCGAGTACGTCCCCGGCCTGCTCGGACCGATGATCCTGCTCGGCGTCGGCGGCGGGCTGGCCTTCACCCCGCTGAACGTGGCGATCATGTCGACCGTGGCGCCGGGCGACACCGGCGCGGCCGGTGGGGCGTTGCAGACCATGCAGCAGGTCGGCGGGACCATCGGGATCGCAGTGCTGGTGACCGTCGCCGGGGCGGCCACCGGCGCCTCGGCGGTCGACGTGACCACCTCGGCACTCACCATGTCGACGGTGTTCGCGGCGGCGACCCTACTGGTCACCCTGTCCTTCCGCCGCCCCGCCGCGATGCCCTGAATGAGGCATTGACGACGCTCAACGTCCCGAATGGGGCATTCAGGGCAGTTGGCCAGGACCGGACACGAGTTCAGTCGGTGGCGCCCTTCGACCAGGACTCGGGGGGCTCGACGAAGGCCTTGCCGAGGTCGGTGGCCAGGCCGAGCGCGCGCCGGGCCCAGCGCTGCGACGCGCCGGCCAGCCCGCAGGTGGGCGTGGGCACCGCCTGGGCGGCGAGCACCTCCCTCGGGAAGCCCAGCCGGTCGACCAGCTCCAGCGCCGGGGCGGCGAGTTCGGCCAGCGTCGGCGGGGTCGCCGGCTCGGTGCTCGGCACCAGGCCGAAGAACAGCACCCCGCCGGCGTCGATGGCCTCGCCGAGCTGGTCGGTGAACGCGGCCGGCGTGCCGGCGAACAGCGTGGCGTCCACGGCGACCGCGTCCGCGCCCGCCGAGCGCAGCAACGCCACCGGCGGGCGCGGCGCGCAGCAGTGCACGATCACCGGCTGGCCGGTGGCCGCGCGGGCGGCGTCGATCACCTCGGCCAGCAGGTCGCGCGCGTCCGGCTCGGCCACCGCGGCCACGGTGCCCAGCTTGGACGGCGTCGGCAGCATGCCGGCGAGCACCGACGGCAGCGACGGCTCGTCGAGCTGGACCATGACCTGGATGCCGGTGCGCCGACGGAGCTCGGCGACGTGCGCCGTGAGCCCCTCGGCCAACGACTCGGTGAAGTCGCGCAGCGCGCCGGGGTCGGTGAGGATCCGGTGCCCGCGTGCCAGCTCGACCTCCGAGGTGAGCGTCCACGGCCCGGCGAGCTGCACCTTCACCACCGGTGGCGTGCCGCCTGCCCGCTCGAGCGCCTGCTCGAAGGCGTCCAGGTCGCGGCGCAGGTGGTCGGCCGCGCGGCGGTGCTCGGCGCCGGGCCGGGCGGCCACCCGGTAGCCGGAGGGCACCACCTCGACGGCGATGTCGACCAGCAGGCCCGCGGTGCGCCCGACGGTGTCCGCGCCGAGCCCCCGGCCGGGCAGCTCGGGCAGGAAGGGCAGGTCGGTCAGCTCGCCGAGGACGACGGTCGACGCCTCGAGCGGGTCAGACCCCGGCATGGAGCCGATCGCGGTCGCCGCGCCGAGCGGCCAGGGTTGGGTTGGCATCTGGTCAGTCTCGTCTACGGGCACCGGTCCCGCGGGACCGGTGCCCCTCCCCCGGCCTCAGTTTCGGCGCAGGCCAACCAGTTGCAACCCGGCCAGCGCGGCGACCGCCACCGCGAGCACGACCAGCACGACCACCCCGAGGGTGGTCAGCCCGCCGAGCATGGCGACCAGCACGCTGTCCAGCACCGAGATCAGGTTGATCACGACCACCGCCAGCGCGCCGCGGCGGTTGATCGTGGGCCGGGTGCCCAGGTAGAGCACGGCCGCGCCGTACCCGACGAAGAACAGGCCGGTGCCCAGCAGCACGGCGGCCGGGAGGCCGAGCGGGCCGGCGAGCACCCCGGCGAGCGCGGCGAGCGCCACGCCGGTGACGCCGGTGACGACGCCGTCGAAGGTGAGCGCGAAGCGGAGCAACGGCTTGGTGGTCGTTTCGGTAGCGGTGATCATCATGGTCCGACCATCCGTCGCCGGGCACTGCCAGCACCACACCAACCGCTGCCAACCACTGCCAGTCAGGTGTTATCGCAGGTCAGCGGGCAGACCGGCGCGCAGGTCCGCCGCGACGACCTTCGCCGCGGCGGCCTGCCAGTTGTGCAGCGTGCGCTCGGGCACCTGGTCGGCGAACCAGGACAGTGCCCGGCGGGCGACCGGGTCGAGGTCGGTCAGCTTGGTGCGCACGCTGTAGGGCCGGACGCCGACCACGTAGTAGAAGAACAGGGCGTTGTAGTGCCGCCACTCCTCGCTGGTGCCGAACTCGCCGTCGCGGGGCTTGAGCCGGGTGATCGTGTCCAGCAGCAGCGCCTTGAGCTCGGTGGCGCGGGCCAGCGGCGTGTCCGGCGCACCCCGCGCGACCCGCCGCTCGTCGATCGCGGTCAGCGCGGTCAGCGGGCTGGACACGAGCTTGCCGAGGTCGCCGTAGTGGCTCAGCGCCCGGCGGGTGAGCCGGGTGAACTCGGCGTCGCTCAACTCGGCCAGGGCGACCGTCTCGTCGCGGCGCGGGATGGCGTCGGCGACCTCCCGCAGTTCGGCGCGGGCGGCCCGCATGCCGGCCGGCAGGGCGAGCCGGTCGGTGGCCCGCTGGATGGGGCGGGCGAGCACCTGGACCGCGATCGCGGCGGCGACCACGCCGTGGCACAGCGGCGCGAGCCAGGCGCCGGTGAGCAGCATCGCCACCCCGACCTGCCCGCCGAACAGTGCCGCCGTGCCGCCGGCGAGCAGCAGCGAGTGCAGCATGTCGCGGCGCAGCGTCTGGCCCTCGTCGAAGCTGTCGGACACGGCGACGACCAGGCCGAGCGCGACCAGGTCGACGCCGATGGCGGTGAGCAGCCACGGCCGGGGCAGCACGCCGAGGCCCAGCGTCAGCAGCCCGGCGGCGAGGCCGACCAGCAACACCGCGACCAGCAGCGTGCCGGCGGCCCGGCGGCGCACGAGGTGGACCAGCCGCCAGCACAGGGGTGCCAGCACGGTCACCGCCAGCACGACCAGCGCCACCCCGCCGGTCATCCCGGCCACCGCGGCGAGCACGACCGTGACCGGCACGAGCCCGCGCCACCACCAGCGGTCGACCATGGCCGGCTCGTCCTCGGTGAGCGACAGCCGGATCAGCACCCCCGTCCACAGCACCGCCGGCAGGCTCAGCAGGACCGCGTGCGCCGCGGCGAGCGCGGGGCCGTGCTCGCCCAGCCCGTCGACCACGATGGCCAGCGCGTAGCTCAGCAGCCCCGCACCCGCCCGGCGTAGGGTCGGCTTGGTCGGGTCGCGGGCGATCAGGTACAGCCCGAGCCACCACGCGACCCCGAACGCGACCACATCGAGCACACCTGTCACCTCCCTGACCACGAGGATGTCACGATGCCCCACGCCCAACCGCCGTTGCCCGGCCCGGCCGACGTCCGCCGCGCCGCCGAGCGGATCGCGCCGCACGCCCGCCGCACCCCGCTGCTGCGCGCGACCGTCGACGGCCGGCCGGTGGTGCTCAAGCTCGAACAGCTCCAGCGCACCGGCTCGTTCAAGTTCCGGGGCGCGCTCAACGCGGTGCTCGGCGGGCCGACGCCGGAGCGGGTGGTGACCGCGTCCGGTGGCAACCACGGTCTCGCGGTCGCCACCGCCGCCTCGGCGATCGACCTGCCGGCCACGGTGTACGTGCCGCGGACGGTGCCCGATGCCAAGGCCAGGCGGATCGAGGCGGCCGGGGCCAAGCTGATCCGCCACGGAACCACCTACGCCGAGGCCGCGACCGCCGCGCTGGCCGAGGCGAGCGCGCCCGGCACGCGCTACGTGCCGGCCTACGACGACCCGCTGGTGATCGCCGGGCAGGGCACCTGCGCGGCGGAGGCGGTCGCCGATGCGTCCGATGTGGACTGCGTGGTGGTCGCCGTCGGTGGCGGCGGGTTGGCGGCCGGGACCGTGCTCGGCGCCGGCGGCCGGCCGGTGGTGACCGCGGAACCCGTTGGCTGCGCGGCGTTGCACGCGGCGGTGGCGGCCGGCCGGCCGGTCGACTCCACTGTGGACTCCGTGGCGTCCTCCGCGCTCGGCGCGACCAGGGTCGGCGAACTGCCGTTCGCGATCCTGCACCGGGCCGCGACCCCGGTGGTGGTGAGCGATCAGGAGATCCTGGCCGCGCGGGACCGGTTGTGGGAGGAGTTCCGGGTGGCGGTCGAGCCCGCGGGCGCGGTGCCCTTCGCCGCGTGGCTGGCCGGCCACGTCGACGCCGCGCTGCCCTGCCTGATCCTGTGTGGGGCCAACACCGACTGGACGCCGGCCTGACTCACGCGTGCTCGGCGCGGCGGATGACCGCGGGCGAGGAGCCGGTCGTGCGCTTGTAGGCCCGGGAGAACGCGGCCACCGAGTCGTAGCCGGCGCGGGCGGCCACCTGGCCTGGCGACAGGCCGTCGGTCAACAGCACGGTGGCCATCCGCATCCGGATCTCGGTCAGGTAGGCCATCGGCGTGCGGCCGACGGTCGCGGTGAACCGCTCGGCGAACACCGACCGGGACAGCCCGGCGGTCGCGGCCATGGTCGCCACCGACCACGTGCCGCCGGGGTCGCGGTGCATCCGCGCCAGCACCGGACCAAGGTGTGGATCGCGCAGCGCGCCGAGATAGCCGTTGTGTGGCGCGGATCGCAGCCAGATCCGGATGGCGTAGACGATCAGCACGTCGAGCAGCCGGCAGACCACCGTCTCCGCGCCCGGGGTGGCGTTCGCGGCCTCGTGCGCGATCGCGGCGGCCAGCGACCCGGCCGACTGTCCTGATAGGACCATCAGTGACGGGAGCTGTGCCACCAGTGGCTCATCCGGTTGGTCGAGCACCGCGGTACCCCACAACAGCAGCGACGGCGCGCCACCCCCGCCGTGGCGCAGCGCGGCGGAACGCCGGCCGAGTTGCCGGCGGGCCAACCCGGCGAGGTGGTCGGCCGGGCGGTCGGGTTGGTCGCCGATGCGGTACGCGCCACCGTGCGGCACGACCGCGAGGTCGCCGGGCATGAGCCACCGGCCATCGCCCGACCCGCGCAGCCAGCACCGGCCGGCGGCCACGAACAGAAAGGTCGGCTGCCCGTACGCCGGCAGGGCGACACCCCACGGCGCGGTGAGCTCGGCCCGCAGGAAATGCGCCGTTGACGGCCGTAAGCCAGCCAGCACTTCGGCCTGCGGGTCGGCCGATCGGACAACGGTCACGGTCAACGGATCATAGACGGCCGCAACCGCCTGCGGGACAACTAATCCACAGCGTGACCGGGATGGCCCAGCGAGCACAACCGCAGGGTCACCGGCCGCCGCGCGGCGCCCACTGTCGGCCTAACGTGTCCACAAAGGCGCTGACTGACGGTCGCCGGGCGGCTTCGGCCAGCCACACCGCGAAGATCCGGCGGGACCGCGGCGGTTCGACCGTCACCACACCGACGGCCGGCCGGGGCACCACCGCCACCCCGAGCCCGGCGGCGACGAGCGCGAGCTGGGTGGAGAACTCCGCGGCCTGGCACTTGTGCTCCGTCTCGGCGGTCGGGTGAGCTGGCTCCATGGCACCCCGACACCTGCTGCTCGCGCTCGGTCTGGCCGCGATCTGGGGCATCAACTTCGTCGTCATCAAGATCGGTCTGGACCACTTTCCGCCGCTGCTGTTCTCCGCGTTGCGGTTCCTGGTGGCCGCGGTGCCGGCGATCCTGATCCTGCGCCATCCCGGCGTGCGGTGGCGGTGGGTGGCGCTGGTCGCGCTCACGTTGGCGGTCCTCAAGTTCAGCCTGCTGTTCACCGGGATGTCCATCGGCATGCCACCGGGACTGTCCTCACTCGTCCTGCAGACCCAGGCGATCTTCACCGCGGTGTTCGCGGTGCTGCTGCTCGGTGAGCGGCTCAGCCGCCGGCAGGTGGCCGGGCTCGCGTGCGCGCTCGCCGGCGTCGGCCTGATCGCCGTGGACCTCGGCGCGACCAGCCCGCTTGGCGCGTTCCTGCTCGTGCTCGGCGCGGCCGCGCTGTGGGGCCTGTCCAACGTCGCCACCCGGCGGGCGAGCCCGCCGAACATGTTGCGGTTCATGGTGTGGGTGAGCGCGCTGGCCACGCTGCCGCTGTTCGCGCTGTCGGCGGTGGTCGAGGGGCCCGCGCGCGGCTGGGAGGCGCTGCGGACGGTCAGCTGGCCGGCGGCCGGCGCGGTGCTGTTCGTCGGCGTCATCGCCACGGTGTTCGGTTTCGGCGTGTGGGGCTATCTCATCCGGACCTACTCGGCGTCCACGGTCGCGCCGATCTCCTTGCTGGTGCCCGTGTTCGGCATGGGCTCGGCCGCCGTACTGCTCGGCGAGCGGATCACCCCGGTGCAGCTGGCGGCCGGGGCGCTGATCGTCGCCGGCGTGCTGACCGGGCTCACGCCCGCCCGGTCGCGACCCCGGGTCGCGGTGGTGTCCTGAGTGGTCCGCCGCCGGCACGGGCGGGAGTCGTGCCGGCGGCGGAGCTGTGGCGGCTCGGCGGTCAGGAGGCCGGACCGGCGGTCAACCGTTCAATGTGGACAGCACGGCGTCGTAGGCCGGCTTCTTGTTGTAGTTGCCGTCGAACAGCAGCGGGGTGTCGCCGGGACGCCAGGAGTACTTGTCGGTCACGCCCCAGACGGTGATGCCGTTGCACCGGGCCACCGCGAGGCAGGCCTGGGTGACGCCGCGGAACTGCTCGGCCTGGGTCTGGCCGGAGCCCGCGATGTCCAGCTCGGTGATCTGCACGTCGACCCCGAGGTTGGCGAAGTTGCCCAGGGTGGTGTGGTAGTTGTTCGGCAGCGGGTTGCCGCTGTTGAAGTGCCCCTGGAAGCCGACGCAGTCGATCGGCACGCCGCGGGACTTGAAGTCCTGCACCATCCGGTAGACACCCTGGGTCTTGGCGTAGTCCCAGCGGTCGATGTTGTAGTCGTTGTAACAGAGTTTGGCGTTCGGGTCGGCGGCGTCGGCCGCGCGGAACGCCTCCTCGATGTAGCCGTCGCCGAGGCGTTGCTGGAACACCGAGTTGCGCCGGCTGCCGTTCTCCTCGAACGCCTCGTTGACCACGTCCCACGCGGTGATCTGCCCGCGCCAGTGACCCATCACCTGGTTGATGTGGTTGACCGTGGCCGAGCGCAGGTTGTTGGTGTCCAGTCCGCTGACCCAACCGGGCAGTTGCGAGTGCCAGACCAGGGTGTGGCCGCGCACGGCCATGCCCTGGCCGCGGGCGTGGTTGAACACGCGGTCGGCGTTGCCCCAGTTGAACTGGTTGCGGTTGGGCTCAAGCGCGTCCCACTTCATCTCGTTCTCGGCGGTGACGCTGTTGAACTCCCGGTTCAGCACGGTCACGTAGTCGGATTCGCCGAGCCGGTTGGCTGAGACCGCCACCCCGAAGTATCTGCCGCGTTCTGCCGCGGCCGCGCCGAGCGTGGTCGCCGCGCTTGCCGGACTGGCGATCGTGACCAGCGTGGCCGCCGTCACGGCGGCCACCATCCCGGCGAACAACGCTGTCCTGCCGATCATGGCTGTTCCCTCCCTGCGCCACACTGCGCGATAACCCAAGTACGAACAGCAATGCTGGCCGGAGTATGCGGGGTAACCATTCGTTAGGTCAACAACCTAATTCCCGATACTTGCCACCCGCTGGAACACCCACTGAAAACCGCCACACCAGCGAAAACAACCCACCAAAAAGATCATTCCTGACGTGAAACCACCCCCAACTTCCGGCGATTTTCCGAAAGCAAGCCGAAACTCCGGAGCGGGCGGCTAGTACTGGCGCCATTCCTCGGTGGTGAGCCGCAGCACCCTCGGGTCGTCCAAAGTGGACGGTTGGGCGGCGGGGTCGGGGCGGCGGTCGGCGGGGAAGACCGTGGCCGCGTCCAGGCTCGGCCGGTCGAGGAACCGCAGCGGCGCCGGCGGGTCGATGCGCAGTGGCGGCGCGGGGCCGTCCTGCACGAGGGCGAAGCCCCAGTCGCCGAAGGTCGGCACGTAGACGTGGTACGGGGTCACGCCGAGACCGGCCGCGCGGATCGAAGCCAGCACGCAGTCGAAGGTCCTCGGCGCGAAGTACGGCGAACCCGCCTGCACCACCATCCGCCCGCCGGGGGCCAGCGCGCGCCGGGTCAGCAGGTAGAACTCCTGGGAGTACAGCTTCGCGGTGGCCGTCGAGTCGGGGTCCGGCATGTCGACGATCACCGCGTCGAACCGCTCCTCGGTGTCGCGCAGCCAGGCGAAGGCGTCCGCGGGCACGACCCGCACCCTCGGGTCGGCGAGCGAGTGCCGGTTGAGGTCGGTCAGCCGGGGGTCGTCGCTCGCCAGGCGCAGCACCGCCGGGTCGAGCTCGACCTCGACCACCTCGCGGACATCCGGATAGCGCAACACCTCCCGCAACGCCAGCCCGTCGCCGCCACCGAGGATGAGCACCCGTTCCCGCCGCCCGGCGAGCGCGGGATGCACGAGTGCCTCGTGGTAGCGGTACTCGTCGATGGAGGAGAACTGCAGATCGCCGTTGAGGAACAGCCGGGTGTCGGTCGGACCGCCGGTGAGCGGAGCCGACTGGGTGAGCACGATCTCCTGGTATGCCGAGGTTTCCGCGTGCACCACCGGGTCGTCGTAGAGCACGTCGCGGGAGTAGCGCAGGAACGCGTCGCTGCCGGCGAAGGCGATGCCCAGCACCGCGAGCACCGCGAGCGTGCCGGCGGCCACCGCGAGCCGGCGTTGCCTGGACACGGTTCTGGCGAACAGGAACAGCACCACACACGAGCCGGCGATCACGTTGACCATGCCGACCACCAGCGCGCCTCTTGTCTGGCCGAGCAGCGGCAGCAGGAGGAACGGGAACGCCAGCCCGCCGACGAGCGCGCCGACGTAGTCGGCGGCGAACAGGTCCGCGGTGGCCGAACCGGCGTCCTGGCGGCGGATCCGTTGCAGCAGCGTCATCAGCAACGGGATCTCCGCGCCGATCAGCAGGCCGACGAGCATGGCGATCACGATCAACGCCGGCCAGTACAGGTCCAGCCAGGTGAACGCCGCGTGCAGGCCGAGCACCGAGAGCCCGCCGACCAGCGCGAGCACCGCCTCGACCACCGCGAAGCTGGCCAACGCGCGGCGCTGCAACGGTTTGGCCGCCAACGAGCCGATGCCCATGGCGAACACCATCGTCGCGATGACCACCGAGGCCTGGGTGATCGAGTCGCCGAGCAGGTAGGAACCCTGCGCGACCAGCGCGAGCTCGTAGACCAGACCGCAGGCCGCACAGGCGAAGGTGGCGAACAGCAGCCCGGCACGCATCGCGCGGGTGCTCCTGGCTGGCCTGGTCATGGTCGTGCGGTGGCGATCGGCGCTGTGCTCAGATGATCGCCACGGCCACGATCGCCGACACCGCGAGGTGCGACGCGCCGCTGACGTACACCGCCGGGTGGTCCTGCTCCTCCATCAGGATGGCGCCGAGCCGGCCAGGCGTCACCGCGTCGATGACCACAAAGGACAGTCCCATGAGGACGAGTCCGAGCAGGCCGTAGGCCAGCGTGGACACGATGCCCACCGCCCAGTCGTTCTCACTGGCCGCGATGGCGGTGGCGACGATGATGCCGACGCCGATGAGGTTGCTGGCCAGCAAAATGGCGGCGTTGCGGTGGCGCTGGACCCATACCTGCTCGCGCAGGTTGCCCGGGGTGAGCAGGTCGACCAGCACGAAGCCGACCGCCATCAGCACCAGGCCGACCAGGCCGTAGGTGGCGGCGATGCCGACTTCGGAGAAGACGTCGGACATGGGTGGGTGGCTCCTATTCGTCGGGCCGGGTCTCGGGGTTCGTGGGGTCGGCCACGTGGCCGTCCGGTGTGCTCTCGGGTTTCGGGCGCTGGCCCGGCGCGGGCTCGGTGGTGCTGTCCGGTGCGGGCGGTGTGGCCGGCGGTTGCTCCGGCGTGTCGGGCTTGTCCTGACCGGACGTGGCCGGCGGCTCGGACCGACTCGGGGTCCGCGACCGACCAGAACCGGGCCGGTCAGGCCGGGCGCCCGGCCGGGTCGGGCCGGTGTTCGGGGGCGCGGTCCGCTGGTCGTACCACTCCGGCGGCACGTACTCCGGCGGCCCGCCCGCCTCCACCGGCGCGCTCGCCGCCCGCCGCCGCGCCGAGGACGACCGCAGCGCCCAGTACGCGAACACCCCGCCGCCGAGGATCAGCACCGCGGCGAACAGCAGCGCGCCACCGGCCTGCCGCAGGAAGTCCGAGCCGGGCGAGCCCGTGGCCTCCCCGCCACCGGCCTGCGCCGCCGTCTCCGGGGCCGGGCTCGCCTCCAGCGGCTGGGCCACGCCGGCGTCCGCGGCCAGCAGCGGCAGCGCGGACACCGCCTTGTACACGTCCAGGTCCACGTTGTCGCCGGCCAGGCCGTCCTCGCTGATCAGCTCCAGGCTGTCCAGGTCGGCGGTCGTCGGCCCCGATGGCAGGCTCTCCACCTGGTAGCTCGCCGAGTCCTCGGACTCCGAGGACTCACTGGTCCACCGGATGCTCGCCTGGAACTCGATGGTCGCGTCGCAGCTGCTCCGCTCGCTCGCGTCCCGCAACGAGGTGCCCGCGCCGAAGTTCGAGCCGGAGCTGGACTCCGGGATGCCGACGTTGTCGACATCGATCTGCCAGCCGTAACAGACGCCCTGCGCCTCGTAGGCCTCCGCGAGCGTCGCGACCAACTCGTCCGCGTCGGCCTGGTCGAAGATCACATCAGCGGTCGCGGTGGCCGGCGCCGCGAGAAGCACGATCCCGGCGACCGCCGCGATCGCCACTCCCGCCAGCGCCCGCCTCACTTCCCGGCCCCCGGCCCACCGCCGCGGATGCCCTCACCGGACCCGCTCCCGGTGCCCCACACACCGACCACGAACGGGAACCAGTGCGCGTAGCCGCGCCGCTCGTCGTCCAGGTAGATGCGGGAGCCGTTGCCGCTCGCGGTGACCGCCACGATGTCGTCGGAGTAGCGCATGAAGTAGCCCTGCGGGTCGACCTGCACGTCCGCCGGCTTCACCGACGAGCGGATCGACTCGTACACCGCCTTCGGCTTGCTGGTCGACGAGTACACGACCGAGCCGCCGTTGGCGGACACCTTGCGGTAGTTGTCGTCCAGGTGCCCGCGAATGCCGCCACTGCTGAGCAGGGCGACCACCAACACGATCAGCCCGACACCGCCGAGCCCTCCGGCGATGAACAACTTCGTGCGTCTCGTCATGCCGCCCTCACCACGCTCACGGTCTCCACCAGCTCACCCGCCTGGGGATAGGCGTGCCAGGTCCGCCAGGCCGCGCCACCGGACACCGGCCAGGCACGCAGCGCCGTGACCGCGAGCCGCGACCCGGGGAACTCCCCGACCAGCGCGTACTCGTCAGCCTCGCAGGCGCGCACGATCTCGGCGACCTCGGCCGCGAGCGCGTCCTGGTCCAGCTGGTGGCAGTGCGCCTCGAACGTCGTGCGCAGGCCGTCGGCGACCGACTCCCGCGTTGCGGGCAGCGCGCCGTCCCGGTCGGGCAGGCACGCCACGGTCTCCGACCACTCCCCCACGACCACCTGGTGCGATGCGCCGAGCACCCGTAGCTCGAGCGCGATGCCGGGCAGCCGCACCAGGTGGGTGCCCAGCGCCGGTAACGGGCGCAGACCGTAGGCGAGGCTGAGGTCAGCGGCTCGCGAGTCGGCGAACGGGGTGTTCAGACGAGCTCTCACGTGCGATCACTACCGGCCGGGTACACGCGCAGCGCGGGCAGCGGGATCTCCTCGCCGAGCCCGGCCTCCCACTTGCCGCCGTCGAACCGCTCGAAGCTCAGCGCCCTGCCGTCCGGGCCCTCGTAGTCGACGTACTCGACGCTGCCGCGCTCGGCGACGGTGGTGGTGCCCTCGGAGGTGTACTTGGCGGTGCCGTCCTCCTCCTTGGTGTAGGTGACGCCACCGACCTCCATGGTCTTGCCGCCGGGGGCGTCGACCAGGTCGGTCTCCTGCCAGAAGTACACCTCGAGGTCGGGGTCCTCCTCGACCGACACCCAGAGGCGACTGCCGCGCGCGTCGTCGAGGAAGTGCTCTGACCAGGTGTAACCACTCTCGGTGAGCCGCAGCGACCCCCGAACGAAGTACAGCTTGTCGCCGTAGTCGATCATGTCGCCGGCGCGGACCGTGCGGATGTCGGTGACGCCCTGGTGGTCGGCGAGCGGGTCGACGGGCTTGGCCGGCGCGTCGGCCGCGACGGGCTTGCGGTTGGCGCGAGCGCGTTGCCAGAGCACCACGCCCACCCCGATCAGCGCGAGCAGAAGTAGCACAAGCAGGAGCTCGGTCACAACCGGTCCCTCCCCACTAGAACGGCGATGCCGGCGAGCATAGCCGTCCACCTGGTGACCTGGACGGACGCTGTGGACTTAGTCCACGACTTAGTTTAGTTTTGGGGCCGTGGACGACGTGGACGAGGTAGGCGTGCACGAGGCCAAGACCAACCTGTCCGCGCTGTTGCGGCGGGTGGCCGCCGGCGAGGAGATCGTCATCAGCAGCGGCGGAAAACCGGTGGCCAGGCTGGTGCCGGTGCAGCGCGGCCCGGCCAGGGTCTTCGGGCGCGACCGTGGCCTGTTCACCCTGCCCGCCGACTTCGACGCACCCCTGCCCGCCGACGTCCTGGGTGAGTTCCGCCGATGAGGGTGCTGATTGACACACAGCCCTGGTTGTGGCTGCAGGTGTCCCCGGAGCGGCTCAACGACGAGTCGATGGCCATGGTGAAGCACCCGGACAACGACCTGCTGCTGTCGGCGGCGAGCTCCTGGGAGATGTCGGTCAAGTACGCGCTGGGCACGCTGCCACTGCCCGTCCCGCCGGCGAGCTACGTGCCGGAACGCATGCGCGCCAACGGCGTTCGCGGCCTGCCCGTCACCCACCGGCACGCGCTGCACGTGGCCACCCTGCCGCGCCACCACGGCGACCCGGTCGACCGGCTGCTGATCGCCCAGGCCCAGCTCGACCAGCTGACCATCCTCACCGCCGACCGGAGCTTCGAGCGCTACGACGTCCCGGTCCACCGCGCGGACTGAGCAACCGGCTCAGCTGGTGGCGGCGATCATCGCGCTGCCGAGCACGACGTCGCCATCGGTGTCCTCCCGGTAGAGCACCACGGCCTGGCCGGGCGCCACCCCACGCAGTTCGCCGGTGAGCCGCACCACCAGCCGACCGTCCACGACCGACGCCGTGGCGGGCGCGGTGCCGCCGTGCGCGCGCACCTGGGCGACGCAGTCGACCTCGCCGGCCAGCTCGTCGCCGGAGGGCCAGATCGGACGCTCGGCGACGATCTCGCGGACCGCGAGCCGTTCGACGCTGCCCACCCGCACCGAGCCGGAGACCGGTTCCAGGGACAGCACGTACCTCGGCCGGCCGTCCGGCGCCGGCACCCGCAGTCCAAGCCCGTGCCGTTGGCCGACGGTGAACCCGTGCACCCCGGAGTGGGCACCGAGGACCGCACCGGTCTCGTCGTCGACCAGCTCGCCCGGCCGCTCACCGAGGCGGCGGGTGAGGAACGCCCTGGTGTCGCCGTCGGGGATGAAGCAGATGTCGTGGCTGTCCGGCTTCTCCGCGACCGCGAGCCCGCCGGCGGCCGCCTCCGCCCGCACCTCGTCCTTCACCGAGCCGCCGAGCGGGAACATGGCGTGCCGCAACTGGTCTGGCCGAAGCGAGGCGAGCACATAGGACTGGTCCTTGCCGTCGTCCGCGCTGCGCCGCAGCTCCGGCTGACCATCCACAACGGACAGCCGGGCGTAGTGCCCGGTGCACACCGCGTCGAAGCCCAGCGCGACCGCCTTGTCCAACAGCGCAGCGAACTTGATCCGCTCGTTGCACTTCAGGCACGGGTTGGGCGTGCGCCCCGCCGCGTACTCCGCGACGAAGTCGGCCACCACGTCCTCGTCGAACCGCTCCGCGAAGTCCCACACGTAGAAGGGAATCCCCAACACGTCGGCCACCCGCCGCGCGTCGTTCGCGTCCTCGACCGTGCAGCACCCCCGCGCCCCGGTCCGCAACGTCCCCGGCTTGGCCGACAACGCCAGATGCACCCCGGTCACGTCATGCCCGGCCGCCACCGCCCGCGCGGCCGCCACCGCCGAGTCGACCCCACCACTCATCGCCGCCAACACCCGCACGCCTACCCCCACCCCCGCGAGTCCACCACGCCCACCCCGCGAGTCCAACGCTCCGGACACGCGAGTCCAACGCTCGGGCACCCTCACCGCGCGGAGACCTCCACCCGCTTGCGCGCGCCGACCAGACCGGCGTTGCGCGCCCGCGCCACCACCGGTCCGATGGCCTTGGCCACCACCCGCACGTCGGCCCGGGTCGAGGTGTGGCCGAGGGAGAACCGCAACGAGCCGCGCGCGAGGTCGGCCTGGACGTCCATCGCGAGCAGCACATGGCTCGGCTGCGCGACCCCGGCGGTACACGCCGACCCGGTCGAGCACTCGATCCCCTTGGCGTCCAACAGCATCAGCAGGCTGTCCCCGGCACAGCCGGGGAAAGTGAAGTGCGCGTTGCCCGGCAGCCGCGACGGTGCTCCGTCCACATCGGACTGACCGGGGTCGCCGTTGAGGATCACGTCCGGCACGACCGCGCGCACGGCGTGGATCAGCTCGTCACGCAGGTCGGCGAGCCGCCGCGCCTCGACCTCCCGGCCGGCGGTCACCGTGCGCACCGCGGCGGCCATGGCGACGATGCCGGTCACGTCCAACGTGCCCGACCGCACCTCGCGCTCCTGCCCGCCGCCGTGCAGCACGGGCTCACACGGCACGTCCCGCCCCAGCAGCAACACCCCGACGCCGAACGGCCCGCCGAGCTTGTGCCCGGACATCGCCAGCGCGCTGGCCCGCGAGGCGGCGAAGTCGACCGGGATCGCGCCGACGGCCTGCACGGCGTCGGTGTGGAACGGGATCCCGTGCTCGGCACAGGTGGTGGCCAGCTCGCGGATCGGGTTGACCGTGCCGACCTCGTTGTTCGCCCACATGACACTGATCAGCGCCACCGAGCCGGGGTCGCCCGCGATGGCCGCGCGCAGCGTGTCGTCGTGCACCCGGCCGAACCCGTCGACCTCGAGCAGGGTGAGTTCGGCGCCCTCGTGCTCGACGAGCCACTCCGCGGCCTCCAGCACCGCGTGGTGCTCGACCGCCGAGACCAGCACCCGGCGCCGCTCGGGGGTCCGTCTGGCCAGGTAGATGCCCTTGATGGCGAGGTTGTCCGCCTCCGTGCCGCCCGCGGTGAAGACCACCTCGGACGGCCGGGCGCCGAGGGCGGCGGCGATCTCCTCGCGGGACTCCTCCACCAGCCGCCGGGCGCGGCGGCCGGAGGTGTGCAGGGAGGAGGCGTTGCCCCTGGCGAGCAACGCCTCGTTCAGATGCGTGGTCATCGCCGTGGCCGCCTCGGGCAGCATCGGCGTGGTGGCCGCGTGGTCTAGATAAGTCATCGGGTCCCAAGCGTAGTCCGCCGCTGGTGAAATTCGGTCACGAGCCAGGCGCGGCTGGTCGGGAGCTGACCGGCACACCTGTTCACCAGCGGCGGAGCCCGCCGAGCCGGGCGAACGTGGCAATTATCACGCCGGCACGGCTACGGGAGCGTTGGACTCGCGTGGTCGGAGCGTTCGACTCGCGGGGCGGGAGGGTTGGACTCGCGGGGTGGGAGCGTTGGACTCGCGGGCTGGGCTCGGGGGTGGGGGATGGGGTGGGGGTGGAGGGCTTGGGTGATGGCGGTTTCGGTGAGGGTGGCGAGGGTCTGGCGGTCGGGGGCGCGGCCGGGGGCCAGTTCGGTGAGGACGTTGACCTCGAGGACCAGGCCGCGTAGGCGGGCCACTCGGCGGACGGAGTCCACGATGGTCTCCTCGCCGATGAAGGCCGGGGCCGTGGTCGGGGAGCCGTCGCGCAGGCGGAAGCTCAGGGCCACCGGGAGCACCGGCACGCCGCCGTCGATGGCCGCCTGGAAGACCGCGGGCCGGAAGCGGCCGGTCGCCAGGCCGCACCAGGTCGTGCCCTCCGGCGTGGCGTTCACCATCGAGCCGGCCCGCAGGGCGTCGGACAGGTCGGCGACCGTGGCCGGCAGCGAGCGCAGGCTGTCCCGGTTCACGTAGACCGAACCGGCCGCCGACACCAGCCAGCCGAGCACCGGCCAGCGCGCGATGTCCGACTTCGCCAGCGCCCGCATCGGCCGGACCGCGTTCACCGCGACGATGTCCAGCCACGACGTGTGGTTGTTCACCACGAGCACGCCCCGGCCGCGCGCGGCCAGACCGTCCGAACCGGACACCCGCAGCCGGATCCGCAACCCGGCGAGCACCGACCGGAACACCGCCCGCACGACGAACTCCCGGCCACGACTGCCGATCAGCGCCAGGAACGGCACCACCAGCAGGCTGACCAGCACCACCAGCACGACCGCCGTCAACCGCGCCAGGTACCAGATCCTGGCCACCGTCGGCTCTCCACCGGCCAGACAGCCCGGCCCGCATGGCGACCGCGGGAACCACCCGTGGCTGGTCATGATGCCTGCTCGCCGAGCAGGTAGCTCAGGTACCGCTGGTCCACCCGGTCGAGGCCGAGCAGGACGAACATGTCCGCGACCCCGAAGTCCGCGTCGATCGCCGGCGGCCCGCACACCCACGCGCCGAGTCGCAGGTAGCCCCGCAGCAGCGGCGGCAGCACCACCTTGGCCGGCGGCTCCACCCCGGCCGGGTCCCACGGCCGCAACGGCCGCACCCGGTAGGCCGATGGCGCGAGATGCTTGTGCCGCACGGTCTCCCACACCCCGGCGGCCAGCGAGCCACCGTCGGCCAGCGAGACCGAGGCGCAGCCGGCGAGCCAGCGATGCCCGGACAGCAACAGATATCGCGCGATGCCCGCCCACACCAGGCTGACCACCGCGCCGGTCCGGTGGTCCGGGTGCACGCAGGACCGGCCGGTCTCCACCAGCGCGGACCGCAGCGGGGCGATCGCCCGTAAGTCGAACTCGGTCTCGGAGTACAACATCCCGGCGGCGGCGACCCGCTCCGGCGGCAACATCCGGTAGCAGCCGACGATCTCGCCGGTCCGGTCCTCGCGCACGACCAGGTGGTCGCAGTGTTCGTCGAAGGCGTCCTCGTCAACGCCGGGGACCTCGGTGCGCAGTCTCGCGCCAAGCTCCCCGGCGAACACGCGATATCGAAGTCGTTGCGCGGCAAGGACTTCCTCCCCACCGCGCGCCATGAGCAGTGAGTACCGGGGCCGCGTCGATCCATCACCTGTGGTGCTGACCAGCAACTGGGCCTGCGTCATGCCCACTTGTGTACGCGGCGCCCGGCAAACCTCACGTGCCCATAACCGTGACGCGCCGGTGAACCTTGGCTATCCCTTGCGCTTCGCGACTTCCTCGGTCAGCTGCGGGGTGACCTTGAACAGGTCGCCGACCACGCCGTAGTCGGCGATCTCGAAGATCGGCGCCTCGGCGTCCTTGTTCACCGCGATGATCGTCTTGGACGTCTGCATGCCGGCCCGGTGCTGGATGGCCCCGGAGATGCCGAGCGCGATGTAGAGCTGCGGCGAGACCGTCTTGCCGGTCTGCCCCACCTGGAACTGCGCCGGGTAGTAACCGGAGTCGACCGCCGCGCGCGAGGCGCCGACCGCCGCACCGAGCACGTCGGCGAGCTTCTCCACCACGTCGAAGCTCTCCGCGCTGCCAACACCGCGCCCACCGGAGACGACCACGGACGCCTCGGTCAGCTCCGGCCGGTCGCCGCCGACGACGGGCTCGCGGCCGGTGATCTTCGCCGACCTGGCCTGGTCGACCGCGGGGACCTCGACCGCCTCCTCGACGGCCGCGCCCTGCGCGGGCTCGGCCTCCAGCCCACCGGGACGCACCGAGATGACCGGCAACCCCTTGGCGGCCTTGGCCTGCACGACGAACGCGCCACCGAAGACGGACTGGGTGACGGTGACCTCGTCGCCTACGCCGGCCACGTCGATCACGTCCACCAGCAGCGCGCCGCCGACCCTGGCGGCCAGGCGGCCGGAGACCTCCTTGCCCTCCGCGCTCGCGGCGACCAGCACCGCGGCCGGCGACGCGGACGCGACCAGCGCGGCCAGCACGTCGACCTTGGGGGTGACCAGATAGCTCACCGCGTCGTCGGACTCGGCGACATAGACCTTCGCCGCGCCGTAGGCGGCCAGCGCCTCGCCGAGCTTGGCGGCGTCGCCGGGGGCGCCGACCACGACCGCGCTCGGCTCACCGAGCGCGCGGGCCGCGGTGAGCAGCTCGTGGGTGACCTTCTTGACCTCGCCGTCCACGTGATCGACGAGGACCAGGACCTCAGCCATCGTTCCTCTTCCTCTCAGATCAGTTTCTGGCCAATGAGGTACTCGGCGATCTTGCTGCCGCCGGCACCGTCGTCCTCGACGCGCTGCCCGGCCTCGCGCGGCGGCTTGGGCGCCGCCTCGAGGACCGTGGACCACGCGTTGCCGAGTCCGACCTCACCGGCGTCGACCCCGAGGTCGGCCACGGCGAGGGTCTCGACCGGCTTCTTCTTGGCCGCCATGATCCCCTTGAACGACGGGTACCTCGGCTCGTTGATCTTCTCGCCGACGCTGATCACCGCGGGCAGGCTCGCCTCGAGGTGGGTCAGGCCCTCCTCGGTCTCGCGGGTGACCTTGATGGTGGTGCCATCGACGGTGACTTCGCGGGCGTGCGTGAGCTGCGGGTAGCCGAGCAGCTCGGCGAGGATCGCGGGCACCGCGCCGCCGCCGCCGTCGCTGGACTCGTTGCCGGCGATGACCAGGTCGACGTCCTCGACCGTGCCGATCGCGGCGGCCAGCACCTTGGCCGTCTGCAGGAGATCCGAGCCGTGCAGCGCGTCGTCGACCACGTGGACCGCCTTGTCGGCGCCCATCGACAGTGCCTTGCGAATGGCGTCGGTTGCCCGGTCGGGCCCGACGCTCAACACGGTGACCTCGCCGTCGTGCGCCTCCTTGATCAGGAGCGCCTCCTCGATGGCCCGCTCGTTGATCTCGTCCAGCACCGCGTCGGCCGAGTCGCGGTCAAGCGTGTGATCCGCCTCGCTGAGCCTGCGCTCCGAATAGGTGTCCGGCACTTGTTTGACCAACACGACGATGTTTGGCATGGGTCTGCTCCGACCTCCCGATGACGAGCCCATCCGGCTTATGCGCGACCGAAGAATACGAGTGTTGCCTGACAGTGCCATGCTGGCCACGCGTTGGCACGGTGTCCTTGACCACCCGCATGTTACTCGCCAGTAGCGTACCTCGTCACGCAGAGGTACCCACCTGGTCGTGACCGCGCTCACCCGAATGGGTGAGTTACTCTCGTTTACATGCCTGGCCGTATCGCGTTGGTCACTGATTCGACCTCCTCCATCCCGGAGTCGCTCGCGGCCCAGTGGGGGATCACGGTCGTGCCAACGCAGATCCGGATCGGCAAGCAGCTGCGGGCCGAGCCGGCGGTGCCGAAGGACCTCCTGGTCAAGGCGCTGGAGAAGGACCTGGACGTGTCCACCGCGCCACCCGACCCCGCCGGCTTCATCTGGGCCTACGAGCACGCCGCGCGCACCGCCGACGAGGTGGTCTCGGTGCACATCTCCAGCCGGCAGTCCGAGACCTACGAGGTCGCCCGGCGGGCCGCCGAGCGGTCCCGGATCCCGGTGCACGTGATCGACTCCGGCACCGCCGGGATGAGCCTCGGCTACGCCGTGCTCGCCGCCGCCAGGACCGCCGGCGCGGGCGGCGGCGCCCAACGGGTGATCAACACGCTGGCCAAGCGCCTGGAGCACAGCGTGGAGCTGATGTACGTCGACACGCTGGAGTACCTGCGCCGGGGCGGCCGGATCGGCGGGGCCGCGGCCATGCTCGGCAGCGCGTTGTCGCTGAAGCCGCTGCTGACGATGGTCAACGGACAGGTCGCGCCGATGGACCGGGTGCTCGGCGCCGAACGCGCCCTGCGCAAGCTGGTCGACACCGCGGTCCGCCGGGCCCAGGGCCGTCCGGTCGACGTGGCGATCGAGCACTTCGGTGCCCTCGCCAGGGCGAACCGGGTGCTCAGCCGCCTGCGCCCGCGACTGTCGGACACCCGCGAGGTCACGATCACCGAGGTGAGTTCCACCATCGGGGTACACGTCGGGCCCGGCGCGGTCGGCATCTCGATCTCGCCGACGTAGCGGTCTGGCTACCGCGTAGTAACCTGCCGCGGTGGTGGTTGAGCCAGTTGAGCCCTTGCCCCTGACCGGCGAACGCACCGTTCCCGGCGTGCCGGAGGAGAACTACTGGTTCCGCCGACATGAGGCCGCGTACGAGGCGCTGCGGTCGTACTGTGTGGACGCGGTGGTGCTCGAGGCCGGGTGCGGCGAGGGCTACGGCGCCGACCTGCTCGCGCGGGACGCGCGGCTGGTGCTCGGGCTCGACTACGACGTGCTGACGGCCACCCATGTCGCGCGGGCCTATCCGAGGGTGCGCGCGGTGCGCGGCAACCTCGCCTGGCTGCCGGTTCGTACGTCCACTGTGGACATCGTGGCCAACCTGCAGGTGATCGAGCACCTCTGGGACCAGGAGGGCTTCCTGCTGGAGTGCCGACGGGTGCTCGCACCCGGCGGCCGGCTGCTGATCACCACGCCGAACCGGATCACCTTCTCCCCCGGCCGGGACACCCCGCTCAACCCGTTCCACACCAGAGAGCTCGCGCCGGTGGAGCTGGCGGACCTGGTGCTGGACAGCGGTTTCGACCTGGAGTACCTCGGCGTGCTCCGGCACGGTCCCGCGCTGCGCGCGGCGGAGGCCCGGCTCGGCGGGTCGATCATCGACCAGCAGGTGGCGGTCGCGGTCGCCGGCGCGCCGTGGCCGGCCGAGCTGCGCGCGGCGGTCGCCGGGGTCACGGCGGCGGACTTCGAGCTGACCACCGAGGACCTGGAGTCCGGTTTGGACATCGTGGCCGTGGCGGTTCGCCGATGACCGACGAGGGCACCTTCTGCCTGGTGCTGCACAGTCATCTGCCATGGCTGCCCCACCACGGCGCGTGGCCGGTCGGCGAGGAATGGCTCTACCAGGCGTGGGCGCACTCCTATCTGCCGGTGGTCGAGCTGATCCAACGCCTGGCCGACGACGGCCGTCGCGACGTGCTCACCCTCGGCGTCACCCCGGTGCTCGCCGCGCAGCTCGACGATCCCTACGCGCTACGCGGCATGCACGACTGGCTTGGCAACTGGGCGCTGCGCGCCCAGCACGCGGCCGGCCGGTGGCGGGGCGCCGACCCGCTGCTGCGCGAGGTCGCCGCCGCCGAGTACCGCGCCGCGACCCGGGCCATCGAGCGGTTCGAGACCCGCTGGCGGCACGGCTTCTCCCCGGTGTTGCGCCAACTGGTGGACGCCAGGGTGGTCGAGCTGCTCGGCGGCCCGGCGACCCACCCGTTCCAGCCACTGCTGCGCGCGCCGCTGCGCCGGTTCGCGCTGCGCACCGGGCTCGCGGACACCCGGGCGCGGATCGGCCATGCGCCCCAGGGGATCTGGGCGCCGGAGTGCGGCTACGCCCCCGGCATGGAGGAGGGCTACGCCGCCGAGGGCGTGCGCCGGTTCCTGGTGGACGGCCCGGCGCTGCACGGCCAGACCCACGAGGCGCGCCCGGTCGGCGACTCCGACGTGCTCTGCTTCGGCCGGGACCTCGACGTCACCTACCGCGTCTGGTCACCCAAGGCCGGCTACCCCGGCGACCCGGTCTACCGCGACTTCCACACCTTCGACCACCCGACCGGCCTGAAACCCTCCCGGGTCACCGGAAAGCACGTGCCGCCGGAACGGAAACGGCCCTACGAGCCGGAACTGGCTGCCGGTGCGATCCGCCGGCACGCCGAGGACTTCGTGTCCACTGTGGTCGGTCGGCTGCGCGAGCTGCGCGCCCGGCACGGCAGGCCGGGTCTGGTCGTGGCCGCCTACGACACCGAGCTGTTCGGCCACTGGTGGCACGAGGGACCGGCCTGGCTCGCGGCCGTGCTCGACGCGCTGCCGGACGTGGGCGTGCGGGTGAGCACCCTGCGCGGCGCCGTGGACGCCGGGCACGTCGGCCCGGCGGTGGAGCTGCCGAGCTCGTCGTGGGGATCGGGCAAGGACTGGCGGGTCTGGGACGGCGAGCAGGTGTCGGACCTGGTGGCGCAGGGCGCCGCGGTGCAGGACGAGTTGCTGGCGCTGCCGGCGGGCGCGCGCGACCACCGCGACCCGGCCCGCGACCAGCTGGTCCGCGAGGCGCTGCTGACCCTGTCCAGCGACTGGGCGTTCATGGTCACCAAGGACTCCGCCGCCGACTACGCCCGTCGCCGGGCGAAGATCCACGGCGACCGCTTCGGTGAACTGGCCGGCATGATCCGCGCCGGCCAGCACGACCGGGCGGTGCACCGCGCGGCGCGGTTGCGCGCCACCGACGGCCCGTTCGGCCAACTCGACGCCAGGGGGTTGTGCGCATGAGCCGGCTGCGAGTCCTGATGCTGTCCTGGGAGTACCCGCCGGTCGTGGTCGGCGGGCTCGGCCGGCACGTGCACGCGCTCGCCAGGCACCTGACCGCTCTCGGGCACGAGGTCGTGGTGCTGTGCCGGCACGAGGCGGGCACCGACGCGCTCACCCACCCGACGACCGACACCGTGGTCGAGGGCGTGCGGGTGATCCGGGTGGCCGAGGACCCGACCCACCTGCTGTTCGAGCACGACCTGGTGGCCTGGACGCTGGCCATGGGGCACGGCATGATCCGCGCCGGCCTGTCCCTTGTGGATGGTGGCTGGCGGCCGGACGTGGTGCACGCGCACGACTGGCTGGTCACCCACCCGGCGATCACCCTCGCCGAGCACACCAGGGTGCCGATGGTGGCCACCGTGCACGCGACCGAGGCCGGCCGGCACAGCGGCTGGTTGTCCCAACGGCTGAACCAACAAGTTCACTCGGTGGAGTGGTGGCTGGCCAACCGGGCCGATCGGCTGATCACCTGCTCGACCGCGATGCGCACCGAGGTCGCCCAGCTGTTCGAGCTCGAGCCGGCCGAGATCAGCGTGATCCACAACGGCATCGAGCCCCGCGGCTGGCGGGTCTCCCCCGCCGCCGTGCGCGCCGCGCGGGAGCGCCACCGGCCGGCCGGTGGGCCGCTGGTCGTGTACTTCGGCCGGCTGGAATGGGAGAAGGGCGTGCCGGACCTGCTCACCGCGCTGCCCAGGCTGCGCCGCCACCACCCGGGCGCCCGGCTGGTGCTCGCCGGCCGGGGCGTGCAGGCGAGCGCACTGGTCGAACAGGCCCGCAAGCTGCGGGTTCGCCGCGCGGTGGACTTCGTCGGGCACCTGCCGGACCGCGCATTGGTCGCCCTGCTCGCGGCGGCGGACGTCGTGGTGCTGCCCAGTCGCTACGAGCCGTTCGGCATCGCCGCGCTCGAGGCGGCCGCCGCCGGCGCGCCACTGGTCGCCTCCACCGCGGGTGGGCTGGCGGAGTTGGTGGTGGACGGCGAGACGGGCCTGTCGATCGCGCCGGGCGACGTGCCGGGGATCGTCGGCGCGGTGCGGGCGGTGCTGGCCGATCCGGCGGCCGCGGCCCGCCGCGCGCGGGCGGCCAAGGCCCGGCTGGCGCGGGAGTTCGACTGGACCACGATCGCCGAGGCCACCGCATCGGTGTACCGCTGCGCTACCGTCCGTACACATCCGGTGCTCGGTCGACCCAAGATCGCCACCGGAAACGCGTTCCACGACTAGTTTCCTGGTCGACTAGGGGTGTTTCCCGATGGCCTGAGCGTCCGTTTCGGCCTACGGTCGTGGTCGTAGACCGATCGGGGGAAGGGGACCATCGCGATGACGAGGATGTTCGCGGCCGTGCTCATGTACGAGGTGCGCAGCTCACGGCCCGACCACGCGCCGTTGTTCGAGGAGACGGTGACACTGCTGGCGGCCGACTCGGCCGAGCACGCGGCCCAGCGCGCCCGCGAGCACGCGGAGTCCCGGGAGACCACCTACCCCGACGACACCGGCGACCTGATCACCTGGAGCTTCCGCCACCTGGTGGACGTCACCGAGGTGGACGGCCCGCTCGGCGACGGCGCCGAGATCTACACCCGCCACTTCAGCGACTACCGCGCCTACCTGGCCGTCGAACCCCTGGCGAGCTAACCCTCCGCACCGTCCCGGCCGCAATGCCCTGAATGAGGCATTGGCGACGTTCACCGTCCTGAATGGGGCATTCAGGGCCCTCGCCCAAACCGGCCGACAACGGTGCGGGGCAGGCCCGGACCGTCCAGTAGGGCTA
This sequence comes from Actinophytocola sediminis, assembly GCF_054779715.1. NCBI lineage: Bacteria > Bacillati > Actinomycetota > Actinomycetes > Pseudonocardiales > Pseudonocardiaceae > Actinophytocola > Actinophytocola sediminis. The sequence continues at coordinate 6,725 of NZ_BAAGXS010000005.1, read as the reverse complement.
ACCGCTGCCCAGGGTTCGGCGCAGGGCGGCGGAGGCCTTGCGCGACATGTCCGCGACCGCCGCCCGGCGCCGGGCATCCGCCTCGTAGGCCGTTCGCCGGTCGCGCACGACCTTGGCCGGGATGCCGGCGGCGACCGCGTAGTCGGGGACATCGCCCTTCACCACGGCGTGCGCCCCGATCACGCTCCCCCGCCCGACCCGGCTGCCCTTGGTGATCGTGACCTTGGTGCACAGCCAGGTGTCCGGCCCGATGCGCACCGGCGACTTCACGATGCCCTGGTCCTTGATCGGCAGGTTGATGTCGGCCGTCACGTGGTCGAAGTCACAGATATAGACCCAGTCGGCGACCAGCGCGGCCTCGCCGAGCTCGATGTCCAGGTAGCAGTTGATCACGTTCTGCCGGCCGAAGACCGCCTTGTCGCCGATGCGCAGCGAGCCCTCGTGGCAGCGGATCGCGTTGCCGTCGCCGATGTGCACCCACCGGCCGATCTCCATCCGGCCGTAGCCGGGACGGCAGTGCACGTCGAGGTCCTTGCCGAGGAACACCATGCCCCGCAACACGATGTGCGGGTTGGCGAGCCGGAACCGCAGCAGCCGCCAGTAGCGCACCAGGTACCACGGCGTCCACGCGCGGTTGCGGATCACCCAGCGAAGCGAGTCGACGGTGAGGAACCTGGCCTGGTTCGGATCCCGCCGAGAGCGCTGCCAACCGCGGAACCGGTCGGCGACCGGCGATCCCCACATCGACGTCATGGCAGGTGACCGTAGCCGACGCCGGTCACGGAATTTGCGCTGCCCGCTACCGTGCGACACGTGACCGCACTGATCATCGACACCGACCCTGGCATCGACGACGCCTTCGCCATCGCCCTGGCGTGTGCCAGCCCCGAGGTGGACCTGCTCGGCGTGACCACCGTGTTCGGCAACGTCGGACTGGCCATGACGACCCGCAACGCGTTGCGGGTGCTGGCGCTCTACGGCCGCGAGGACGTGCCGGTGGCCGCCGGGGCCGACCGGCCGCTGGCCTTCCCCCATCCCCACCGCGCCCGGTATGTGCACGGCCAGGACGGGTTGTCCGGCAGGTCGGACACGCTGCCGGAGCGGGCAACGGGCCTGGCGGGGGTCGACGCGGTGACGCTCATGGCGTCGCTGCTGGAGAAGGCGGACTCGCCGGTGACGATCGTGCCCATCGGGCCGTTGACGAACATCGCGCTGCTGCTCGCGGTGCATCCGTCGCTGGCGGCCAGGATCGAGCGCATCGTGATCATGGGCGGGGCCATCGCCGAGGGCAACGTCACGGCCGCGGCCGAGTTCAACGTGTGGAGCGACCCGGAGGCGGCCAGGCGGGTGCTGGTCGAGGAGGAGGTGCCGACGGTGCTGGTGCCAACGGATCTGACGCATCGCTGCGCGGTGGACACCGAGTGGCTGGACCGGCTGGCGGCCAGCGGTCCTCGGGGCAGCACGCTGGTCGGCCTGACCGCGACCTACCGGGAGCACTACCGCCGCGCGCTCGGCCGCGACGGCACCGTGCTGCACGACGCGGTGGCCATGGCGGAGGCGATCAGCCCCGGCATCCTGACGACCACCGCGTTGCCGCTGGACGTCGAGTGCGGCCAGGGTCCCGCGCGCGGCGCGGTGATCGCCGACCGGCGCACGGTCGGCGCGCGCGAGGCGACCGGCGACCGCGGCGACCGCCTCGTCGACGTCGCGCTGACCGCCGACCTGGACGCGGTCCGCGGTTTCCTACTGGAACGCCTCAGCTCAGCCGACTAACCCGGCGCCCGCACATGCGATGAAGGCGTCCTTCATCGCACCAGTGTGCAGCGAAGGGACCCTTCACTGCAGTTCGGCGGTGCAGATGAAGGCTGTTGGGGTGCGGCCGATGCGGGTGAGGACGGCGGTCGCCTCGTGGGGGCCCTTGAGTTTCAGGCGGGGGCGCAGGGTGTTCGGGTCGACGTCCAGGCCGCGGACGAGGATCTCCAGCCGGCCGACCTCGCGGCGGCGCAGGGTCTGGCGCAGTTCCTTCTCGCTGTAGTGCCCGAACTCCAGCACCCGGAACGCGCGGACGCCGGGCGGCGGGTGCTCGCCGGTGAGGTAGGCGATCCGTTCGTCCAGTTGGGACAGTCCGTGCCTGGCCGCGTAGTTGCGGACCAGACCGGCGCGCACCACCGCGCCGTCGGGATCGACCAGCCACTCGGCCGGCTCGGTCACCTGACAGTCGTCCTGGTCGGCGTCGGTGACCGTCCACTCAGGACCGCCGGTGCGCAGTACCGTCGCCCGCCGGCGAACTCCCCTGCTGGCAAGGGATCCGGTCCACAGACAGGCTTCCCGCACCTGGCCGTCGAGGGAGACCAGCTCCACCTCCCCCGGCCAACCGAGCGCGTCGAAGTCCATCCCCGGCGCGCACTTCACCGCGAGGTCGCCCGGCCAGGCGGCGGCGAGCGAGTCCAGCGGCGGCACGAAGTCACCCGCCTGCCACCGCCGCCGGCCCGTCGAATCGCGTCGAGCCGGGTCGGCGAACCCGGCCGTGCCCCTGGTGACCGGGTGCCGCGCGTCGGCGCGCACCAGGGTCGCGTTCGGCACGTTGTGCCGGGCCATGAGCAGCCGCACCGGATCGAGGTCCGACCCGACGCACCGGTCGGCCACCCGTGCCAGCGCGGCCAGGTCGACGCCGACCGAGCAGGTCAGGTCGTGCACGTCCCGGCCGGCGAACCGGCGCGCCCGCAACCGGGCCACCGGCGCCGGGGTCGCCTGCTGCAGCGCGGTGTCGGTGAACAACCACCGCCCCGGATCATCCACTTTGGACACCGCGCGGCGGCGCAACAGCACGGTCTCCAGCACCGCGCCCGCGCGGTCGCCGAGCAACCGCCGGGCAGTGCCGACGTCGGCAAGGTACGAGGCCGACGTCAGCGCCAGCCGGTCGACCTCGGCCAGTGCCGCGTCCCCAGCGGGTGAGCGCAGGAACGCGACATCGGCCGAGGTGAACTCGTAGGTCAGGGCTTGGTCCCGGTGACCAGCACGTTGTAGAACAGATCCCTCGGCGCGACCTTGCTCAGCACGTTCTCGTCCAACCAGGACAGTCGCAGCCACGCCTTGTACGCGAACAGCCGCCAGCCCAGGGTCAACCGCTCCTGGGGCACGGCCGCCTCGAAGGTCCGCACCGGCCAGCCGAACAGCGCCGCGGCCAGTTCCTCGGTCACCGCCCGCACGTCGCGCGCACCCGCCTCGACCGCGACACGCTCCAGGTCGGTCGGGTCGAAGGTGTGCAGGTCGACGATCGCCTCAAGCGCGGCGGCCTGGGAGGACTCGTCCAGCTCGGTCTGCGGCCGCCGCCAACGCTGTAGGGGCGGGAGCTTGGTGATGTTGGTGGTGAGCCACCAGGTCAGCTGGCCGAGCTTGCGCGCGTACCGGTCGCCGATCTTGGTCGGCTCCCCGGCGAACACGAACCGCCCACCCGGCTTGAGCACCCGCAGCACCTCACGGAACGCGGCCGGCACGTCGGGGATGTGGTGCAGCACCGCGTGCCCGACGACGAGGTCGAACGTGTTGTCGTCGTAGGGAACCCGCTCCGCGTCGGCGACCCGGCCGTCGACGTCGAGACCGAGCTGCTCGGCGTTGCGCAGCGCCACCTCGACCATGCCGGGCGACAGGTCGGTGACCGAGCCCTGCTTGATCACCCCGCCCTGCATGAGGTTCAGCAGGAAGAACCCGGTGCCGCTACCCAGCTCCATCGCCTTGGGGTAGGGCCATTCCTGCTCGCCGGCGACCGCGCGGAACCGGCCGACGGCGTAGTCGATGCACCGTTCGTCGTAGGAGATCGACCACTTCTCGTCGTAGGTGCCGGCCTCCCAGTCGTGGTAGAGCACGTTGGCCAGCTTGGGATCCGACCGGGCCGCCTCGACCTCGGCAGCCGTCGCGTGCGGGTTGGGAGCGGGATCACTTGCCACTGAAGGTCGCCTTTCCCGGGCCGTTCTCGATGAACGAACGCATGCCGTCGCGCTGGTCCTCGGTCCCGAACAGCGCCGCGAACAGCTCGCTCTCCAACCGCAGCCCGCTGTTCAGGTCACTTTCCAGACCGCCGTCGATGGCGGCCTTGGCTGCGGCCAGCGCCCGCGCCGGGCCGGTGGCGAACTGCTCGGCCCACCGCCGGGCGGCCGCGTAGACCTCGTCCGGGGCGACGACCTCGTCGGCGAGTCCGATCGCCAGTGCCTCGGTCGCGTCGACGAAGCGTCCGGTGTAGACGATGTCCTTGGCCCTGCTCGGCCCGACCAGCCTGCCCAGCCGCTGGGTGCCGCCGGCGCCGGGGATGACGCCGAGCAGGATCTCCGGCTGACCGACCTTGGCGTTGTCGCCGACGACCCGCCGGTCGCAGCACAGCGCGAGCTCCAGCCCGCCGCCGAGCGCGTAGCCGGTCACCGCGGCCACCGTCGGCTTGGCGATCCTGGCCACCGAGGTGAACGCCGAGGACAGCCGACCCGCCCGCTTCGACATGTCCACATAGGACATGTCGGCCATCTCCTTGATGTCCGCGCCGGCCGCGAACACCTTCTCGCCGCCGTAGACGATCACCGCGCGCACGTCGTCGCGCTCGCCTGCCTCGAAGGCGGTGGCCCGGATCTCCTCCTGGACCTGCTTGCTGAGCGCGTTCATCGGGGGGCGGGCCAACCGAATGGTGCCGACACCGCCGTCCACCTCAAGTCTGACGAACTCACCCACGGCAAACGCCTCCCTACTGACCAGTACCCATCGGACACAACCTAGTCGCCAGCACGGCGGCGTGCGAAGTACCGGTCGCCAAGCCGGTCGAGCTCGAGCTCCTGGCCGAACGTGGCGGACAGGTTCGCACTGGTCAGCACGTCGTCGAGCAGACCCTGTGCGACCACGGCGCCGTCGGCGACCAACAGCAGGTGGGTGAACCCCGGCGGGATCTCCTCGACGTGGTGGGTGACCAGGATGGTGGCCGGCGCGTCCGGGTCGCGGGCCAGCTCGGACAGCCGGGACACCAGGTCCTCGCGGCCACCGAGGTCGAGCCCGGCGGCCGGCTCGTCGAGCAGCAGCAGCTCCGGGTCGGTCATCAGCGCCCTGGCGATCATGGTCCGCTTGCGCTCACCCTCGGACAGCGTGCCGAACTCCCGCTCGGTGAGGTGCGCGATGCCCAGCGCCTTGCACAGCTCGGTGGCCCGGCCGGTGTCCAGCGTGTCGTAGTCCTCCCGCCAGCGGCCGAGCACCGCGTAGCCGGCGCTGACCACGACGTCCAGCACGCGTTCCTGGGGCGGCACCCGCTGGATCAGCGCCGCCGAGCAGAAGCCGATCCGCGGGCGCAGCTCGAACACGTCGACCCGGCCGAGACGCTCGCCGAGCACGTGGACCCGCCCGGTCGTCGGGTGCAGCTCGGCGGCGGCCAGGCGCAGCAGCGTGGTCTTGCCGGCGCCGTTTGGCCCGAGGATCACCCAGCGTTCGTCGAGCTCGACGCTCCAGCTCACCCCGGCGAGGAGGTTGGTGGTGCCGCGGCGGACCCCGACATCGGACATGTGCACGACCAGGTCGTCCAGTTCGTCTTCCGTCACGGTGCCCTATTCAACAGGAGGGTTTGTCGGGGCGTGCCGTCGGTTTGCCCCGGTGCGCAGTGACGGTTTCCCCGAACGGGTGGGCGGCCGTTCACTCTGGCGTGGTGTTCGCCTGTCCGACCACAGATCCGACCACCGCCCGACCCCCACCGGAGAGGATCACCATGGATGACGGATACGTCGTCGACGAGGCCGGCATCGCGGCCAGGGTCGGCGAGCTCAACGCCTGCGCCGCCGAGGTCACCGCCGTCATCGGCCTGCTCGGCGACTCCGCCGGCGACCTCGGCCCGGCCGCGCTGTCCGCCGCGGTCACCGAGGTCATCGACCAGTGGCGGACCAACCTCGGCGACATGCGCGACAAGATCGACCGCGCGGCGGAGAACACCCGCGCCGCGCTGGCCAACTACCAGCTCGTCGAGGACGCCAACGAGTACCGGCTGCGCGCCATGGTCGAGGTCCCCCGATGACCCGCGCCTTCCCCGCCCTCGGCTTCGACCCCGCCCCCGGTGAGCTCGCGGCCGTCCAGGCCGCGCTGGTCGCCCTGGCGCGCGCGATCAGCACCGCGGCCACCGTCGTGCCGCGCCTGGAGCGGGCCTGCGAGATCACCGACGACGCCGACTGGGGCGGCGCGGCCGCCGAGGAGTTCAGCGACCACGGCGATGACCTGCCGATGGCGCTGGGCACCGGCATCGAGTCCATGGGCGCGGTCGCCGAGGCCCTCGGCACCTGGGCCACGCAGCTCAAGGCCAACCAGGACACCGCGGAGAACCTGGAGACCACCGCCAGGAAGCTCAACGGCCAGCTCGCCGACGCCCAGGACGCGCTCACCACCGCGGCCGCCGCCATCCCGCACGACGTCGGTCACCCCGAGTACGCCCAACGCCAGGCCGCCTACCTCGATCGGGTGGACCGCGCCGCCCGCCTGGACGACGCCATCGCCGCGGTGACGAACCGGGCCCGGCGGCTGACGGCCAAGCACCTGCGCGAGGCGGCCGCCGCGGCCAGGAGTGTCCTCGGCGGACCGGACGACGCCTTCACCCCGGAGAACGACGCCTGGTACGTGCAGACCGTCGACGGCGTCGCCAGGGTCTCCGGCATCATGTCCGCGGCCACCGCCGCCCCGGCCGCCGGGCTCGCGCTCACCGGCGTCGGCGCGCC